>JBFWXO010000006.1:0-187633 GCA_050187355.1 Vicinamibacterales bacterium
TTCGAGTCGCCCAGGATGGGTTCGTAGATCTGCACCTCGTCGGGCCGGCGAATGGTCTGGTAGTGCGGCTCGAACCGCAGTGGGTCGAGGTCCGCGTCGTTGCCGGCGATGGCGCCCGTCGCCTCCACCGCCCCGGACTCGAACAGCGCGCCTCCGGCGGCGTCGCGCACGATGACGTGCAGCCAGGTGCGGCGGGCCGGATAGCCCGTCGGGAACTTGTGGCCCGTGGCGTTCCTGACGTCCACGTCGAAGGCCAGCGTCTCGCCCGTCCGCTCCGGGACCGACACGGCCAGGCGCGCGGTGTCGTGTTCGAGCTGCCGCATCGTGGCGCTGGCCGTCGCGTCGAGCTCCGCGGGCAGCGCGGTGACGCCGAGCTCGGCGCGGTACCGGTTGAACACATGGAGCATGAACGCGTTGCCGCCGACGAACACGTGCCGGTTGAGCGTGTCGCGCTCGTCGCCCAGGACCGAGGAAATCCGCACCGGGCCGGACACCGCGGGCATGTGACACGACTGGCAGCTGCGCTGCTCCTTCTCGAAGGCGCTGTGCTGCCATTCCTGGTAGTTCATCTGCTCGGGCAGGCGGCCGATCACCTCGCCGCCGGGTCCGAACGCCTCGGTGATGAGCGTGTGGCACGACGCGCAGAACGTCGACTCCCGGATGTGCGGTCCCTCCGCCTGTTCGTACCCGGTCACGCTCCGCATGATCGTCTTGCGGCCCGCGTCCACCTGGTACGGTCCGTAGATGATCCGGGACGCGCCCGGCGGAATGGGCTTCACCACGAACTGCGAGTTGTAGCTCTCGGGCGACCCGAGCCGGTCGGGCGCGATCTGGTGGCAGAGCGAACACGAGATGCTGTCGGCCGCGAGGCGGTGCAGCTCCGACTCGTCGCCGTTCACGATCGGCAGGTGGTCGAACACGGGATTCGGCGTGCCGCCGGCCGCCGCCGAGATCCGCTGGGACATCGGCATGTGGCAGGCGCCGCACTCGTTCTGGATGTCGGTGGAGCGCGCCGGGTGGTCGATCGTCTCGCGCCGGACGCTCGCCTGCCAGTAGGGATCCCGCGCCGAGTTGGCCATCATCGTGGAGCGCCACGACGCGCCGATCGAGACGTCCTCGCCCGACGGCGTCACGAGGTTGTTGTGGCAGGCCACGCAGTTCTCGGAGTGCGTGAAGAGCGACGTGTCCAGCGCGGCGTGGCCGCGCGCGGCGGCCGTCTGCCCGCTGGCGCGCGGCGACGCGAGGAGGAGCGAGCAGAGCCATGCGGCGACGACCGCGGGCCACAGGGTGCGAACGAGCAGCGGCTGGCGCATGTGGCTACTTCCAGAACTGGGTGAGGCCGCCGTCGAACCAGTCCCAGAGGACATACGTGAGGAACTGCGGCTTGCGATCCTGCCGCTCGTTGAGCGGCACCCGCACGCCGACGCTCAGCAGGATGTGCTGCAGTTTGCTCAGCGAGACCTGCATCTGCGGCACGACGTCCCACTCCACGTCGCCGCCCTTCGGCTTGGCGGCCAGCACCTCGGCCATGGGCGACCAGGCGCGGCCGCGGCCGGCGTCTCCCGCAATCGTGTAGCCGAGGGCCGTCCGCACGAATCCCTCGTTGGTCCCCCGCCGGTGATCGGTGGGCACTTCGTAGCCGGTGTGGACCTGCAGGAACCCGTTCTGCCCCAGGATCTGCCCCCACATGGCGAAGGGCTCGACGATGGTGTAGCCGTTGCCGAGGCCGAGGGATTCCTTCCCCGTCGGCAGCGTGACGGCCGTGCCGGCGGCGAAGATGCTGCCGCGGGCCACGTTCGCGTAGAACGTCCGCCGGACGGCCACTTCCACGTCGCCGATCCCGCGGTTCCAGGCGCCGCCCGCGTTCCCCTGCGCGGCCCCGAACGGCACCATCACCTCGTACTGGCCGCGCGCGCCGATGCGGTGTTCGTAGACGAGCTCGTTCTCGATGGCCCTGGCGCCCGATCCGGTGACGCCGGTGGTCCACACCGTCTCGTTCTCGGGGAACGCCTTCTCGGTGAAGAAGGCGCGCGGCAGGTTCAGGTCGCCCCGCGGCCAGGCCGAGTCGGCGCAGAAGTGCCACAGGTACCGCACGGCGGCTTCCAGCTGGTCGGCGGAGAGCGCATCGCCGAAGGCGGGCATGTGCCGATCCAGTCCCCGCACCGGACCGCCGCTGTGGGCGACGGCGATCCAGTCGGCCATCGGCTCCACCGTGTTGGTCGGGCAGTCCGTGAAGTCCGGGAAGCCGTGGCCATCCGGCAGCGGCAGGTGGAAGCCGACGACGCTCTCGGGCGAGCCGCGGCCGTCCAGCCCGTGGCAGGTCGCGCAGGCGCGCTGGAAGATCTGCTCGCCGGTCGCACCGGGCGGCAGGGCCTTGGCGAGCGAGGTGGGCGGGGTCGCGAGGTCCTGGGCGGCCAGCAGGCGCGCCGTCAGCGCACCTGCGTACACGGCGGTCGCCACGACCGTGAGGAAAGAGCGCCTGGCAGCGGACATCCCGCCGCACGATACACGACGGGCTCGGCCGTGCCGAAGCCTGAGACCGGATCTCAGGTTCGGCACCGGCTGCGGCGCCCGGCGCCGGGCGCGGAATTCCCCGCCGTCCCGGGCTCCCGCCCCGGCCCCGTTCCCGACGCGCGGCCGGGCGGCGGCGTGCCCCGTGGAATCCCCGGCCCTGGCCGCGGCACGAGTTTCGCTCTGCACGGCGACATCCGCGGAGGACGACCATGAGGACGCTCGCACTCGGTCTCACCATGACGGCGGCATTGATGGTGTCGGCGGGGAACGCTCACGGGCAGACGGCTGCCGGGGGCCACGCCGCGCACAAGGGCCAGCCGGCCCAGGCCTCGTCGATGGCGTGTTGCACCGGTGGACAGGGCACTCACGGCGCTCCGGCCGCGGCCGCGCCCATGGCCTGTTGCGACCACGGCTCGGCGGCTCAGGCCGCCCCCATGGCCTGCTGCCAGGATCCCAAGACGCCGAAGATCGCCCAGGCCATGGCGTGCTGCGCCATGGACATCACGACCGATCCGACGATCGCGGCAGCCGGTCTCGGGCTGGGCAACCCGCTGCCCGTGAAGCTGATGGAGGTGAACTTCCGGGAGCCCGTGCTGGTGGGCGGCAAGGTGCTGATGGGGTGGTATTACATCGAGCACGACGACGACCGCATGGCGCGTGGCGAGCCCTGCACGTACATCTACGACCTGAATGCACCACGCGAGCCGGTCGTCACGTTCCACTGCACCCACCTGGAGCGCGGTCCCGCGCCCACGGCGACCATCGTTCTTGTCCCTACCGTCAATCCCGCGATCAAGGCGCTGGCAGAGTTCCAGTTCTCGAACGACACCGCGTCGCACGGCGTGCCGGCCGTGCGCTGATCGTCTCTCCTTGGACCGGCACGACGGCGGCGGGTCGCTCGATCCGCCGCCGTTCGTCTGTCAGGCTGGAGCGGACGCCCGGTCACCGCGCCGCGACGAACCGCGCCACCGCGTCGGTGAAGCGCTCCAGCGCCGCGTCGCCGTCGTACGGCATGTGGCCGGTGGGGGCCGCCAGGGTCGTCACGCGTCCGGGCGGAATGCCGGCGCGGTCCAGCAGGTAGCGGCCGCTCGCCAGCGGCGTCGTGAGGTCGTACAGGCCCGCCACCCAGAACACCCGCAGGCGCCGATCCCGCCGCATCGCCGCACCGACCAGGCCCAGCGGGTCCTGCAGCGCCTCGGGCCGGTCCATGTGCCAGCGGCCGTTCACCTCGAGATTGAGCGGGACGTACGGGGTCTCGGCGGCGACGCCGAGCTCCTGGGTGAAATAGAGGTGCGGCGTGGGCCGCGTGTAGGAGCGCGCCCCGGGCATGGAGGGATCGTCGTACGGCGGGGTCTTCCCGGCGAACTCGGCGAGCGGACCCGTCACCCGGGTATCGAGCTGACCGGTCCGCAGGCCGCGCGAGGCCAGGAGCGTCTTCATGAACGTGTCGCGGTCCACGGCGAGTCCGGCCTCGCGAAGGGACGCGGCCGGCAGGCCGATACGCGCGGACAGCTCGCCGGCGATCCGCGCCGTCTCGACGGCACTTCGCGACGGCCCCTGCTTCACGGCCGTCAGGTAGGGGCCGCGGGCGAAGGCCAGCGCGTCGTCGAAGATGGCCTGCGGCGTCCGGCCGCGCGCATCGACGACGCCGTGGAACGCCGCCGTCACCGCGTACGTGGGGACCAGCATCGCCAGCGCCTCGTCGGGATCCACGGGGCCGCCGGTCACCGACAGCAGGAGGAGCCCGTCGAATCCGAGCCCGGCGTGCGCGTCCATGATCTGCGCCGCGCGCGTGGTCCCATAGCTCTCGCCGCAGAGGAAGCGGGGCGACGCGGCGCGGCCGTGCGCCTCCAGCCAGGCCTGAATGGCCTGGGTCACCGACGCCGCATCGCCCGTCACCGTCCAGAAGGGCTCGCCGCTGGCGTCCGGTAACGGCCTCGAGAATCCCGTGCCCACGGGATCCAGGAACACGAGGTCGGCCACGTCGAGCGGGCTGAACGGGTTGTCCGCCATGACGCGCTCGCCGGCGGCGTCGATGGCGTACCGGCGAGGCCCGAGCGCGCTCAGGTGCAAGGGCGACGACGAGGCGCCGGGCCCGCCGTTGAAGGCGAAGATCACCGGGCGTCGCGCCGTGTCGGCCACGCCCGCCGCCTCGTAGCTCGTGACGACCAGGGTCGCCGCCGGCGGGCCGCTGCCGGGCGACACGCGCACTTCGTCCACCGTCGCCACGTACGACATGGCGCGGCCCCGAAAGGTCCCCAGGTGGGTGGTCCTGGCGAGGCGGCGCACCCCGGTTCGTTCGGCGGCGGACGCCGGCGGCCGTGCGCGGTCCTGTGTTTCGGGGGCCGCACGGGCGGCGAACCTCCCGGACGGGACCAGGAGCGAGACCACCAGCAGGGCAGCGAGACGGCAGCCGGCCGCTCGACGGGTCACGCCAGCACGTCGCCCCGCGCGGGCGTCGCGGGCGTCTCGCGCGTGGCCAGACTGACCGAGGCGTAGACGACGGCGGAGACCGTGAACGCGATGAGCAGGCCCAGGTCGATGTTGAACGCCCCGTGGAGCGGCCCCGGCGCGCCCGCCGCGAAGGCGGCCAGGCCGATGGCGCCTCCGGCGAACATCGCGGCGAACGCGCCCTGGCGCGTGCCGCCCTTCCACAGCAGGCCGCCCAGGAGCGGCACGAGCATGCTGCCCATGTACGGGTAGGTGAAGATGATGATGGTGTCCAGGATGCCGCGCGCGCGGAGCGCGATCGCGACGCCCAGCACCAGCGCGACGGCCACCGCGAGACGCGCGAACAGCGTGGCGTGCGGCAGGTCCTCCAGCTCGCGGCCGGGATGCAGGACCTTGTTGTAGAAGTCGCGCGAGAAGCAGCCTGAGAGGGAGATGAGCAGGGCGTTGGCCGTGGACATCGCGGCCGCGAGCAGCGACGAGACGACGATGCCCCCCACGAGGGGCGGCAGGGTGGCGGACACCACGTGGGTCAGCACCCGGTTCGCCGCCACGTCCGGGAAGGCCTGCCGTCCCGCCGCGCCGATGAGGGCCGCCGAGAAGGCGGCCACCGTCGTCAGCACGCCGGCCAGGATGCACGCCCGCCTGGCGATGGCGGCCGTGCGCGCCGCCTGGTAGCGGATGAAGGCGTCGTAGCTGACGGAGATCGAGAACAGGAACGGCGTGATGAGGAAGATCGCCCGTGACGCCATGCCCTCGGGCACGAAGGGCGTCGTGAGCACGTGGACGGCCGCGGGGCCGTCGAGCTGTCCCAGGGCGACCGCCGCCGTCAGGGGGATGCCGATCATGATGATCGACACCTGGAAGAAGTCGGCGAAGACGACGCCCCACATGCCGCTCAGCACGTTCGACAGGAAGATCACGGCGGCCACGATCAGGACGGCCGTCGGAAAGCTCACGCCGAGCGCGCTCGCCAGCACCGAGCCGGCCGCCATCATCTGCGCCGCGAAGATGCCCAGCAGGCTGGGGATGTTCGAGAGCCAGGCCCACGTGCGCACGGCGCGGAACTCGCCGTAGCGGACCGAGAAGTAGTCGATGGGCACGAGGCCGCCGATGGCCCGCATCTTCCCGGCGGCGAGGAATCCGCCGAGCACCAGGCCGCCGCCGCACCCCAGGCCGTACCAGACGCCCGGCCAGAGGCCCGAGGCGGCACCCGTCTCCGCGCCGCCGAGCACCACGCCCGCGCCGATCTGCACGGCCGCCAGCGACGCGGTGCTGAGCCCCAGGCCCAGGCTCCGTCCGGCGACGAGATAGTCCGACACGCGCGTGATGCGCGAGCTCAGGACGGCACCGGCCACGACGGTGCCGATCAGGTAGACCGCGATGACTCCGAGCAGCATCGCCCGCTCACTGCGCGAGCTTCCAGGCCGCGAAGGCGATGACGCCTATCACGATGGCCCAGACGAGCAGCCGGCTCACGCCCTGGCTCGACGCCTCCTGCATGGCGGCCTTGAGGTCGGGATGGCGGTCGACGTACGCCTCGACGGCATCCTTGGCCTCCTTGAGGCCCAGGTGCGACTGCTCGCGCACGATCTTGATGGCGCCGATCTTGTCCTGACGGCGCAGGGCCTCGACCGCGGCTGCGGGGAGGTCGTCGGGCAGCGGGGGTGTCATCGCGTCGGCTCCAGCGGAACGGTCACGCGAGCCAGCCGCTGGCGGCGGCCTTCCGCGCGAGGAACACGAGGGCGATGCCAATCACGAGGACCACGCCCTGCAGGGCGAGCGCCGCGGGATCGCGCGTCATCATCAGGAGCCCCACGTCCTGCGCGACGATGCCGGCCAGCGACGCCACGAGCAGCGGCCGCGCCCATCGCTTGCGGAGGATGAGGCCCACGGCGCCGAGCGCACCGCCCCACACGGCGATCGCCGTCGCCGAGACCGCCCACGTCGGCCGCGCGGCATACATCGCCTGCTGATCGGCCGGCAGCTGCGCCACGGCGTCGGGGGTCATCATCACGTCGCTCAGGTAGGCGGCGCACCCGATGAGGTTCCAGAGCAGCGCGAGCACGGCGACCGGCATGTACCACTTCGGGGTGGGGTTCATGGACGTCTCCCTGGCCGGCCGGGACGCGCCGGGCGCCACACGGTAACACGGGGGAGGCCGCGCCCGGGCGGCGATCCAGGGCCGTCACGGCGTGAGCGGCCACGAGACGAACCACTGGACGAACGTCCGCCAGATCGGCCGCTGAGCCAGCGTGAACCACCCGGCATGGACGAGGACGCTCCAGCCGAGCATCGCGCGCAGCACCCAGCCCGCGCGGGACGCCCGGTCGCGCACCGCGAGCGCGCCGAGCAGGAGGTCGCCGCCGCCGAACGTGATCGCCTGATACAGCAGCGGGTGCGGGAGGGGGGGCGCGAAGATTCCCAGCAGCCGTCCCACGACGGGATCGATGAGCGGAAACGCCGTGCAGACCATGAAGCGCGCGTGCTCGGCGGACCGCCGGCGCAGCCGGACCCCGCCGGCGAAGGCCGGCAGGAACACCGCGACGGCCGAGAGCGGCAGGTAGAGATTCGGCGCCTCGACCGCCAGCGTGCCGGCGTCCATCGCGCTGAAGCGCTGGTGCGCGAGCAGGATCGACGACAGCATCACCGCGGGTCCGACCACGAACGACACGCGGCCGAGGACGCGGTGCACCGGACGCCCGGCGCCGCGCGACAGGAACGGCTGGGCCACGAGCAGCACGGTCCACACGGCCATGACGGCGGCGTGCACGTGCGTGTAGGCGTCGACGTCCGCGAAGGGACGCGCGAGATAACGGGGCCAGAACGCGGGGACGGCCGCCGCCGCCATGGCGAGGAGCCACCAGCCGCTCGCCGCGAGCCGGTCGCGCGCGGCGGCCGGACGCGCCGGCGTCATCGAACCCCCAGCCGGTGACGCCACGTCCTACGGGGCCGGAATCGTGGCCGGCTTGCCCTTCTCGAGGATGCGGAACGTGACGACCTTCGACGGCTCGGCCGTGCGCGTCGCGCTGACGGCGTAGGGCGCCTCGAACTGCAGGTCGCCGGTGCGCGCGGTGTACGGCGCCTTCCCGTCGGGCGTCACCACCTGCACGCCCTCGAGCACGTAGGAGAACGAGTACGCCGGATGCGAATGACGGCCGGAGCTGCCGGGGGAATTGGTGAGGTGCGTGATGACCACCTCCTTGCCGGGACACCACGCGCCGAGGTCCACCCGCGTCAGCTCCTTCGTCGTCGTCTGGCGATCCTGCGCCGCCGCCGGCGCGGTCCACATCGTCGCGAATCCGGCGCCGCAGACGAACGCCGCGGCGGCCAGCAGGCCCTGTCGCACCATGTGCGCCTCCACGTCACGGCCAGCCGGCTCGTCGGCCGCGCCGTGCGCGGGATTCTGACACAGGTGGCCAGGACCTCCACCGGCGTGGCCCGCACGAGGCCGAGGGATCGCCGCGGCGGTCGGGGTCGCCGGCGGTGTCCTCCATGGAGCACTGCGCTGCCGTGGATTCCGGTCATCCGCCGGCAGGCGTGAGCACCGACGCCGGGCACGCCCATTGCAGCCTGGCAGGACCACGCCGGGGATGCCGGCGGAAGGAGGGGCCGTGAACAACGTGAGACATGCCGTCGTCGCGCTGCTGGTCGCAAGCGCGGTCAGCCTGCCGCCCATCCCGGCGTTCGCCGATCAGCGCGATCGAGGGCGTCACGACGATCGCTACGAGCGGGACCACCGGCACGGCAAGGCCAAGGCGGCGCCGAAGGCCTGGCGCCAATACGACTACCGGCACTACGAACCCGGACAACGCGGCTACGACCCGGTCCGCTACTACCGCAGCGGCGGCCGCTACCGCCCGGTGCGGCTCGGCCGCTACGACCGGATCTACCGCGGATCGGACAACCGCTACTACTGCCGGCGGGACGACGGCACCACCGGCCTCATCGTCGGCGGCATCGCGGGCGGCATCCTCGGCAGCATCATCGCCCCCGGCGACTCGAAGGCCATCGGCGCCATCATCGGCGCGGGCGCCGGCGCCATCATCGGCCGCGAGATCGACGACGGCATCGAGTGCCGCTGAGCGGTGCTCTCCGGCGGGCCGCGGAGGACCCTTCCTTCGCGGCCCGCGCACGTACAGGCGGCGATCAGTCGTTCCGGAGCGCGGCCAGCGGGTCGAGCCGCGAGGCCCGCCGCGCCGGCCACACGCTCGCCGCCAGCGACACCGCGACCAGCAGAAGGGCGATGAGACCGATAGTGGCCGGATCCCGCCCTGTCGTCTGCACCAGGAGCTCGGTTTGCTGGAAGAGCTGCCCCACGGCCAGCGCCCCCGCCAGGCCCAGGCTCAGCCCCACGGCGAGCTGCCACAGCGACCGCCGGAGGAACATCGCCGCCACGTCCCCGCCCCCGGCCCCCAGGGCCATCCGCACGCCAATCTCCTGCGTACGCTGGCTGACCGAGTACGCCGTCACCGCATAGAGCCCCACCGCCGACAAGGCCAGCGCGATCGCCGCGAAGATGGCGAACATGGTGCCGAACACCCGGAACGCCCAGCGCTGCCGGGCGAGCGACTCGTCGAGCGTCCGCACGTTGTACAGCGGCAGATCCGGATCGATCGCCCGGACCTCCTCCCGCAGCAGCGGGACGACGGCCTGGGGATCGCCGTCGGCGCGCACCAGCAGCTGCATGAACGCGCGCGGATCGGCCCGGAACGGGACATACGCGATCGGGTCCGACTCGGCGGCCGAGAGATCGCGCTGCCAGACGTTCGGCACGAGGCCGACGATGGTGCCGCGAATCGTCGCCGCGACGCCCGGCGGGGCCGCGCCACCGGCCGTGTCCAGCGTCAGCTCGATCCGGCGGCCGAGCGGGTCCTCGTCCGGAAAGTACCGGCGCGCGAAGCGTTCGTTGACGACGACGCCGTCCTTCCCGGGCAGGCCGTCGGCGGCGTCCAGGGGCCGCCCGCGCGTGACGGCCAGGCCGAGCGTCTCGAAGTACCGCGGGTCCACGGTGAGCATGGTGACCGTCGGCGCCTGCTCGTCCTTCGCCAGCGTGCGGCCGTCGATGCTCAGGCGCCGGGCGAACCCGCCGCCGAGCGGCAGGTTGCTGGCCACGGAGGCCGCCCGCACCGCGCCCATGGCCGCCAGCCGCTCCTGCAGCCGGTCGTAGAAGGCGAGACGTTCCTCCACCGCCGGATACTTGCGGTCCGGCAGCGTGAGCGCCATCGAGACCAGGCGCGACGTGTCCACCCCGAGATCCAGTCGGTACAGCGTCACGAAGTTGCGCATCATGAAGCCGGCCCCCGCCAGCAGGGTCAGCGTCAGCGCCAGCTCGCCCATCACGAGCACGCTGCTCCACCGGCCGACGCGCACGCCCGCCGTCCCCGACCGGCCCCCGTCCTTCAGCACGTCGTTGACGTCGGTCTTCGACACATGAAGGGCCGGCGCGAGGCCGAAGAGCACGGCCGTGCCCACGCAGATGGCACCGAGGAACGCGATGACGCGGCCGTCCATCGTGAAGGTGATCCAGTACGGCCTGCCGACGTCCTGGGTGGCGGCGTCGAAGAGCCTGATGCCCACCGCGGCGAGTCCCAGGCCGAGGAGTCCGGCGATCCCGGCCAGCAGCAGGCTCTCGACCAGGAGCTGCCGGACCACGCGCCACCGGTTGGCCCCGATGGAAATCCGGACGGCAATCTCGCGCGTCCGGTGGGCGGCGCGCGACAGGAGGAGGTTCGCGACGTTGGCGCAGGCGATGAGCAGCACGAACGCGACCGCGCCCATGAGCGAGAGGAACACCGCCCGGATGGGCCCGCCGTTGACCCGCTCGTTGAAGGTCTGCAGCCGCGGCAGCACGTCGGTGTTGGTGGCCGGATGGTCGCGGGCCAGCCGCTGGCCGATGGCCTGCAGCTCCGCGTCGGCCTCCGCGCGCGAGGCCCCGGGACCGAGCCGGCCGAACACGCCGAGAGTGCGCGCGTTCCTGGGCCGCGCGGGCAGATCGGCGATCATGCCGAGCGGCTGCCAGAGATCGCTGTTCTGCGGGAACTTGAAGTCCTCGGGCATCACGCCGATGACGACGGACGGCACGTCGTTCACCCGGACCACGCGGCCGAGCACGCCCGGATCGGCGCCGTAGCGGGACTTCCAGATGCCGCTGCCGAGAATGACCACGCCGGGCGCGCCGGGCCGGTCGTCGTCGGGGAGGAAGTCCCGGCCGAGCATCGGCGCCTGCCCGAGCACGGTGAACGCGCCGGCCGACAGGTACGTGCCGAAGTACCGCTCGGGCGGCCGCCCCTCGTCGCTCACGTTCATCGTGGTGTCGGAATAGGCGGCCAGTCCCGCCAAGCGGGTCGCCGCCTGCCGCCAGTCCACGAAGTCCTCGTAGGACACGCCGAGGCTGCGGCTGCGGACCCGATCGTACGAGTCGATGGCCATGATCCGGTCCGGATCGGCGAATGGAAGTCCGCGAATGAGCACCGCGTTCACGAACGTGAACACCGTGGCGTTCACGCCGATGCCGAGTGCCAGCGCCGCCACGGCCGCGGCGGCGAACCATCTGTCCTTGACGAGCAGCCGCGCTGCAAACCGCAGATCCTGCCAGAGGCCCATGGGCGTCCCCCCGAGGCGGACCGCCAGGACCGGCCGTCCCGGCAGGGACAGGCGCACCCGCTGCCAGACCATTACGCCGCCGGGGGACGCGGGTTCCTTCGGCGCCGCGACTCGGCCCAGGAATCGGCCGCGGCCGCCCCGAGCGGCGGCGGCCCGCGATCGCGTGCCGTCACGGCGTTCCCGTCACCGCGCCGGCCGGTGAGCCGACGACCTCAGCCCCCACACTACGAGCGACATGGAGCCGATGAGCGCCGCGCCGCCGCCGCGGAGCAGGACCGTGATGACGCCTTCCTGGAACGGCGCGCCGTGTGCAGCGCCGGCGGCCATGGGGAGGAGCGAGTTGCCGGCACCCCAGACCGCGCCGAGCAGGTTCGCCGTCCAGGGGGCCGCGCAGCCGAAGAGCGCCAGAACGCTGGCGACCTTGCCGAGCACGGGCGTCAGGTCGAGCCGCGGCCACGCCAGCCCGAGGACCATGAGGAACAGGCCCTGGGTGATGCCGAGGAGGTGCGTCGCCAGCCCGAGCCGCGGGCCGGTGAACGCCGGCACCGCGACTCCAACGAAGAGCGCGACGAGAAACAGCAGGGCCCCGGCCTGGAGCAGCCGGTGTCCGCGGCGCTCTGCGATCTCCGATGGGTCCATGGCCACCTCGGATGAAAGACGTGACCGCGGGGAGCGGCCCGTTCGACGCGACATCTTCGCCGGGATGCCCGGCCGTGGCAACCGGTCAGGCCACCCGGCAGAACTCCACGTAGAAGGTGACGGGACCGGCCGGTACGACCTCGTGCGGCACCTCGGGCTCGACGATTCCGGGGCTCCCCGGCGTCAGTTCCACCTCCTCGAGCACGGGGGCGAGGATCCGGTAGCGGAGGCGTCCCTCGAGGACGACGATGCGGGCCCACGTGCCGGGCGCGGTCGTGTGGTGCCGCAGCAGCCCCGGCGGGACGGTCGTCTCGTCGAAGGTCGGCGACCGTCGGTAGGCTCGGGCGTCGCCGGGCAACGTCTTCATCCTCGGCCCTCGTGCCGCACGCCGCGGCGGATCCTCCGCTACTTCTGGATCAGGTAGTTCAGCTTCACCGCCAGCGAGCGGTCCTTCTGGGCGAAGACGTCGGACGGCAGCCCGGTCTGCCGAAGGTCGTTGTAGACGACGTAGAGGTCGCTGCCGGCGTGGTGGATCAGGTTGAAGCGGATGTTGTTCGAGATCTCGTGGGTGGCGGTGTTGTACTGCGTGAGGCTGCGGATGGTCATCTTCGGGCTGAACGTGTAGTCCATGCGCAGCGACGTGAGGTTCACCAGGAAGTTCCCCCACGGCATCTTGACGTCGTTGCGGTTGTACTGCACTTCCGCCGAGAACTGGCTCGTCGCGCGCGCGCCGCCCGACAGGGTGAGGCCGCGGCGGGTGCCGCCGTAGTAGTCGTCGATCTGGAGGTTCGCCCGCTGGTAGAGCCGCTTGCCCGGGCTGGTGTTGTACATGAACCGCCACTCGTTCATGTTGTAGGCGCCGGTCGGGATCGTGACGCCCTGGATCCGGAACGGGTCGTCCAGCACGTCGAGGTTGCGCTGGTAGATCACGGTCACGCCGGAATCGTCGCGGAAGGTCGTGCCGAGCATGAGGTGGTGCAGGCGCGCCACGAGCCGCCCCGTCTGGTCCGTGGTGTACGTGAGCACGTACATCGGCTCGAACATCTTGACGTTCCCGCGCTTCGGCCGGGGTGTCGGGCCGAAGTACACCTTCGTCGTGCGGATGCCCGTGCGCTGCACGAAGCCGGCCTCGGCGTTGAAGTTCTTCTGGACGTCCAGGTAGTTCAGCCAGAGGTTCCACTTCGGATCGCGGTAGGCGATGCGGCCGTAGAACGCCATGTCGTCGCCCGGGCCGTCCACCACGCCTTCGGGTGAATCGGTCTTGGCCAGGTACGAGTTGACCTGCAGGCTGCGCCCGATGCTGAAGTTGCCGTCGACGGCCATCGTCCTGTTGAAGTGGCTGCTGCCGTCCACCGACTCCTTGTCGATGAACAGCGCGCCCACGCGGGACCGGCGCAGCACGTCGCGGCTGTAGCGGCTCACGAAGAAGTTGTCGCCGGGCCGGCCGAACGCGCTGTCGGTCCTGACGTCCATCACGGCGAGGTTGTTGCGCCCCACCTTGCCGGTCAGGCGGGTCCCGCCCAGGATCGGCACCGGCTGGCCCGTGGCCGACAGCCCGATGCGGCGGCTGAAGAACAGGTCCGTCTGGACGGGCGTGCTCGTGAAGGACGAGCCCGTGCCCACGGTGAACATGTTCGAGTTCTCGAGGAAGAAGTCGCGCTTCTCGGGGAAGAACAGGCTGAAGCGCGTGAGGTTCACCTGCTGCTCGTCCACCTCCACCTGGGCGAAGTCGGTGTTCAGCGTGACGTCCAGGTTCAGGCTGGGCGTGACGCCGTAGCGGGCGTCGAGCCCGACGTCGCGCTTCCAGGTGGTGCGGCGGTTCGTCGCGCTCAGTTCCTGGCGGCGCGGCCCGGCCACCACGAACGGCTTCAGCTTCAGGTCCATCCCCAGGCTCAGGTTCTCCAGGCCGCGCAGCTCGCCGGCCATGCTGACGCGGGTGAGCGAGTAGGCGCGGGGAATCGGGGACCAGTAGTCGATCTCGTTCTTCCTGCGGATGTTCCGCATGAAGTTGATGCCCCACGTCTGTTCGTCGCTGGGGCGGAAGCGGAGGGTGTTGGTCGGAATCGCGATCTCGGCGGTCCAGCCGTCGGCCGTGATCCGGGCCGCGGCGTCCCACACGCCGTCCCAGTTGCGGTTGACGTTCGAGGTGGTGCCGCGGCCGCCGCCCTCGCCCTCGTCGAAGACCTGCTGTTCGAGTTTGGCGCCGAGGGGCGTCGTCACGAACATGTAGCCGTTGCGCGAGTCCTTGAAGGTGTCGAGGATCACCTGGAAGTTGTCCTCGTCGAACAACCGGTCGGCGTCGCGCCGCATCTCGGTCGCCACCACGTTGCCGCCGCCGTGGTGGGCGTGCTCGCCGCCCGCGGGCGGCATGTCCTCCGCCCCGCCCACGTCCACGCCGCCCTCCTGGTAGGCGTGGACGGCGATGTAGATGGTCCGGGCGTCGTAGACGATGCGCACCTCGGTGCGCTCGGACGCAGGCTGGCCCAGGCTGGGCTCCTGCTGCGTGAAGCCGTCCACCGGCGTCGCCGCCTTCCAGGCGGCGTCGCTGAGGTCGCCGTCGATTCTGGGACCGGCGGTCACCTTCGCCGCCTGGATGTACGGGCGCTCCCGGCTGGCTTGGGCGGCGGCTGGAACGGGGATGGCCGCGACGAGCGCGGCCGCAAATACGGCAAGTCCTCTCGGCGACATCAGGGCCCTTAACTGTACACGCCCGGCCTGCGCTCGATCCGCTGGATCCGCACGCATTCCGCCGCCCGTAACCGCTTTCTTTGTAACAACTTGTCATGGCGATCCGCCGCGGCTCGCCGGACCTCCGTCGTGAACGGCCGGGCCCAGGGACGGCGCTGCCGACACGGGCGTGTGCCCTTTCAAGACGGTGTTCCAGAACGCACCAGCGGTCGCGATTTCCGTCGCAAAGCACGGTTTTCGTGGGGTTTTCCACCGGCGCCACCCAGCCCGAGGGGCTGGCGGGAAGGCGCCCGTGCGCCGAAAGTGAACAGCGACAGACGCGGTCGTCGCTGCCTTCGAGCGCCGGCGGGATCCCGTAACTCATTGAAGGAGAGCACCTTGTATGCGGCCCCCTCAGCCCTGGCAGTCCCCTTGCCATGAAGGCCGGCGAGCCCTGGCTCCCCGCGACGTGTGGTTGCGGGCACCAACGAGAGACACCGTGAATCGACGACCAGCAAAGACAACGCGAGGGGCCGGCGCCGCATGGCGGTACGGCCTTGTCGCGCTGGTGGCAGTGCTCATCGCGGGCTCCTCGCCGCTCCTGGCCCAGCGCGGCCCGCGCAGCCAGAGCCAGGGACCTCGCAGCCGGCAGAAGCTGGACCTGGCGCTTCGGCACCGGGTGGAGTCCGGGGACACGGGGAGCCGCGAGCGCGTCATCGTCACCCTCCGGCCGGGCGCCGACTCGCGGGCTCGAGCGCTCGATCGCGTGCGCAACCGGGGCGGGCGCGTGCACGGCGACCTCGCGCTGCTGAACGCGCTGACGGTGGAAGTGCCGGTGGAGGCGCTGGACGCCCTGGCCGGCGACGACGCCGTCCTGAGCGTGTCGGCGGACGCCGACGTCCGCTCCACCGGCGTGTGGTCGGCGAGCGGCACGGCGGCCGGCACCGCCTACTCGCTGCGGAGCACGCTGGGACTGAGCGCGGCGTCCGCCACCACGTTCACCCGGAGCTTCCAGCAGGGCGACGCCGCGGGCTACGCGGGCACCGTGGACACGGCGGTGCTCGAGTCCTCGCCGTGGATGGCAGGCGGCGCGGCCTCGACCATCAAGATCGAGAACGACTACAGCACGGGCCAGGCGTGGATGCTCGTCCGGTTCGACGGCCTCTTCGGTGCCGGCCCGAACCAGATTCCTCCGGGATCCACCATCACGTCGGCCTCCCTCACGGTCAGCCACCTCGGGGACGGTTCGAGCTCCGCGAGCGCGAGCCTGCGGCGGATGCTGGTGGACTGGGACGGCAACTCGACGTGGAACTCCCTCGGCACGTCGGGGGCCGGCCTCCAGTTCGACGACGTCGAGGTGAGCGCGGCGCTGGGCGCGACGGTCTCGAACCTGTCGGGAGCGGGCACCAAGACCTTCAGCGGCGCGGACGTGACCGACGCGGTGCAGGAGTGGGCGAACGGCGACGCCAACCGCGGCTGGGTCGTGTGGCAGGGGTCGGCGAACAGCTGGAACGTCCGCAGCGCCGAGGACGCCACCGTCGCGAACCGGCCGAAGCTCACCGTCTCCTACCGTGCCCCGATGGACACGACGTCGCGGACGGGCGCCGGCATCACCGTGGCCGTCATCGATTCCGGCATGTTCGAGGACGGCGGCGGCGGCGCCCGCATCAAGACCACGCGGGACTTCACCACGGGGGCCACGATGCCGTGGGGCACGAGCCCGTCGGACGGCTACGGCCACGGCACGCACGTGGCGTCGCTCATCGGCGACGACAAGAACGAGGCGAGGGGTGTGGCGCCCGGCGTCAGGTTCGTGAGCCTCAAGGCGCTCGGCGACGATGGATCGGGGAAGACCAGCCATGTGATCGCCGCGGTGCAGTGGGCGATCGCCTATCGGTACACCTACGGCATCGACGTCATCAACCTGTCGCTGGGACACCCGGTGTTCGAGTCGGCGGCCACCGACCCGCTGGTCCAGGCCGTCGAGGCGGCCGTGCGCGCCGGCATCGTCGTGGTGGTCTCGGCCGGGAACTACGGGACGAACCCCGCCACGGGGCTGGTCGGCTACGGCGGCATCACGTCGCCCGGGAACGCCCCGTCGGCCATCACGGTGGCGGCGGCCCGCACGATGGACACGACGCGGCGCACCGACGACCTGGTCGCCGACTACAGCTCGCGGGGCCCCACGTGGTACGACGGCCTGGCCAAGCCCGACGTCACCGCGCCCGGGCACCGGCTGACCGGCGCCGCGATGGCCTGGCAGAAGCTGTACACCGACTACCCGAACGCACGGGCCGCGTCGATGGGCGGGCGGCCTTATCTCAAGCTGAGCGGCACCAGCATGGCCGCGGGCGTGGTCAGCGGCACGGTGGCGCTGATGCTGGAGAGCGCGAAGGCCACCTTCGGCGTGAAGCCGACGCCGAACGCCGTGAAGGCGATGCTGCAGTACAGCGCCCTCCAGATGTCCGATGTCGCCGGGGCCGCCTACGACCGCCTCACGCAGGGCGCCGGCGAGCTCAATCCGCTGGGCGCGGTCGACCTGGCCTCGAAGCTCAGCCCCTGGGCGCCGGTCGGCGCCTGGTGGGCGACGGGGAGCGTCACCGAGTCGACGACCATCGACGGCCAGAACATCGTCTGGGGCGAGAACATCGTCTGGGGCAACACCGTCGGCTGGGGCTACTCGATCTACACGAACCAGGCGGCCTGGGCCACCAACATCGTCTGGGGCGAGAACATCGTCTGGGGCAACAACATCGTCTGGGGCGAGAACGTCGTCTGGGGCAACAACATCGTGTGGGGCGAGAACATCGTCTGGGGCGAGAACATCGTCTGGGGCGAGAACATCGTGTGGGGGGAGAACGTGGTCTGGGGCGAGAACATCGTCTGGGGCAACACGTTCGACTGCCTGACCTGCGGAGGGCTGTAGCCATGGAGCTCAGACTCGGCACCGGTCGCTCACCGCGGTCTCAGGCCATGACTCTCGAGATGCCCACGCTCACGCCGGCGGCGGCGGCGGTCGTGCAGACAGGCGTCACCACCGACTGGAAGGGCATGCTGCCCGTCTTCCAGACGGCCGGCGTCACGCTCCGGGCGCTCCGCACGTCGGATGCCCCGCACCTGCTGGCCCTCCTGTCCACGGAGGAAGTCGCGCGCTTCGTTTCGCCGCCGCCGACGACGGTCGAGGCCTTCGAGCGCTTCATCGACTGGACGCACCGGATGCGCGGGCAGGGCAGCTACGCCTGCTTCGCGGTGGTGCCGCGCGGGATCGACCACGCCGTGGGCATCCTGCAGGTGAGGGCACTCACGCCGGACTTCTCGCTGGCCGAGTGGGGCTTCGCCATCGGCGCGCAGTTCTGGGGCACGGGCCTCTTCGTGGAGAGCGCCACGCTCACCGTGGACTTCGCGATGGACGTCATCGGTGTGCACCGGCTGGAGGCGCGTGCGGTGACGGTGAACGGCCGCGGCAACGGCGCCCTGGCCAAGCTCGGAGCCGTGCGGGAGGCGACCCTGCGCAGCTCGTTCTCGAAGGGCGGCCACGACTTCGACCAGTACCTGTGGTCGATCCTCGCCGACGACTGGCACGTGCGGCGCGGCCAGGTCGACTGGGGCGGCCACGGGCGGTCGGCGTACCGGCTGGTCGCCTAGCCGCCAGGATCACTGCGTCCCGGCCCGCTCACACCGGGTCGGCCCGCAGCGCCGCCGCAAGATCTTCGGCGCCGATGCCGGTCAGCCGCAGGCCCGCGGCGTCGGGCAGCATGCCCTCGCGCCACAAGCGATCGGCCAACGCACGCCGGGCGACGAGCCCGGCCAGGCGGCCGGCCACCGCGACGTCGGGCCGGCCCGACGCCCTGAACGCGTCCCGGGCGATGTGCACCTCCGCCTCCTTCGTCCAGCCGCCCACGACGTGCGAGACGGCGAATACATGCGTGGCCGAGCCGTCCTTCTCCACTCGTGCGCGGGACGTGGCGTCGATGGCGAAGCCGTTCAGCGTGATCGTGTGCTCCTGCCGGCCCGCCGCGGCCGGCGTGGCGTCGGGCGAGGGCGGGCGCGCGGCGATTACGGCGGCCCTGAGCAGCGCGGGCGTCATCGGCTTGGCCAGGAAGTGGCTGGCGCCGCCCGCGAGCGCTGCCGTCGCCAGGTCCAGCGAGGCATGCGCCGTGAGCATGACGACGCGCGTCGACGGGGAGACGCGCCGCAGTTCCCCGAGCAACTCGACGCCGGACATGCCCGGCATCTTCTGATCGAGCAGCACGACGTCGAATGGTCCGTGGGCCCGGACGGCTTCGAGCGCCTGCGCGGCGTCCCCGGCCTCGTGCACCTCGTGGAGGTCTTCCAGGGTCAGCCGCACCATGCGGCGGAGCGTGGGTTCGTCATCGACGATCAGGACGCGCATCGCTGGTCTCCTCGGAGGTGGCGCCGGCGCGCGGCACCGTGAACGTGAACGTCGAGCCCGCTCCCGGCGCCGACCGTACCGTGATGGCGCCGTCGTGCGCCTCCACGATGCGACGGCTGATGGCCAGGCCGAGCCCGGCGCCGCCGCGGGCGCCGCCCGCGATCTGGACGAACGGCTCGAAGATGCGCGCGTGGTGTTCCGCGGCGATGCCGACGCCGGTGTCAATCACCCGGAACGCCACCTTCTCCTCCTCGGCCGACGCCGCGACCGTCACGCGGCCGCCCGCCGGCGTCGCACGCAGCGCGTTCGAGACGAGATTCGTCAGGACGCGCTCGATCTGCGCCCGATCGGCGTACACGGGCGGCAGGCCCGGCGGGACGTCGACGACCAGGGTGACGCCGCGGGCATCGCCCTGCCGCCGCAGCGGCTCCACGGCCCCGCGGACCAGGGCCTCGACGGCGACGGCCGTGCGGCGCGGCGGCCGCTGGCCGCTCTCGAGCCGCGACAGGTCGAGCAGGTCGCGGGCCAGCTTCGCGAGGCGCTCGCCGTCGCCGCGGCACAGATCGACGATCTCGCGCTGCCTGGGGGTGAGCGTCGCGAGCTGTTCGTGCAGCAGATCCAGCCCGAGCTGCAGACTGGCGAGCGGCGTCCGGAGCTCGTGCGACGCTTCGGCGACGAACTCCGACTTCAGCCGGTTGAGCTCGTGCAGGTGCCGCACGTCCTCGAGCAGCATCATGCGTTCCGCCACCTGGCGGGCCTCGGCCAGGGCGTCGCGATCGGATACGCGCGCCTGGCGCACGCGCGCGGCCATGTCGTTGAACGCCCGCGCCATCTGGCCGAGCTCGTCGGCGCGATCCGCAGGCACGGCCACGTCCAGGTCTCCGGCGGCGACGCGGGTCGCGGCCCGCGTCAGCGCCTCGATCGGCCCGATGATCCGCCGGCCCACCGCCGCCGTGAGCCACGCGCCGCCGAGCGTCAGCACCACCATCAGCGCCACGGTCCACGCGGCGTCCCGGCGTGCGAGCGCCCCGGCCGCATCGCTCTTGCCGCGCATGGCCGCGACGTTCAGCCGATCGAGATCCGCGATCGACCTGCGCAGCCGCTCCACGCCGGCCGCCGACGGGGTTCGTTCGTAGTCCGCGTAGCCGGCGCGGATGGCCGCGATCACCTCGGTCTCCCCGGGCTCGGTCACGTTGCCGGCCGCGATCGCGTACGCGCGGGCGAAGGCCCCGTGCTCGTCGGCCCCCCGCGCGCCGCCCGACTCGGCAGCGGCAGGCGTGCCGCCCTGCCCCTCGAGCCGCTCGACGCTCACGCGCATGGCGTGGGCGGCCTCGACCGACAGGAAGTTGTCGGCAAGGATGCGCTCGGCGACCTCGCCGAGGTCGCGAAGGCGCCAGGCGCTCCAGGCGCCAAGGCCCGCCAGTGCCACCACGAGGGAGGCGAAGGCGGCGAGCAGGCGCACCCGGAGTGGGACGGCCGAGCCGGCCAGCGCGGCTGTCATGATCCCGGCTCCCCCAGGGGCACCACCTGCACAGCCGCGTCGGGTACGGCGCTCAGGAAGCGATCGAGGGTCGACCCGCGCCACAACAGATCCCACCGCGAGCGCGCGGTCTGGCCGAAGATCACGTGCGTGACGCCTTCCCGCTGCGCGAACGCCACCAGCCCGTCGGCCGGCCGCCGGGCGTGGACCCGCACCACCGTCGCGCCCAGGCCCTCGGCCAGCCGGATGTTCTCGCTTAGCGCCTCGGCGTCCCCGGGACGGATGCGGCCGGGCGTCTCACGCGGGGTCTCCACGTAGACCGCGTACCATTTCGAGCCCAGCCGCCCGGCGATGCGGGCCCCGGCGCGAATCACCCGGGGCGCCTGCGCGTTCGAACTCATGCAGACCATGACCCGCTCGGGAATCAGGGCGGGCTCCAGGCCCTCGCGCGCGCGGTAGCCGGCCGCCTTCTCGCCCACCTCGTCGGCCACCGCCCGCAGTGCCAGCTCGCGGAGGGTCGAGAGGTTGCCCTTGCGGAAGAAGTTCGCCAGCGCCTGTTCGACCTTGTCGGGCCGGTAGACCTTTCCTTCCCGCAGCCGGCTCCGCAGCTCTTCCACGGTGGCGTCGACGTTGACCACCTCGTCGGCCCGATCGAGGAACGTGTCCGGCACCGTCTCGCGGACGCGGACACCGGTCACCCGGGCCACCGCGTCGTTCAGGGTCTCGAGGTGCTGGATGTTCACGGCGGTCATCACGTGGATGCCGGCGTCGAGCAGCTCGAGCACGTCCTCGAACCGCTTGCCGTGACGGCTGCCGGGCACGTTGGTGTGCGCCAACTCGTCGACGACGCACACCTGCGGCCGGCGCGCGAGGATGGCGTCGACGTCCATCTCCTCGAGGACGACGCCCCGATACGCGACCTTCCTGCGCGGGACGACCTCGAGATCGCCCAGTTGAGCCTCGGTCTCGGCGCGCCCGTAGGTCTCCACGAGGCCCGCGACGACGTCGAGCCCCCGCGCACGGAGCGCGCGGGCCTCGCGCAGCATCGCGTAGGTCTTCCCGACACCAGGAGCGGCGCCGACGTACACGCGCAGCCGGGCCCGGTCGCGCGACTGGAGCCGTGCCAGCAGCGCGTCGGCCGAAGGACGCGACTCGCCCGTCATGTCACGGCCGCCGGGGCGCCATCTCGTCGAGCGCGAGGTTCAGCAGGAGCACGTTCACCACGGGCTCGCCGAACAGGCCCAGTTGCCGGGGCTCGATGTGGCCGGTGACGAGCTGCCGCAGGTCCGCTTCCGCCAGGCCCCGCTCGCGCGCCACGCGCGGCACCTGGAACAGCGCCGAGGCCGGGCTGATGTGGGGATCCAGGCCGGACGCCGACGCGGTCACGAGGTCGACGGGAACGGGCACGCCGGGGTTCTCGGCCTGGCGTCGCGCGATGTCGGCCGCCACACGCTCGATGAGCCTGCGGTTCGTGGGCCCGTAGTTGGAGCCCGCTGACGCCGACGCGTCGTAGCCGGCGCCGGCGCCGGCGGCCGACAGCCGCGCGTGGAAGTAGCCGGGCGACGTGAACGGCTGGCCGATGAGCCGCGACCCCACAAAGACGCCGTTCCTGGCGATGAGCTGGCCGTTCGCCTGGTCCGGAAACAGCACCTGGGCGAGCCCGGTGACGGCCAGGGGATACGCGATGCCCAGCAGGACCGTGGTGACCACGGTCATGAGCGCCGCGGTGACGAGATGGCGGGCCATGGCGACTCCTAGACGAGCCCGAGGCTCGTGATGACGACGTCGATGATCTTGATGCCGGCAAACGGCGCCACGATGCCGCCCAGGCCGTACACGAGCAGGTTCCGGCGCAGCAGCGCCGCAGCCTCCATCGCGTGGAATCTGACGCCCCGGAGCGCCAGCGGCACCAGCACCACGATGATGACGGCGTTGAAGATGACGGCCGAGAGGATCGCCGACTCGGGGGTCCGCAGTCCCATGACATTCAGGACGCCCAGCTCCGGATGGGCCGCCAGAAACATCGCCGGGATGATGGCGAAGTACTTCGCCACGTCGTTCGCGATCGAGAACGTGGTGAGCGCGCCCCTCGTCATCAGCAGCTGCTTGCCGATCTCGACGATCTCGATGAGCTTGGTCGGGTTCGAGTCGAGGTCCACCATGTTGCCGGCTTCCTTCGCCGCCTGCGTGCCGGTGTTCATGGCCACGCCCACGTCGGCCTGAGCCAGGGCCGGCGCGTCGTTGGTGCCGTCGCCCGTCATCGCCACGAGCTTGCCGGCCTGCTGTTCCCGCTTGATCAGCCGCATCTTGTCCTCGGGCGTGGCCTCGGCCAGGAAGTCGTCCACGCCGGCCTCCTTCGCAATGGCCGCCGCCGTGAGCGGGTTGTCGCCCGTGATCATCACCGTGCGGATGCCCATCGTCCTGAGCGCGGCGAAGCGCTCGGACAGGCCGCCCTTGACGACGTCCTTCAGGTGCACGACGCCCAGCACGCGGCCCCTGTCCGCCACGACGAGCGGCGTGCCCCCGGAACGCGCGATGGTCTCGACGGCGCCCTGCACCTCCGGCGGCGCCGTCCCGCCGTTGTCAGCGAGGTACTTCAGGATCGCATCGACCGCGCCCTTCCGGACCTGGCGCCCGTCGACGTCCACACCCGACATGCGGGTCTGGGCCGAGAAGCCCACGAACTGGGCCTCGTGGGCCGCCAGCGTCCGTCCGCGGATGCCGAACCTCTGCTTGGCCAGCACGACGATGGATCGGCCTTCGGGCGTCTCGTCGGCGAGCGAAGCGAGCTGGGCTGCATCGGCCAGCTCGCCGGCGGTGACGCCCGGCGCCGGCACGAAGTCGGCGGCCTGGCGGTTGCCGAGGGTAATGGTGCCGGTCTTGTCGAGCAGCAGCGTGTGCACGTCGCCGGCGGCCTCGACCGCGCGGCCCGACATCGCCAGCACGTTGTGCTGGATGAGGCGGTCCATGCCGGCGATGCCGATGGCCGACAGCAGCCCGCCAATCGTGGTGGGAATCAGGCAGACCAGCAGCGACACCAGCACGAACACCGACTGCCGCGCCCCGGAGTAGATCGCGAAGGGCTGCAGCGTCACCACCGCCAGCAGGAACACGAGCGTCAGACCCGCCAGCAGGATGTTCAGGGCGATCTCGTTCGGCGTCTTCTGCCGTTCAGCGCCTTCGACGAGCGCGATCATGCGGTCGAGGAACGTGTGCCCGGGGTCGGACGACACGCGCACGGTGATCCCGTCCGACAGCACGCGTGTGCCGCCGGTGACGGCCGACCGGTCGCCGCCGGCCTCGCGGATGACGGGCGCCGATTCGCCCGTGATGGCCGACTCGTCCACCGTGGCGACTCCCTCGATGATCTCGCCGTCGGCCGGGATGAACTCGCCCGCCTGCACGCGTACGACGTCGCCCCTGCGCAGCGACCCGGCCGCCACCGATTCGACGCGGCCGTCGGCGGTGAGGCGGGCGGCGAAGGTCTCCGTGCGCGTCTTCCGCAGCGTGTCGGCCTGGGCCTTGCCCCGGCCCTCCGCCATCGCTTCGGCCAGGTTGGCGAAGAACACCGTGGCCCACAACCACAGGACGATCTGCAGCTGGAAGCCGAACGGCGCGCCGGCGACGACGTCGCGAACGAGCAGCACCGTCGTCAGGGCGGCGCCGGTTTCGACGACGAACATCACCGGGTTCCTGATGACGACGCGGGGATCCAGCTTGCGGAAGGCGTCGGCGAGCCCGGCACGGACGAGTGCCGGGGCCCAGATGCTGAGCGTCCGTGTCCTGGCCATGAGTGGAATCCGCCTAGAAGGTCGTGCCCCGCTGCAGCAGGACGTGCTCGACGATCGGCCCGAGGCTGAGGACCGGGAAGAAGGTGAGCACGCCCACGATCGCGATCACGCTGACGAGGAGCACCGCGAAGAGCGGGGTCGTCACCGGGAAGGTGCCGGGCGAGGGCGGCACCTGCGCCTTCCGCGCCAGGTTGCCGGCCAGCGCCAGCATCGGGACGACGATCAGGAAGCGCCCGGCGAGCGTCGCAAGGCCGATCGTGACGTTGTACCAGGGGGTGTTGGCCGACAGGCCCGCGAACGCGGAGCCGTTGTTCGCCGCACCCGACGTGTAGGCGTAGAGCATCTCGGACAACCCGTGGGGGCCCGAATTCCAGAGGCTCGAGGTGCCGACGCCGGGCGACACGATCGAGATACCGGTGAACACCAGGATGACCAGCGGGACGACCAGCACCGCCAGCATGGCCATCTGGACGTCGAAGGCCTCGATCCTCTTGCCCAGGTACTCGGGTGTCCGTCCCACCATGAGGCCGGCGATGAACACCGACAGGACGACGAAGATGAGGATCCCGTACATCCCCGCGCCGACGCCCCCGAAGATCACCTCGCCGAGCATCATGTTCACGAGCAGCACGAGGCCGCCGAGCGGGGTGAACGAGTCGTGCATCGCGTTGACGGCGCCGCAGCTCGCGTCGGTCGTCACCGTGGCGAAGAGCGCGGAGCCGGCGATGCCGAACCGCGATTCCTTGCCTTCCATGTTGCCCCCCGGGCACATGGCGCCGGGCGCCTGGTCCGCGCCCGCCAGCAGCGGGTTGCCGCTGGCCTCGGCCCAGTACGCCGTGGTCACTCCCGCCAGGAACAGGCCCGCCATGGCCGCCCACACGGCCCAGCCGTGGCGCCGCGACCCCGTCATGTCGCCGAGGGTCCAGGTGAGGCCGGCCGAGATGGCGAAGATCGCGACCATCTCGAAGAGGTTCGAGAGGGGCGTCGGGTTCTCGAAGGGGTGCGCGCTGTTGGCATTGAAGAACCCGCCGCCGTTGGTGCCGAGCTCCTTGACGATCTCCTGCGACGCGACCGGCCCCTGGGCGATCACCTGCTCCGTCACCGCCGTCGCGATCGCGCTGCCGTCCGCCGTCGCCGCCGATGGCTGGGGATCGACGAGCCGCACGCGGTCGTACGGCTTCAGGTTCTGGACCACGCCCTGCGACACGAGGAACAGCGCGCCGGCCAGGCCGAGGGGCAGCAGCACCCAGAGCGCGGCGCGCACCATGTCCACCCAGAAGTTGCCGAGGGCGCCGTCCGCCTTCGCGGCGATGCCGCGAATGAAGGCGATCGCCAGCGCGATGCCGGCCGCGGCCGACACGAAGTGCTGGTAGGCGAGGCCGGCCATCTGCGTGAGATAGCTCATCGTCGTCTCGCCGGCGTATGCCTGCCAGTTGGTGTTGGTCGCGAACGACGCCGCGGTATTGAACGCCAGGTCGGGCGCCACCGGCCCCAGCCCCTGCGGGTTGAACGGGAGCACCGCCTGCAGGCGCATCAGGCCGTAGAGCGCGAGCATCGAGACGACGCTGAACGCCAGCATCGTCTGCGCGTATTCGGGCCACCGCATCTGGTGCATGTCGTCGACGCCCGTGAGCCGGTAGATGCCGCGCTCGACGGGACGGAGAACCGGGTCGAGCCAGGTGCGGCGCCCCTCGAACACGAGCGTCATGTAGCGGCCGAGCGGCCGGGTCACGGCCAGCACGGCGAGCAGGAAGATCGCGATCTGCGTCCAGCCGTTGAGGGTCATGTCAGAACTTCTCCGGCTTGAGCATCGCGTAGACGAGATACGCGAGCAGCAGCCCCGAAATCGCCAGACCGGCCAGTTCGGCCGTCATCGACGCTCTCCCTGGTTCAGGGCACGGCAGCCGGCCACGTAGCCGGCGGCGGCAAAGAAGAACACCGCCGTCACTCCCACGAACAGCACGTCCTGCATCGTCATCTCCAACCGGACCGCGGCTGCGCATGGCGCGTCACCAGGCACCCGCCTTGTTGCCGAACCACCACACCAGCCCGACGAGCGCGGTGGTCTGGCCCTTCCGGGGTTCGCCGGGCCGCAGGCCCGTGAAGAAGCGCTGGTTCGACCAGTCGCGGCGGAGCTCGGCGCGCATCAGGAAGCCGTCGGCGAACTTGTATTCCGCCGTGGCCGTGACCTCGTGCAGCACCTGGTCGATGCCGCCGAACAGGCCCTCGTCGTCGAGGCGCTCGTAGCGGACCGCCAGCGCCGCAGGCGTCGAGACCCGATAGCGCGCGTAGGCGCCGGTGCCCTGGAGCGCCAGCGCATCATCCGCGGAGTTGACCTCACTCGTCACGTAGTTCACGTCGAGGCCGACGCCGAGCGCGGGCGTCGCGGCCCAGGCCACATAGGTGTCGAACACGCGGAAGAAGCCGTCGGGTCCGGCGGGCGCGCCGCCATCCGGTTGCTCCTGGCCGACGTAGACGCTGGTCGTCCAGGTCACTGTCGCCGCCGGTTCGCCCACGACCGTGAAGTGGCTGCTCTTGTAGTCGTTGAAGTCCTCGGTCTGCTGGATGCCGTTGGTGAGCGCGTACGCGACCGTCACGCGGTCGCCAACCGGCAGACTCAAACGCACGCCCGAGTGATAGAACGGCAGGAAGCCGAAGAGGTACCCGCGGGAGAAGTGGTCGTCGTCCTTCGCGTAGTTGGTCTCGTAGCCGAGGTTCGAGGCGAACTTCCCGAAGTCGGCCTCGAGGCCCCGGCCGACCGGGAACACATAGGTGCCATAGGCCTGCCAGAGGTGCCGGTAGACGTCGGGCCGCGGCTCGTTTGCCGGGTTGCCCTGCACGGTGTCGGTGGCCTGGCCGAACTGCAGGTCGACCCGGGCGCCGAAGCGCCGGCCCTCGTCGACCTTCGGCGCGCCGTCCATGACGAGCGCCACCTGCTGCAGGCCGAAGACGTTGGCCCGCGCGTCGTAGGCGCGCAGCACGTTCACGCGGTCGTACGGGCGGTTCCAGTTGTATTCGTAGAAGCCCTCCAGGGTCACGCCGAGCTGGAGGGACTGCAGCGGATCGGTCGGCGCCGGCGCCTGGGCCGCTGATGCCGGCTCGGCCGTCTGGGCCCGGGCGGCCGGCGCCGTCCCGGCGACGAGGGTGGAGACCAGCAGGACCGGCAAGGCACGCATTCGTCGAACTCCCATTTCCGACGCTAGCGCCCGGCGCCTGAGAAGGGCGTGAGAAGTGCCTGAAAAAGTCCTGAAGGCGCGTGGTCCGGCCGATTCGGCGGGACCCGACGGGACGGTCAGTCGCGGGGCGGCTCCCCGGTGACGAAGCGGTAGCCGACCCAGGGCTCGCTGACGAGGAAGCGCGGCGTGGCCGGATCCGGCTCGATCTTGCGCCGCAGCTGCGCCACGAGCGTCCAGAGGTGCTCGGGCTGATCGACCGCGTTCGCGCCCCAGATGGCCTTCAGGATCGCGCGATGCGTGAGGACGCGGTCATGATGCCGCGCCAGCAGGGACAGCAGCTCGAACTCCTTCGGCGTGAGCCGGATCTCGAGGCCGTCACGCACCACCCGGCGCCGGTCGTAGTCGATGTCCAGGCCGCCCGCGCGCAACAGGCCCGACTCCTCGACGGCGTCCACCGCCACGCGGCGGAGCGCCACGCGGATGCGCGCCAGCAGTTCGCCCGGACCGAACGGTTTGGTGACGTAGTCGTCGGCGCCGAGATCGAGGGCCTGGACCTTGTCTTCCTCGGCCTCGCGTGCCGACAGCACCAGGATGGGCACTTTCGACGTCTCGCGGATGCGGCGGCACACCTCGGTGCCCTCGATGTCGGGCAGTCCCAGGTCGAGCACGATGAGGTCGGGCGGATGACTCGCGGCCAGGCGCAGCGCGTCCCCGCCCGTGGCCGCGACCTCGACGAGGTAGCCGCGGCTGCGCAGGAGCGGCGCGATGGCCCGCTGGATGGCGGGCTCGTCGTCCACGAGCAGAATGCGGGCGGGCGCGGTCATGCCTGGGCGGCCCTGTGGGACGGCTCGTCGAGCGCGCCGTCCGCCGCGGGCACCTCGAGTGTGAACTCCGCGCCTCCGCCGGCCGCGTTTCCCGCCCGGATGCGCCCGTGCTGCGCGGCCAGGAATCCCCGGGCAATCCAGAGCCCCATACCCGTGCCAGAGGCGCGGGCCCGCGCGGCATCGCCCCGGAAGAACCGGTCGAAGACGTGGGGCAGGTCCGACGGCGCGATGCCCGGTCCCCGGTCCCGCACGACGATCCGCAGTCCGTCCCCCGTCGCGCCGGCACGGACGCCGATCGTGGATCCGGCGGCCGAGTACTGCGCCGCGTTCTCGAGCACGTGCGCCAGGGCCGCGGCCGTGAGGCGCGGATCCAGCGTCACGGGCAGGTCGGGCTCGACGGCCACGTCCAGCCGGTGCTCGCGCACGGTGTGTTCGACCAGGTCGCGCGCGGCCGCCACGACCTCGGACGGGTGGACGCGCCGCGTGCTGCGCGCCACGCCGCCGGCATCGAGGCGGGCCATGTCCATAAGGTTCTGGAACAGCCGGCCGAGGCGTTCCACCTCGGCCTGAATGAGCTCCCCCTGTTCGGCGCGATCCGCCGCGGACAGCGTGCCGTCCAGCAGGTTCGCCGCGGCCACGCGGATCGCCGTGAGCGGCGTCCGGAGGTCGTGGCCGATCGACGCGAGCAGCGCCGACTTCAACGCCTCGCTCTGCCGGGTCAGCTCGGCGGCCTTCCGCTCCTGCAGCAGCGACGTCCGCTCGATCGCGATGGCCACCAGGCCGGCGAGCGCATCGAGGGTCCCGGGGTCGATGGGCCGTCCCGACGCCGCGAGCAGGCCGATGGGCCGCGTGCCCGCTCGCAGCGGCACGAGGCGCACGGCGCGGCCCTCCACGAGGATCTCCCGCTGCCCGGCGTAGGTCCGCGTGCTGGCGTCGAACGCCAGCGTGGCCCTGGCGTCGGCGAGCGCGGCGTCGAGATGGGCGTGGTCGAGGGGTAGCGCCGCCGCGCCGGCCGCCGAGACCTCCCAGCCGCCCGCGGCCGGCAGCGCGAGGGCCAGGAACTCGACGTCGAATCGGCGGGCCACCGCGTGAGCCAGGGCCCGCAGGGCCTCGCGGCCGTCGGGGAGGACGAGCACGTCGCGGCTGAGGTCGAACAGGCGCGCCTGCTCGTCGCGCCGCGAGATCGCCTCCGCCGTCCGGGCCCGCGCCACGGTGGACAGGTTGCTGGCGACCGCGCTCACGGCCAGGAACGCGATGAGAGCCAGCCAGTTCTGGGGATCCGCCACCGTGAAGGTGCCGACGGGCGGCAGGAAGAAGAAGTTGAACGACAGGACAGCGGCGACCGAGACGCCGATGGACACGCCGAGGCTGGACGTCGCGGCCACGACCAGCACGACGAGGAGGAACGTCGTGGACACGACGGCCGCGTTCGACACCGTCAGCCAGCGGTAGAGCGCGGTGACGGCAACGACGGCGGTCACGCCGAGGACGAGGCGCAGCGGGCCGGCGGACGCGGGCGTCATCCCTGGGAAACGGATCCTGGAGCGTGCGCGAGCGCTACGGCTCGCAGGACGTGCGTGCCCTCGGGACGTCGTGCGCGGCGTTCTCGACGATCGCCCCGTCCGCCCGCGAGGTGGCGGTGAAGACCGTGGGCGGGCCGCCGTTCAGCGGCACGCGCAGGAACTCGAACATGGCGACCGTGTCGCCTGTCAGCGTGGACGAGACGCCGATCATGCCGGCAGGGGCGCCGCTACCTGCGGGACGCCGCCTCCTTGAAGGAGATGTCGAGAATCGGGTACTCGGTCCAGTCCTTGTAGTTGAAGTGCCACCACTCGTTCGGCTCGACCGTGAACCCCTGGGCTTCCATCGTTCGCCGCAGGAGGTCGCGCCTGGCCCGCGCCTCGGGCGGGCCGCCCTGATAGTCCGGATACGACCGGAGCGACGCCTCGTCGTAGTTGCCGGGCATCTGCACGGCCTCGCCCGTGGCCAGGTCGTACATCGTGAGGTCCACGGCGCACCCGCGATTGTGCTTGGAGCCGGACTTCGGGTCCGCCACGAACTCCTGCATGGGCGTGCCCTCCGTCATGTCCCAGAACAGCTTCGTGATCGTCCAGGGGCGGTAGCCGTCGTGGATGAGGAGACCGTAGCCGAGCGGGGCCAGCGCGCGATGCGCCCGCACGAGCGCCTCGGCGGCCGGGCGCTGCAGGAACGCCCGGGCTTCCGGGTACACGGGCTTGCCGAGGAAATTGTTGCTGCCCGCGTACCGGATGTCGATCCTGATGCCGGGGTCGAGCGTGACGAGCTCCACGAGATCGGCGGCCCGGGTGGCCTTCGGATCGCGCGGCGGGCCGTCCTGGCGGGCGAGTCCGGCGCCCGCGAGGGCGAGCACCAGGAGGACGGTGGCGGCAAGGCGGCGCGTCATGGTCCCTAGCCTACCTCCGGTCGGCGATGCCGTCGACGAGCCGAAAGGCGCCGGCGAGGCGGACGTCGTCCCTCACGATCCCGTCCCGGCGGGCGCACGCTCGCCGGCCACGGCGGGGTGGAACGCCACGAGCAGGAGCAGCATGGCGGCGACGCCCATCCAGGCCGGCGCCTGGAACAGGCGGGTGAAGTCCACGCTGCCGTCCGCCAGGCGGAACCGGTCGCCCAGCGTGCCCCAGAGCACGCTGCCCAGGAACGGCCCGAGCCCGAGGATGAGCAGGTTGAACAGGCCCTGGGCGCTGGCGCGCGAGTCCTTCGGAAAGCGCTCGTCCGCGTAGATGTAGACGGCGGCGAAGAAGAACGCGTAGCAGACGCCGTGCACCACGTTGACGGCCACCATCAGCCACAGCGGATGGCCGATGGCGTAGACGAAGAAGCGCGCCGCATGCGCGGCAATGCCGACGGCCATCGTCGTCCGCCAGCCGAAGCGCGCCAGGGCCAGGCCCAGCACGCTCATGGTGGCGATCTCGGCCACCTGGCCGATGCTCATCGCCGGCATGATCCAGTTCGCGGCCAGGCCGGCGTGTTCCAGGAACGGGCTCGTCCACTGGAAGTAGCACTGGTGGACCAGCGAGTCGAGGAAGGTGACGACGAACAGCACGAGGAGCGACGGCACCGCCAGCAGCTTGATGGCGGCGAGCGGCGCGTTGCCCGATCCCGCGCCCTGCCCGATCGGCGTCGCCGGCAGCGTGACCGCGAAGCCCGCCAGCGCGTACGAGGCCAGCCCCGCCACGACGAAGATGCTGCGGAGCGCCGCTGCCAGGTCTCCGCCGGTCTTGTCGGCCAGCAGGAACACGAAGGGCCAGCTGGCCGCGATCCAGCCGATGGTGCCCCACATCCGCAGGCGCCCGAAGTCGTGCCGCGAGTCGGTGGCGCGATGGAACACGATGGCGTTGGTGATCGACACCGTAGGGGTGTAGGCGAGCTGGTGCACGAGCATCAGCGCGAAGAACGGCCAGAACGTGGTCTGCCAGGCCAGGGCCAGCATGGACGTCCCGCCGATGACGTGGCAGACCGCGAGCAGCCGCTCCGGCGCCATCAGCCGATCGGCCACCTGGCCGCCCGCGAAGAGCGCCACGAGCGAGGCCGCGGCCGGCGTCGCGAAGATCCAGCCGATGTCGGCGCCCGAGAACTGCAGCACGCCCGACAGGTAGAGGGCCAGCAGCGGCAGCCACGACCCCCAGATCACGTACTCGAGGAACATCATCGTGGCCAGCTGCCGGTGCGCGTGCATGTGCCCCCCTCGCGCCCGGGATGTTAGCGGATCGGCCGGGCATGTCCACGTCTCCCGTGCCGGCGGTCCGGCGCCGGGCTGCTATAGTGGCGCTGCTTTTTCCACCGATCCGGAGCTGGTGCACAGATGGCGAAGCGGCTTGGCGTGGGCTTCATCGGCAGCGGGTTCATGACCCGTTTCCACATCCGATCCTGGCAGGCGGTGCGCGACGGCGACGTGCGCGGCGTCTGGAGCCCCACGCCCGCCCGGGCCGAGGAGGCCGCCGCGCTGGCGCGCGAGCTCGGCGTCGGCGACGCGAAGGCCTTCCCCACGCTCGAAGCCATGGTGGAGGACCCGTCCATCGACTGCATCTGGATCTGCGGGCCCAACTACGCGCGCGTGGACAACATGCAGCGGATCGTCGCCGCGCTGAAGAAGGGCGCCCGGCTCGTGGCCGTCGCCTGCGAGAAGCCCCTCGGCAGGAACGCCGCCGAGGCCGCGCGGATGGTGGAGCTGGTGGAAGAGAGCGGCCTCCTGCACGGGTACCTCGAGAACCAGCTCTTCGCGCCGGGCGTGGAGCGCGGCAAGGCCATCGCGTGGGCCCGCGGCGCCACGCTGTCCGGGCGCCCCTACCTGGCCCGCGCCGCCGAGGAGCACGGCGGCCCGCACGAGCCGTGGTTCTGGCAGGGCGAGCAGCAGGGCGGGGGCGTGCTGAACGACATGATGTGCCACAGCCTCGAGGTGGGCCGGTACCTGCTGACGAAGCCGGGCGCGCCGCGCGACAGCATCACGATCACGAGCGTCTCGGCCCAGGTGGCGACGCTCAAGTGGAGCCGGCCGGAATACGTCCGCCTGCTGCAGGAGATGATGACCAGCGCCGTCGACTACGCGCGGCACCCGGCGGAGGACTTCGCCCGCGCGACCATCACCTACGCCGGCGAGGACGGACAGCCGCTGGTGGTCGAGGCCACGACGTCCTGGAGCTACGTCGGAGCCGGCCTCCGGCTGACGATGGAGCTGATGGGCCCCGAGTACTCGATGTCGAGCAGCACCCTCGACACGGGCACGAAGGTGTTCCTGTCCCGCCGGCTCCAGGGCATGGTGGGCGAGGACCTGATCGAGAAGCAGAACGCCGAACAGGGCCTCATGCCGCTTGTGGGCAACGAGAGCGCCGAGTACGGCTACGAGGGCGAGAACCGCGCCTTCGCCACCTGGTTCGCCAACGGCGTCCAGCCCGAGCTGAACTTCCACGCCGGCCGCGACGTGACCGAGCTCCTGATGACGTGCTACATGAGCGCCGAGCAGGGCCGCGTCATCCCCTGGAAGCCCGACGGGCTGCTCACCTACGTGCCGCCGGTGGCACGGCCGGCGAGGTCCTAGGCGGGCGCGGGCTCGCGCCACGAGGTGAGCGGCCGCACCACCTCCACCAGGGTCGCGTTGAACTTCCCGGGTTCGTCGACGAACGCTTCGTGCCCGGACGCCTCGAACCAGATCAGCCTCTTCAGCGGTGCCGCGAGCGCCTCGAAGTACGCCACGGTCGTCTCGGGCGGTACCCAGTGATCGCGCCGCCCGACCAGGACGATCACGGGCATGCGCAAGGCCGGCACCTGCCGCGCGAGATCGAGCGTCGAGACTTCCGCCCACATGGCGCGAAGCGTGAACCCGAAGCCCCGGACCAGGTTCGGCAGGTCGAAGACCGACGACTCCGGTCCTCCGAGCAGCGCGCGTCCCGCTTTCCAGAGCGTGCGCGGGCGCATCTGGCCGTCCAGCCGGCTGAGAATCCGGCGTTCCACGAACACGCTTCCGGCCGCGTAGGGCGGCGGGCCGATGGCCCGAAGCGTCCGCAGCGCGCGGGCGTCGTGCTGGCGCTCGGCCTCGGCCAGTCCGTAGGCGTACGAGGACGCCTCGGCGGCGGCCCAATCGCCGATCTGCGCGGCGCCGACATACACGGACACCTTCGCCGGGAACCGCGCGGCGTAGATCGCGCCGAGCGCGGAGCCCCACGAGTGCCCCAGCAGCACGACCTTCGGGGTCCCGAAGCGGCGGCGGACGAGGTCGACGAGCTCGTCCAGGTCCGCCACGAACCGCTCGACCGTCATGGAGGAGGGCGGAATGTCCCGGGCGAACGACCGTCCCGTGCCCCGCTGGTCCCAGTGCACGACGGTGAAGTGCCGTTCCAGCTCCGCGTTGCAGCGACGGAAGAAGCCCATCTCGCTCATGCCGGGGCCGCCGTGCAGAACGACGAGGACCGGATTGGCGACGCTCTCGCCCCGGATCAGCACCCACTGCTCGACGCCGCCGAGCCGGAGGCGTCCCGACTCCGCGACGCTGCCAGGCAGGATCGCGCCGTCGGGCCCGCGGAAGGGCCTGGTGCGTCCAGGTCCCGGCCAGCCGTCGAACACGGCGACGACGCCGACGAGGAGCCACATCGCCGCGGCGGCCAGCCAGACATTGGCCAGGAACTGCGCGCCGGTCGCGATGGGCGTGAACCAGAAGACCGAGCTCGCGGTGAGCATGCCGTGCATCACGGTCGCGACGAACAGGCTGCCCGTGCGGTCGTACAGCCACACCATGAGGACGCGATACCCCGACAGGCTGGCGACGGCGGCGAGCACCGACAGCGCGAGGAAGAGCGCGTGCGGCACGCCGCCGGCATAGGTGCCGCTGATGAAGACCTGCTGGAGCAGGTGCCACAGGCCCCACCACACGCCCACGATCAGGCCCGTCACGAGCACCGTGTGGCGGCGCCGGAGCAGCGGCGTGGCCAATCCCGTCCAGCCGATCTCCTCGAAGATCGTCGTCGCCGCCGCGCCGAGCCCGCCGAGCAGGACGGCGGTGCCGTCGGCGCCGAAGAGTGGCGACGTCGTGGACAGCGCCAGCAGCAGACCCGCCGAGACCAGCGGCGAGGGCAGCACGGCGAAGGCGTACCAGCGCAGGCCCACGCGCCACCTGACGAGGCGGGCCAGGAGCTGCCGGTAGCCGTCGCGCCCGGCGACGAGGCCCGTGAGGAGCAGGCCGGCGATGCTCGGGCCCGCCAGCATGGCGAAGACCGCGGGCAGCACCGAGCCCTCTGCCTGCCAGTCCGTGGTCATGAGGGCGCGGGGGCCCAGCGCGAGCAGGAAGCCGCTCCAGGAGATGGCGAACGTGAGCCCGAAGTACGCGAGCACCGGACGCCGTCGCAGGAACCTCACCACGGGCTGCCTCGCCCGTCACGGGCGCAAATACCGTGCCCGGACGGCGGCGCGTGAAGCGGCTCGAATGGCGCGCGCGTGCGCCGACGGCCGGGCGGCGGCACCCCAGGCGCGGAATTTCCCAGCGGGCCAATCCCGGCCGCAGCCGGCGGCGCGGGCCGGGCGACCTCCGGTTCTAGGCGCCAGCGACGGCGGCGCCGTGACGCCAGGCGAGGAACGCCGCCGCGCCGACGTCATAGGCGGCGCAGAACGACGGCCACCAGGACGGCACGCCAGGGTTGTCGATGACGAGGCCGTGCACGGCGTCGAAGGCGCCATGGCCCGCCAACGCCATCACGACGATCCAGCCGCCCGACGTGAATCCCGCGACCGCCGTCAGCGCGAACGCCGCCATCGCGACCGACTCGGCGAGCACCGCCGGCACCGACTGGCCCATCGCCGCAAAGAGCACGTAGTAGGAGGCCACCACGATCAGCACCGTGGGGTAGAACGCGCGGTCGCGATCGAGGCCGGTGCGTGCCGCGAACAGCCCGACGCCGGCCGAGAGGGCGACTCCGATGAGGAATGGCATGACGGAAGCTCCCAATGAGACGTGACGGTTCATGAACGCGCCCGGCCCGGGGGCGCCGGGCCGGAACGTGCCGGCCTCGTTCCGTGTGATGACAGGGGCGTGCGCACCGCCGAGCCGCCCGCCGTCGCTGACGGCGGCTGCTCGCGATCAGATGGACGCATGCACGACGGCGTGCAGCACGTGCCACGCCGCGCCGCCGTATCCGACGGTCGTGAGGACGAAGCTCAGCGCCATCAGCGCGCCGAATGGCGCCGTGGGGCGCTGCGGAAGGTCGGGCCTGAACGCGAGGGCCACGAACCCCGCCGGGTTGGTGATGGACCCGACGCTCATTGCCGCCACGATGGACGACGGAGGCGCGAGGTGAAGCCGCTCGAAGAGCAGGAAGAAGACGAACAGGAGCCCGGTCATCATCAGGAAGTCGAGATGGGCCTTCAGCAGGTACTGAGGACCCGGCACCCACATCCTGGCCACCTGTGACGACCGGACGCCTGCCAGGCACCACGCGGTCGCGAGCGCCAGCAGCAGGCACACGCTGCCGACGCCCGCGAGCAGGCCCATGGCGACGTGCCTCACCGGCCCGCCGCCTGCGTGTCCACGCGGCAGGCGCCCGCACAGCCGCGGCTCTCGCCGCAGGCGCACCCGGCGCCGCAGGTGCAGGCGTCACCGCAGGTGCAGGCATCGCCGCATGGACAGGCCGCCGCCGGCCGGCCTGGACCGGTCTGGCAGCCGCACGTGCACTGGGAACCGGGGCAGGACTCGCACGCACAGGTGTTGGCGGGATTCGACATCAGACGCTCCTTGGTTGGTGTTGACGTCATGTCAACGGAGCGCAGTCTCGCATCCGGCCGGGCGGGCCCGATTGGATGGAGCGGCTGTTGTCGTTGAACGAATCGGCTAATCGGTTCGGGACGCCCGCCGGCCGGCGCCGTCGCCGCCCGCAACGCTGAAGGGCGAGGCGAGCTCGATGAACTCCCCGCGCATCAGGACCGAGGGCGCCATGCCGAACATCTGGTAGAACGTCCGCGTCAGGTGCGCGGCGTCGGCGAAATCGGCCGCGTGCGCCGCAGCGGCGATGGTGCGCTCGGAGGCCACGGCCACCATCGCGCGCGTCAGCTTTCGCCACAGCAGGTAGCGGCTGTACGGAAGGCCGACCTGCTCCTTGAACAGGTGCGCGAAGCGCGTCGGCGACAGGCAGGCCATGTCCGCCGCGCGGTCCAGCGGCATGCGCAGCTCTTCGGCCGCCCGAACCGCCTCGAGCACCGTGGTCACCCTTGGGTCCAGCCGATGCGTCGGCGCCGGGCCAGGGCGCAGGCCGTGCACGCTTCGCCGGACCACCGCCGCGACGTCCTCGGTGTCGTCCGGCCGTGCGGCGAACGCACGCAGTTCCGGGAGCATGGCGTCCAGGCGGCCGTCCGGCACGATCGTCACGTCGCGCTTGAGGGAAGCGGTCAGCCAGGCGCCTTCGCTCGACTCCGGGTCCACGAACAGCATCACGCCGGGCGCGCCGTTGCAGTCGAACGAGTGCTCGGCGTCCGGCCGGACGACGACGCCTCGTGCCTCGTGCCATTCGCCGTCGGCGCCGGAGATGGCGACGCACCCGTCCAGGGCGATCGCCACCTGGATCGCGTGGTGGGCATGTGACGGGACCACGCCCTTGGCGCTGGCAACGAGGAGGAAGCCGCCCTCCCACAGGTACCAGCGCGGGACGCTCAACCAGCGATACGGGTCGTCGTTCGGGGCGTACGGCAGACCCACAGTGTAGCAGCGGCATCAGCCCGTTCCTGGCCGCGTCCGGGCGACGCGCCGCCAGTGCGCGCGGGTGCCGCGCGGGCGGACTTCAGCCGCTTCGTTCAAGCAAAGCAGCCGTGGCGTTCAAGCCCGGCACGGTGAGGCCTCGCTACGCTTCGAGACCACGCCGCGGCGATCACCGCCGCGCCGTCTCCAGGAGTTGAAGATCATGCAGCGGATCGATTCCTCGTTCCTACGGCGGCTCGTGCTCGCCCTTGCAACGGTGTCGGCGGCCGTGACCCTCGTGGCGTGCGGCCACGCGATGATGATGCGCGAGGGCACCCGTCGGCCGCGACCGGCCCCCGTCGACTTCGGCACCGGGACGCGAACGTCCGCCGCCGGCCGGTACGTCGCGACGCTCGAGCCGGAGCCTGCGCTGCGGCCGCGACGCCTGCTGACCCTCCGCGTCACCGTTCGAACCCTCGAAGGTCGACCGGTCCTCGACGCCCGGATCGCGATCGGCGGCGGCATGCCGCGCCACGGCCACGGCCTCCCGACACGGCCCGCGGCCAGGAGCCTGGGCGACGGCATCTACGCGATCGAGGGTGTGCGCTTCAGCATGGGCGGCTGGTGGGAGCTCACGTTGACGATCGACGGACCGGACGGCGAGGACACCGTCACCTTCCATCTCGACATCTGACCAGGGGGCACGGCATGACGACGAAAACGGCAGCAGCGGCCGCGGCGGTCGTCGTCGCGGCGATCGCCAGCGCCGCGGCATCGACCAGCCCCGCCTGGACGGCGGACCAACTGGCGGAACTCCGGTCGCTCTCGCTGGCGGAGCTGGACCCGCTGCCCCCGGATCCCACCAACCACGTGGCCGACGATCCGCGAGCGGCCGCACTGGGGGCGCGACTGTTCGCCGACACGCGGCTCAGCGCGAACGGCCGCGTCGCCTGCAGTACGTGCCACCGGCCAGACCGCGGCTTCCAGGACGGGACCGCGCTCGGCACTGGCGTCGGGACGACAGCGAGGCGCACCATGCCGATAGGGGGCGCCGCGTGGGCGCCGTTCCTCTTCTGGGACGGGCGGAAGGACAGTCTGTGGGCGCAGGCGCTCGGCCCGCTCGAAAGCCCGGTCGAGCACGGCGGCACGCGCGGCCAGTACGCTCACGCCATCGCCGAGAGCTACCGAGCGGAGTACGAGGCGGTGTTCGGCCCGGTTCCGGATCTTGCAGGTGTCCCCGCCGTGGCCGGCCCGACCGGCAGCCGGGCCGCAGTCGCGGCCTGGGCCGCGCTGACTCCGGCGCAGCAGGAGGACGTCACCCGAGTGTTCGTCAACATCGGCAAGGCCGTCGCCGCCTTCGAGCGACAGGTCGTCTTCGGCGCATCGCGATTCGACGCCTACGTGACCGCCGTCACGGCGGGCCGGCCCGGTGCCGGCATCCTCTCCGACGAAGAGATCGACGGCCTGAGGCTCTTCATCGGCAAGGCCGGCTGTACGCAGTGCCACAACGGACCCCTGTTCACGAACTTCGAGTTCCACAACACCGGCGTGCCGCCGAGGCCCGGGCTCCCCGCGGACAGCGGACGACTGGCCGGGACGTCGTCGGTCGTTCGCGATGAGTTCAACTGCCGGAGCCGCTGGAGCGACGCGCGCGACCGATGCGACGAGCTCCGCTTCATGGCGGCCGGCGAGCCGACCCAGGAGCGCGCCTACAAGGTGCCCTCGCTTCGCAACGTGGTCGAGCGGGCGCCGTACATGGACGCCGGACAGTTCGCCAGCCTTCGCGAGGTGCTCGATCACTACAATCGCGCGCCACGTGCCGCGGCGGGCCGGAGCGAACTGCGGCCGCTGCGGCTCACCGCCACCGACTTGCGCCGGCTGGAGGCGTTCCTCGGGACACTGAGCGGCTCCGTGTCGGTGAGGGGGCCCGCGCTCACCGGCCCGGCCCGGTGAGTCGAACCATCGACCTCGTCGTCGCGGGCGATTCCGCCGCCGCCCGGGCAGCCGCGGCCGAGGCGACCCGCCGTGGCCAGCACGTGCTGGTGGTCCTGCGCTCGCCCGATGCCCGGGCGGCGCGGCGGCTTCGCCGCCACTGCCGGGCGGGAAGCCCGGAGGGCGGTCTGATCCGAGTGATGTCGGCCGCCGAGGTCGTCTGCGTCGACGGCATCGCACACGTCGAGGTGGTCGTCCTCCGGCACCTGAGGTCGGGACGGGTGTCCGCCGTCAACGCCTCGGCGTACCAGGCCTTCGACGATCCCCGGGCGAGCCCGTGACAGGGCGCGGCTGGGACGCTCGGCGCGCGGCGGCGCCATCCGGCGGCAGGCCCGCCGGCTATCCGCCCGGCTTCGGCCGGCCGGTGGCCGGGTCCAGCCCGAGCTGTGCCACCGCCTCGTCGGGACATCCGTTCCAGTCGGCCACGGCGCGGTTGCCCATGAACCGCAGGTCGGCCATGCCGGCCTTCGTCGTCCAGAAGCCGGAGGCGGTGAGGTCCCGGAAGCTGAAGAAGAACGCCCGGCCCGGGGCGAGATCCGGCACCGGCGGGAGGGCGTCGGCCGGCGGTTCCGGCACGGGCCACGAGATGTCGTCGACGACGGCGCCGCGCTCGTCGGCGGCGCAGGCGACGAACGTCCTGTCGAACCGCCGCTGGCACTCGCGGTCCAGCCAGGCCAGGCCGCCGCGCATGGCCGTCTGGCGGCGCGACTCCATCGGCGTGACGGGCTCGTCGAGCATCAGCGTGTCGATGAACTCGGGGACGCCGAGGTCGCTGGCGCTGCCCGAACGCTCGTCCGCCGGCAGGATCGTGTCCGCCAGGAGGCGCACGGTTTCGTACTCGTGGGCCGAGAAGAACCTCGGCACGTAGGGCGCGACCGGCGCGGCGGCACGGGCCGCCTGCCGCCCCTCGTGCGCGGCCGCCACTTCCGCGGCCGTGAACGAGAAGCCCGCCGCGACCGGACCGGCCGCCATCAGGCGAAGCGCGTCGCGGCGGCTGACGGACGCCATCAGATCGCCCCCGCCTTCCGCTGCGCGGCGATGTACTCGCTGGTCCGCATCGCCAGCGCCAGGATGGTCCACGTGACGTTCTTGTCGGCGTTGGTCACGAACGGCCCGCCATCCGCCACGAAGAGGTTCTTCACGTCATGGGCCTGGCACTGCGCGTTCAGCACCGACGTGGACGGCGAGTGCCCCATGCGCGTGACGCCCACCTCGTGGATGATGCGGCCGCCGGGCGCGATGCCGTAGCCCTGCTCGCGCGTCGGCATCTCCGACAGCGCCGTGCCGCCCATCTCGTCGATGATCTGGCGGAAGGTCGTCTGCATGTGGCGGACCTGGTTCAGCTCGTCGTCGGTCCAGCGGAAGTGGAAGCGCAGCACCGGGATGCCCCAGCGGTCCACCACCACTGGATCGATCTCGCAGTAGCTCCGCTCGTTCGGGATCATCTCGCCCCGTCCGGAGAAGTACACGGTGGAGCCGTACATCCGGCGGTACTCGTCCTTCAGCGCCTTGCCGTAGCCGCCCGGGGCGATTCGCCGCCCCTGCGCGTCCACGCCCGTGTACCGGTGGATGTCGCCCATGATGCCGGCGCTCGGCATGTGCTTCCCGCCGCCGATCTCGATGTGATAGCCGCGCGGGAAGTCGAGCGTCCGGTTGTCGAGCCACCACGGCATGTAGAGGTGCGCGCCGCCGACGCCGTCCTCGTTGTGCGGCACCCGGTCCATCAGCCGCGGAATGAACCCGCCCACGCCCGCGCCGGTGGTGTCGGTGAGATACCGCCCGACGGCGCCGCTGGAGTTCGCCAGGCCCTGCGGGAAGCGCGACGAGCGCGAGTTCAGGAGCAGGCGCGCGGATTCGCAGGCGCTCGCGGCCAGGACGACGATCCGGGCGCGGACGTGATTGTCCCTGCCCGTGGACGTGTCCACGTAGGTGACGCCGCTCGCCAGCCCGGCGTCGTCCGTCGTCACCTCGCGGGCCATCGCGCCCGTGACGAGCGTGAGCCGGCCCGTGGCCAAGGCCGGCGGCAGCAGCACCGACGGCGACGAGAAGTTCGCGTGGACGGCGCAGCCGCGGCCGCACTGGCCGCAGTAGTGGCAGGCCCGGCGGCCGTTCAGCGGACGCGTCAGGATCGACAGCCGCGACGGGATGCACGTGATGCCGAGCGCGTCTGCCGCCTGCTTGATCGCGTATTCGTAGCAGCGGGGTTTCGGCGGCGGCAGGAAGTGCCCGTCGGGTTCGTTGTGCAGGCCCTCCACCGACCCGAAGATGCCGACGAGGTCGTCGAGCCGGTCGTAGTACGGCTTCAGGTCGTCGTAGGAGATCGGCCAGTCGTCGCCGAGGCCGTCGAGGCTGCGGCGCCGGAAGTCGTCGGGCCCGAAGCGCAGCGAGATGCGGCCCCAGTGGTTCGTACGCCCGCCGAGCATCCGCGTCCTGAACCAGTCGAACGTGGTGCCGGGGCCCATGGTGTAGGGCTCGCCGTCGAGGGTCCAGCCGCCCAGGCCGGCGTCGAATTCGCCGAACTGCCGCTGGGGCGTGGCGCCGCCGCGATGGGGGCTGTCGTAGGACCACGCGAACATCTTCGAGTCGCGCACGGGGTCCCAGTCGATCCCGGCTTCCAGAAGAACGACGTCGGCGCCGGCTTCGGTGAGCACCTTGGCGGCCATGCCGCCGCCGGCGCCCGAGCCCACGATGCAGACGTCGAACTGCCGCCGGCTCCGGATGACCTGCACGGGCGCACTCTACCGGCCGCCCGGGAGGGACGCAACCGCAATCCCCGTCCCTGGACGGGCCGGATCGCCCGCCGTGGTGGCGGCGCGCGGCGCGCTCAGGCCGGCGCGTTCAGGGCACCCGCTACCGGGCCCACCAGTAGGTCATCTTCACGGCGAGCGACCGGCCGCGCACGCGCGCACGCGGCCCGGTGGGGACGTCGGTGTCCCAGCCCTGGTTGTAGACCACGTAGAAGTCGCTGCCGGGCCGGTAGATGTACCAGAGCAGGAACTGGAAGCTCGCCGACTTCCGCTCGTCGTTGTACTGGGCGTAGGTCTTCAGGAAGAGCTCGGGCGAGAACGACTGGCTGACGCGCAGGTTGAGGATGTTGCTCGTGAACCCGGGACGATCGGGCAGCGTGATGTGGTTGCGCGTGTAGTTCGGCTCGAGGAGCAGCGTCCTGCCGACCTGGAAGTTCAGCGACACCCGGCCCGTCTGCCGGTGGCCGTTGTAGTACTCGCCGGCCTCCAGGTTCGCGCTGCCCGAGATCCGCCGGGCCTGGTTCGAGGTGTAGTTCGCGGCCAGGCTCGTGAACTCGTAGCGGCCGACGGGAATGCGCGTCGCGGCCACGGCGAACGGCTGATCGAGCGTGTCGAGGTCGCGCGTCACCGTCAGCTTCGCGCTCGACGTGTCCTGGCGGGACAGCTGGAACTCCGCCGTGCTGGTGCGGGACTGCAGCCGGCCGGCATGATCCTCGAAGTTCTCGAAGAGGCCGTTGAACTGCAGCTGGCGGACCCCCGACCACTTCGGCCGCGGCGTCCAGGCGGCCTTCGCCTTCGTGCTCCGGATGTCGGTCCTGACGATGAAGCCCATCTCGGCGTTGAAGTTCTGCCCGATGTCGGCGTACTGCAGGCCGTAGTTGAAGCGGTCGCTCTTCCAGATGAAGTCCAGGACGCCGGCCGTGTCCTTACCCGACAGCCCGGGCGACGCCGTGCGGGCGAAGAGGCCCGTGAGCGTGGTGTTGGCGCCGAACAGGAAGCCCGCGTCGAGGCCGACCGACCGGTTGTAGTCGGTGAGGCCGCCCTGCCGGTCGAGGACGATGGCGCCGATGGTGGACTGCTTCAGGATGTTGCGCTTGACGCGGAGGGCGGTGAAGTTGGCGCCCGGCACGCGCTGGGCGCGCCCGCCGACGACCGTGTCCTGCGCGTCGGTCGTGATGTTCAGCAGCCCGACCGAGAAGGCCCCGACCTTCCCCGTCACCTTGCCGCCGCCCACGATCGGCACCTCCTGGCCGTCCACGAGCCCGATCTGGCGCGAGTAGAAGAGCGGCAGGATCCCCGGGTCGTTCGCCGCCGCCTCGCCGCCGGCGCTCGAGCCGCTCTTGCCGTAGTCGAAGACCCCGGCGCTCTCGGTGAAGAAGACGCGCTTCTCCGGGAAGAAGAGGCTGAACCGCGTGTTGTTCACGACCTCCTGGTCGGCCTCGACCTGCGCGAAATCGGTGTTGTAGGTGAGGTCGGCCGTGAGCTCGTCGGTCAGGCCGATCTTCAGGTCGAGGCCGCCCTCGACCTTGAAGTCACGGTGGCGTCCGCCGGCGCCGGCCGGCGGGCCGAAGTCGTCGCTGGCGCGGGGCAGCACGTACGGCAGGACTTCCACCCGGCGCTTCGGCCGCAGGTCGGTCAGCCCGGCGAGGACGCCCGCATTGCCCATCCGGGCGAGGCCGCCGGCGCCCCACTCGCGCGGGAACGGGACCCAGTAGGACTCCTCGTTCCGCCGCATCAGGATGCGGCAGACGTTCAGCCCCCAGGTGACGTCGCCCGGATCGCCACGAAAGCGGATCTGGCTGAGAGGGATGCGCGCCTCGATGTACCAGCCGCGGCCGTCCACCGACGTCTGGTTCTCCCAGACGGCGTTCCAGTCGTAGTTGATGGTGCGGCCGTTCTCGACGCTCTGCGCGTCCTTGTAGGCACCGAGCGGGTTCGTGAAGAAGATGTACGAGTTGCGGTGATCGTGGAACGTGTCGATGGCGATCTTGATCTGGTCGCCCTTCCGGAGCCCCGAGTCCCGCTTCATCTCGCTGCCGAGGATGTGCGCCGGGTCCCGGTCCCACACCCACACGCCGAAGTACAGGTTCCGGTCGTCGTAGAGCACGCGGAACTCGGTCTCCTCGGTGGAGGGCGCGCCGAAGGTCGGCTCGCGCTGGATGAAGTGGCCCTGCGGAGGCGCGGCCTGCCAGATCGGCTCGTCGAGCCGCCCGTCGATCCGCGGCGTCTGGCCGTCGGGCACGCGGACCACGATCGCCCGGAACGACTCCGGATCGATCGACTTCACGTCCACCAGGGCGGGGGAGGCGGGACGCGGATCGCCGGCCGCCTCGGGCGCCGCGCCGCCGTCCGGCACCTGCGCGGCCGCAGACGCGTGCCATGCCACGAACGCGGCCACCATCCCGACGACGCGCCAGTCCTTCACGGTGGGGAGATTCTGCCACGGCCGGCCGGGCCGACTGATGAAGTCGGCTATCATGCGGCTCTTCGTTCCCGGCCATGGCCCCCCTGGACCTTCCTGGCTTCGAGATTGGGGAGCCACTGTGGCGAAACGACGTCTTCGTCACGGTTGAGGCGCGTGCGCTGCCCGGCGGCACGCCGGTCCTGCTGAAGACGGCGGCGGCCCCGGCGGATGCCAGGGCCCGCGACGCCCTGGAACGCAAGCACGCGCTCCTCTCCAGCCTGGAAATCGAGGGCCTGCTCCGCCCCCTCGCCCTCGTCAGGGATCCCGTCCCGGTGCTGGTCCTGGATGCCCGCCAGGCCCGTCGCCTGACCGACGATGGTGCCCTGGGCGCGGGCGACCTCGGCGCCGTCCTGGCCTTCGCCAGTTCGATCTGCGACATCCTGACCGGACTGCACCGGCGCGGCTATGTCGTCGGCGGCCTGCGACCCGACGCGCTCCTGGTGGCGCCGGCCGGACACCGGGCGGTCCTGGCCGACGTGGGCCTGATGCGGCGTCCGCCCATCGATCCGGCCGAGATGCTGGCCGCGCTCGAGGCGCTGGGGGCCACGGCGTGGATGGCGCCCGAGCAGACCGGACGCGTGAACCGTCCCATCGACCACCGCGCCGACCTCCACGCGCTGGGCGCCGTGATCCACTGGCTGCTCGCGCACCGACCGCCCTTCGACGTGGCCGATCCGCTCGCCCTGCGCCACGCCGTGGTGGCCCAGGCCCCGCCGCCGCTCGACGCCCTGGTGCCGGGCGTCCCCCGTCAGGTGTCGGACCTGGTGCTCCGCCTGCTGGCCAAGTCGCCGGACGACCGGTACCACAGCGCGCCCGGCGTGCGCGCCGATCTCGATGCGTGCCTGGAGGCCTGGCGCCGGACGGGCGCCGTGCCCGCCTTCGCGCTCGGGCGCTCGGACCGGCCCGAACGGCTCGTGCTCCCCCAGCGCGTCTACGGCCGCGAGCACGAGGCGGCCGTGCTCGACGCCGCGCTCGACGCCGCCGTGGCCGGGCACCCGGCGCTCGTCCTCGTGAGCGGTCCGGCGGGGGTCGGCAAGACCACGCTCATCACGTCGCTGCGCGACCGGGCGCTCCGGCACGGCGGGCACTTCGTCTCCGGCAAGTTCGACCAGGTGGCCACCGGCGTGCCGTACGCCGCCATCACGCAGTCGTTCCGCGGCCTGGTGGGCAGCCTGCTGGCGCAGACGGACGAATCCCTCGACCGGACGCGCCGGGGCATCCTCGACGCCATCGGCGCCCTGGGCGGCGTGCTCACGGAGGTCATCCCGTCGCTGCACCTCCTGATCGGCACGCAGCCCGCCGTGCCTCCGCTGGCACCGGGCGAGGACGCGACCCGGTTCAAGCGCGTCATGCGCCTCTTCGTCGGCGCGCTCGGCAGCCCAGGACGCCCGCTCGTGGTGTTCCTCGACGACCTGCACTGGGCCGATCGGTCCACGCTGGACCTGCTGCACGATCTGCTGGCGGGTGGCGGTCCGCGCAACCTGCTCGTCATCGGCGCCTTCAGGGCCGAGGAAGTGCCCGCGGATCATCCGCTGGCCGACGCGGTGGCCCGTATCCGCGCCGCGGGCGCCGATGTCCGCGACCTGCCGCTCGGCCCGCTCGGCCGCGCCGACCTCGAGCGCTTCCTGGGCGATGCGCTGCCGGGGGCGGACCAGGAGATCGGGCCGCTCGCCGACCTGATGCTGCGGAAGACCGACGGCAATCCGTTCTTCGTCATCCAGTTCCTGGCACGGCTGGCCGACGACGACCTCGTCGTGTTCGACGGGATGCGCGGCGCCTGGCGCGCGCGCCTCGCCGACATCGCCGCCGCGCGCATGACCGACAACGTGCTCGTGCTCATGTCCGAGCGCCTCGCCCGGCTGTCGGCGCCGGCGCGGCAGCTCCTGCAGACGGCGGCGTTCCTGGGCAGTCCAATCGCGTGGGCGCAGTATCTCGCGGCGGCGCCGGGGGCGTCCGATCGGGCCGCGCTTGCCGAGGTGCTCGAGGCGGGGCTGCTGCTGGCCGTCGGCGCGGGAGACGGAGCGGGCGGCCAGGAGGCCGGCGAGGCGTACCGGTTCCTCCACGACCGCGTGCAGCAGAGCGCCTACGAGCTCGTCCCGCCGGCCGACCGGGCCGGCGTGCACCTCGACCTCGGCCGCCGCCTCGTCGCCGCCGCGGACGGCGCGGTACCCGATGCGTGGCTGTTCGACGTCGCCCGGCACGTGAACCTCGGACGGGCGCTCGTGAGCGACCCGGCGGAGCGGCGTGCCTTCGCCGGCCTGAACGCCGCGGCCGCGCGGCGCGCGCGCGCGTCGGCCGCGCACGACGTGGCGCTCGAGCACCTCCACCGGGCCGCGGACCTGGCTGCCGAGAGCTGGTGGCGGAGCGACTACGAGTTCATGTTCCAGCTGCACCTGGACATCGCCGGGCTCGCCTATCTCACGGGGCGCTTCGACGAGACGACGACGGTCGTCGCGGACCTGCTCGCCCGGGCCCGGACCCGGACGCACAAGGCGCTCGTGCACGCCCTCCGGGTCACGTTCTACGAGAATCGCTCGCGCTTCGAGGAAGCGACCTCGAGCGGCCGCGACGGGCTGGCGCTCTTCGGCATCGAGCTGCCGGAGACCCCCGAGGCGCTCGACCGCCGCCTCGACGAGGAGCTCGCGCGGATCGAGACGCTGCTCGACGGCCGCCCGATCGCGGACCTCGTGGACCTGCCCGAGATGTCGGAGGCCGGCATCGAGATCGCGATGCGGCTGCTCACCGTGATGTGGGCGCCGTCCTACATCTCCGGCAACCAGCGGCTGACCAGTCTCATTTCCGCGATGCTCGTGCGGCTGTCGCTCGAGCACGGCAACACGCCGGACTCGGCCTACGGCTACGTCACGCACGCGATCACGGTCGGGCCGGTCCGCGAGGACTACCGCCAGGCCGACGCCTGGGGCGACCTGGCGCTCGCCGTGAACCAGCGCTTCGACGACCGCCGGCACCGCGCCAAGGTCCACCAGCAGCTCCACGCGCACGTCAAGCTCTGGACGCGCCCCTTCGAGGTGTGCGTGCGGCACGCCCGGGAAGCGAGACGCACCGGACTCGACGCCGGCGACTATGCGTACGCCGGCTACGGCGCGGCCACCGAGTCGTGGCCGGCGTGGGTCATCAGCACGGATCTCGACAGGTTCTGGCGCGAACAGGCCCCGCACCTCGATCTGCTCGAGCAGTTGGGGATGTCGGGGTTCCGGGACGGCCTGCGGATGATGCTGCAATGGTCCCGGGCGCTGGCCGGAACGACCGACGCGCCGGCGTCCCTCTCGAGCCCCGACTTCGACGAGGCGGCTTACGTCGAGCGGTACGGCGGCACGGCCACGCTCTTCATGGTCATCTACCACACGGCCCGCCTCCACCTCGGCGTCCTCCTCGAGGATCCCGCCACGGCGGCCGACGCGCTTCGCGCGCTGGATCGGGATGCCATTCCGGGCATGGTCTGGGACGTGCTGGCGGCCGTCTGGGGCGGCCTGGCGGCGGCGGACGCGCCGGCGCCGGACGTGGACCGGGTGCGCCGGGCCCGGCGGCGGCTGGCGCGCCTGGCCGAGAGCTGCCCCGAGAACTACCGCTGCTTCGAGCTGGTGCTCGCCGGCGAGCTGGCGCGCCTCGAGGGGCGCGATCTGGACGCGGTGCAGGCGTTCGACGACGCGGCGGCCTACGCCAGGACGACCGGCAACCTGCAGATGGACGCGCTGGCGCACGAACGTCTCGGACGGCTGTGGCTGGCAACGGGACGAGGCGCGCAGGGGCAGGACGCGATGGCGTCCGCCCACGACGCATACCGGCGGTGGGGCGCGCGCGCGAAGCTCCGTCACCTCGAGGCGCGCCATCCGTTCCTCCGGGGATCGGCGCCCGCCGACCGGGCGCCGGCCCTCGTGACCGCCCCTCGCCAGCCGGCCGGACCGGCGGGCCTCGACGCCGGCTTCGTGGTGCGGCTGGCCCAGGCCATCGCGGGCGAGGTGGCCGAGACCGGCGTGCTGGCGCGCCTGCTCGCGGTGGTGGTGCAGAGCGCGGGCGCCGAGCGCGGACGCTATCTCACCGAACGCGCGGGCAGCCTCGTCGTGCGGGCGCGCGCCGATGCCGCCGGGGTCGCGCTGGGGCCGCCCGAACCCGGTGAACTCGAGGATCCCCTCGCGTCGGCGGTCGTCCGGTATTGCCGGCGCACGGGTGAAGACGTGCGGCTCGACCGCGCCGTCGCCGACGACCGCTTCGCCCTCGAGGCCGTGGCGTCCGGGGCGCCGGACCGCGCGGTCCTGTGCGTCAGGGTCACGCGCCAGGATCGGCTGCTCGGGCTCCTGTGCCTCGACCACGGGCTGAGCGGGGCGTTCGCGCAGGACCGCCTCGAGCTGGTACGCCTGCTGGCGAGCCAGGCGGCGGTGGCGCTCGACAACGCGCGGCTCTACGACGAGATGCGCGCCGAAGTGGCGCGGCGGAGCGAGGCCGAGTCGGCCGCGCGCGCCGCCCTGGCCGAGGTGCAGGCGCTCAAGACCCGGGTCGAGGCCGAGAACCTGTACCTCCGCGAGGAGATCAACACCCAGCACAACTTCAACGAGATCGTGGGCAACAGCCCGGCCCTCCTGGCGGCGCTCCACGCCCTGGAGCAGGTGGCGCCCACCGACGCCACGGTACTCGTGATGGGGCCGACCGGATCCGGGAAGGAACTGGTGGCGCGGGCCATCCACACGCGCAGCCGCCGCGGCGGCCGCGCCCTCGTGAAGGTGAACTGCGGCGCCATCCCGGCGGGCCTGGTCGAGAGCGAGCTCTTCGGCCACGCCCGGGGCGCGTTCACCGGGGCGGTGGACCGGCGCGTCGGACGCTTCGAGCTGGCGCACGGCGGCACGATCTTCCTGGACGAGGTCGGCGAGTTGCCGCTGGACGCGCAGGTCAAGCTGTTGCGCGTCCTGCAGGAACACGAATTCGAACCGGTCGGCAGCAGCCGGACCGTGAAGGTGGACGTGCGCGTCATCGCGGCCACGAACCGCGACCTCGCCGCCGCCGTCCGCGCGGGGCACTTCCGGGCGGACCTGCTCTACCGGCTCAACGTGTTCCCGGTGCGCGTGCCGCCGCTGGCCGAGCGGGCCGAGGACGTCAAGCTCCTCACGGAGTTCTTCCTGGTGGGCCTCAGCCGCAAGCTCGGGAAGCCGCTGACCGGCGTCAGCACGCGGGCGATGGCCGCGCTGATCGAGTACGCGTGGCCGGGCAACGTCCGCGAGCTGCAGAACGCCATCGAGCGAGCGGCCATCCTCGCGACGGGCCCGGTACTCGACTTCGAGCGATCGTTCCTCGAAGCCGGCCTCGATGCCGGGCCGTCGCCGTCCGCGCCAGAGCGTCCCGTCCCGTCATCGGGCCGTCGACAGCTCGACCACGTGCAGCGCGATCACATCGCCGCGGTGCTGGCCGAGACCCGCGGTGTCATCGAGGGCCCGCGCGGCGCGGCCGCCGCCCTCGGCCTGCACCCCAACACGCTTCGCAGCCGCATGAAGAAGCTGGGGATCACGGCCGCGCGGGGCTGATCGTCCGGCTCGCGCGGCGGCCGCTCACTCGGCCGCGAACACCGGGGTGAGCAGCCGGGCCAGCGCCTGGCGCGCGCGGTGGACCCGAATCTTGACGGCGTTGGGCGAGGCGCCGAGCAGGCCCGCCACCGTGGGCGTATCGAGCTCCTCGATGTCGCGCAGCAGCAGCACCGTGCGATAGGCGGCCGGGAGGCGATCGATGGCCGCCCGCACGTGCGACCGGGTCTCCTGGACCTCGAGCGCGCGCTCCACGTCGGTCCACTCGGGCGCCGGCGACGCCTGGTGGCCATCGGACAGGAACGTCGGCAGCATCTCCTCGATCGACGTCTCGGGCCGGCGCTTGCGGCTCCGCAGCCGCATGAGGGCGCTGTTCACGACGATGCGGTGCAGCCACGTGGACAGGAGGCAGTCGCCGCGGAACGACGGCAGCGCGCGCAGGGCCAGGATCATCCCGTCCTGCACCACCTCCTGGGCGTCCTCCTCGTTGCGAAGCAGCCGCCGGGCCACCGCGAGGAGGCGGTGCGTGTTGGCGCGCACCAGTTCCTCGAAGGCCCGCTCCTCGCCCTGCTGCAGCCGCGCCAGGAGCCGGCGATCCGCCGAGTCGGGCACCTCCGGCGGCAGCGGGAGGCGCGGGACGACGTCGTCCAGGGAGGGCAGCTGCGGTGCGGTCATGACGGCGCTCCCTCGATGAGCAGCCGGACGAGGGGCGGAACGTTCAGGAGCCGGGCACCCTGCCGGGCCAGCCGGGCCAGCGCGGCCGCGGCGGGGCGGTCGACGAAGGTGATCCCTCCGAGGTCGAGGGTCGCGGCTGCCCCGTCCTCGGGCAGCAGGTCCACGGATGCGGCAGTCAGGCGGCCCTCGATGAACATCACGGGTCCCTCCGGGCGGTCGTTCACGGTGATCCTCAGCATCGGCGTACCCGTCCATGGGGCAACCGGCATGCCGCCCGGTCCATGACGGCGAGAAACCCGCCGGTGGCGGATTTCCGGCCAGAACTCGAGGAAGACGGCGGGAACCGCTCCGGGGAGCGAGGGGTAGGCCACGGCACCCACGAAATGTCGTGGCTCCCGGACGTCGTGGGACCCACGAAATATCGTGGGGCCGCGGTCCGGGCCTGGCGCCGCTACACGCGGAAGAACCGGGTCAGCTTCACGACGAACGCGCGGTTCTTCAGTCCGGGGTAGCCCGCCGTCCGGGTGTCGCGCTCGTCGGTGTAGACGACGAAGAACTCACTGCCGAGCTTGTACTCCCAGCGGTAGCGCACGTTGGTGCTGAAGCTCTTGTCCGTGGAGTTGTACTGGACCAGCGCGCTGGCGAACATGCGCGGCGAGAAGGCGTAGTCGGTGCGGGTGCGGAGCAAGGTGGTGGTGAAGCCCCCGCCCGGGAGGTCCACCTTCGTGTACTGGATCGTGGGCTCCACCGAGAACTGCCGCTGGAACGAGACCCGGGCGGCCGTGTAGCTCAGGCTGCGGATCGTGCCGTTCCAGAAGTGGCCGACCTGGGCGCCGAGCGCGCCCGCCACCCGGCGCTGCGCGCCCAGGGAGTAGGTGGCCTGGATGTCGTCGAACTGGTAGCTGCCCGGCTGGATGGTGACGCCGCTCACCACGTCGAAGGCGCGCGGCAGGCCCTCGTAGTCGCGGGTGGCCTCCACGTTGAGGAAGTCGCTGTTCTCCAGCTCCACGCTGAACTTCCCGACGTGCACGCGGGTCTCCAGCGCGCCGGCGCCGCTCTCGATGTGCTCGAGGTCGTACTGCCAGGTGAGCTTGCGCACGCCCTTCAGGCGGCGGGGCCGCGGGCTGAAGCGGAGCGACGCGAAACCGCGCGTGAAGTCATCGCGCTGGACGAAGCCCACCTCGGGGTTGAAGTGGTCGCCGACGTGCACGTATTCCAGTTTCGCGCCGTAGCGATCGGCGAAGTAGTCGAGGCGCGCCTGGTAGCTGTCGTCGTCGCCCGACAGGCCTTCCGTGGCGGTGCGCGCGTAGTAGCCGCCGACCGTGAGGTCGTTCCTGAGCCCGAAGGCGGCGTCCACGCCGTAGGCCTGGTTCGACGAGCCCGGACTGACGTTGGAGGCCGAACGGTTCGTGACGATGGCGCCGACGGTGCTGTTCTTGAAGATGTCGCGCTTGACGCGGATCACGCTGAAGTTCGTGGCGGGCGTGGCCGACACCTGATCGTCGCCGGCCTGGATGTCGAGCAGCCCCACGCCGAACTTGCCCACCTTGCCCGTCGCCCGCGCGCCCACGCGGATCGGCACCACCCGGCCGCCGTTCAGCCCGATGCGGCGACTGTAGAACAGCGTGGGCGTGGACGACGGCCCGCCGAACCCGCTGCCGAGGCCGCCGCCCCCGCCGCCGCCCCCGCCGCCGCTCGCGCCGCCGCGTCCGAAGTCGAAGATGCCGCGGCCTTCCAGGAAGAAGTCCCGCTTCTCCGGGAAGAACAGGCTGAAGCGCGTCAGGTTCACCTGCTGCTCGTCCACTTCCACCTGGGCGAAGTCGGTGTTGTAGGTGAAGTCGGCGGTGAGGTTGGCCGTGATCCCGTACTTCACGTCGAGGCCGGCCTGGGCGTCGAGGTCGTTCGAGACGGCCGGCGTCCGGAGCCGGTCCGTCGTGGAGCGGCCGAACACGTACGGCTTGATCTCGAGGTTGCGCGTGCTCTCCGGGACGTCGATGCCGGTGGCCCCTCCGTAGAGCGACACGCGGTTGAGACCGAGCGGGCCGCCCATCGAGGCCGGGAGCGGCGACAGGTACGCCCATTCGTTCTTGCGGCGGATGGAGCGGCGGACCTGGAAGCCCCACGTCTGGTTGCGCCCGCTCCGGAAGCGGATGGACTTGAACGGGATGATCATCTCCATCGTCCAGCCGCCGTCGAACCGCCCCGTCCGCACGTTCCAGACCGGGTTCCAGTCGGAGTTCGGCTGGCCCTCGTCGATGACCGAGTAGTCCGAGAACGCTCCGAGCGGGCTGGCGTAGAACATGAACCCGCTGCGCCGGTCGTGGAACGTGTCGAACCCGACGCCGAGGTGGTCGTTCTGGCGCAGGGGCGCGCTGTCGCGCCGGTACTCGTTGGCCACCCACTGTTCGGGCGGCGAGGAGTCGTACACCCGCGCGCCGACGTAGATGTTGCGGTCGTCGAACATCAGCCAGACGTCCGTCCGCTCGGTGGCCGCCTCGCCCGTGCGGGGCACCACCTGGATGAGATCGCCGAACGGCTGGTTCTGCCCGTAGACGGCTTCCTCGAGCCGCCCGTCCACCGTCAACGGCTCGCGGAGCCGGATCGCGCGCACCGTGGGCTGGCCGTGCTCGTCGCGGACGATGGTGGCCGGGGCCACGGGGCCGGGCGGTACATCGGGCGGCGCCGGCGCCTGGGCGGCGGCGGGGCGGGGCAAGGCGAGGACGGACGCCAGGAGAGCGGCGAGGACGAACCGGATCATGGAGCGGAGTACCCGAGGGCGCGCAACTGGCGATCTTACCGGATTGGGCCCGGCGCCCGATGGCCGGCCGCCTGTCCCCTCAGGCGCTGAACTCGCCGAAATCCCCCGGGAAGAGGAACTGGAGCACGTCGCCGACGCGGTCCGCCCACGCGCCCTCGCTGTGCGTCGCGCCCTGGGGCTCGCAGTACGCCAGGTCCTGGTGCTCGCGCCATCCCGCCGTCTCCAGGGCCCCCTTGAGACGCCGGGCGTCGGCGACGCCATTCTTGCTCTCGGCCGTGCCCATGTCGAGCCAGATCCGCGTGGCCGGCTTCGGGCGGGCCCTGGCGACGTAGCGCAGGATGGACCGCTTGCCCCACCAGACCGACGGCGACATCACGGCGAGCCGCCCGAAGACCTCGGCGTGGCGAAGCCCGAGATACATCGTCGCCAGCCCGCCGAGCGACGACCCGCCCAGGCCCGTGTGCTCGCGGTCCGCGGCGGTCCGGTAGGTGTCGTCGACGAACGGCTTCAGTTCCTCGGTGAGGAGCCGGCCCCAGTCGCGGGCGCCGCCGCCGCCGAGCCGCGGGTCCTTCGTGGGCGTGTACTCGTGCAGGCGGGCCGGCCCGCCGTGGTTGACGCCCACGATGAGGAGCGGCGCCACGCGGCCCTCGGCGATGAGCATGTCCGCCATCTCGCCGAGGCGCCAGTACTGCCCGCGCACGTACGACGTCTCCGGGTCGAAGAGGTTCTGTCCGTCGTGCATGTAGAGCACGGGGAAGCGCCGGCGGCGGTCGTCGTCGTACCCGGGCGGAACGTAGACGGTGACGTCGCGCCGGGGCTCCAGGAACCGGGACGGGAAGGCGGCGTGGCGCTCGAGGCGTGGTGCGGTGGAAACCGGCACGGTCATGTAATCGGCGCGAAGGCGGCCCTGTCGATGCACGAGTCTGTCCACGGGTTCCCGCGACCGCTCCGGCGTCCGCCGGCCGCGAGCCCGCGTTCAACCGGCCGCTCGCCGACGCTCAACGAGCCGCCAGCCGACGCTCAACTAGCCGCCAGCCGCTAGCCCCTAGCCGCTAGTATAGATGCCGCGCGCGTCCACCCGGGTCGCGCCGCCGGGCCCGAGGCAGGATGAAACGCGACTATCACCGTTGGTACTCCCGATCGCTCAATCGGGACATGGAACTCCTCGTCTTCGGCCACGGCGGTACGCCGGTCGTCGTCTTCCCCAGCTCCATGGGCTCGTTCTTCGAGTTCGAGGATCGCGGCCTGGTCCGCGCGGTGGACCAGAAGATCGAGCACGGATGGCTGCAGCTGTTCTGCGTGTCGTCGGTGGACGGCGAGAGCTGGTACGGGCGCAGGCGGCATCCGCGCGAGCGCATCGACCGGCATCTCCAGTACGAGTCCTACATCCTGTCCGACGTCGTGCCGCTGGTGCGTCAACTGAACCCGTCGCACGGCATCGGCGTGACGGGCTGCTCCTTCGGTGCCTACCACGCGATGGCGATGGCGCTGCGCCATCCCTACGTGTTCACGTCGTGCATCACGATGGGCGGCGCCTTCGACATCGGCCAGTTCCTCGAGGGCTACGCCGACCAGGATGCGTACCTGCTGAACCCCGTGGCGTTCCTGCCGAACCTGACCGAGCCCTACTACCTGGATCAGCTCCGCCGCAACAAGTTCGTCCTCGCCACCGGCGAATGGGACATCTGCCGGAAGGCGAACGAGGAATTCAGCGGGATGCTCTCGGGCCGGGGCATCCCCCACGCCCTCCACGTCTGGGGCTTCGGCAGCAAGCACGACTGGCCCTACTGGCAGCCGATGGCCAGCGCCTACCTCCCCTGACGCGCGCGCCCGACCGCCGGCACGGCGGCGGGTGGCCGAGGTGGCCGGGGCCCGCCGGACGGCGCGGCCGCGCGGGCGTGATCGGCTAAGCTGACATCGCCCTCCCGGGCGTTCGACGAGCGCCGGGAGCGGCATCCCGAGATCCGGAGACTCCCCATGGCCACCATCGGCGTCCTGTTCGGCATGGAGAACGTGTTCCCCGGCGCGCTGGTCGAGCGCGTCAACGCGATGGCGGTGCCCGGCGTCTCGGCGGAGTTCGTCCAGATCGGCGGCGTCCGGATGGACGGGCCCTGCCCGTACCGCGTCATCGTGGATCGCATCTCCCACGACATCCCCTTCTACCGCGCGTGGCTGAAGACGGCCGTGCTCGGCGGCGCCTACGTCGTCAGCAACCCGTTCTGGTCGAGCGCCGACGACAAGTTCTTCAACTACGCGCTGGCCGCGCGCCTCGGCGTGGCGGTGCCGCCGACGGTGGTGCTGCCGCACAAGGAGCACCCGCCCGGCACGACCGACAAGTCGATGCGGAACCTGGTGTATCCCCTGAACTGGGACGAGATCTTCGAGTACGTCGGGTTCCCGGCGTTCCTGAAGCCGTTCGACGGCGGGGGCTGGCGCGACGTGTACCACGTGAAGTCGCGCGAGGACTTCTTCCGCGACTACGACCGGACGCGGACCCACTGCATGACGCTGCAGCGGGCCGTGCAGTTCACCGAGTACTTCCGCTGCTACGTGGTGGGCCAGGAAGACGTGCACATCATGCCCTACGACCCCAGGGCCCCGTTCCACGAGCGCTACGTGAAGCACCCGCCCTCCTATCCCGAGGCGCTCCTGGAGCGCGTGCGGCGCGACGCCGTCACGCTGTGCCGAGCGCTGGGCTACGACCTGAACACCGTGGAGTTCGCCTGCGAGGACGGCGTGCCCTACGCCATCGACTTCATGAACCCGGCGCCCGATGCGGACCCGTACTCGGTCGGGGCGGACAACTTCGAGTGGATCGTGGACAAGGTGGCCCGCTTCGCGGTGAAGAAGGCGCAGGAGCCGCCGTCGCTGCCCGAGCTCCGCTGGGCGCCGATGCTCGGGGGCCGGTGATGATGAAGCCCTCGTTCTCGATCGGCATCGAGGAGGAATACCAGACGATCGATCCGGACACGTTCGACCTGCGCTCGCACATCCAGACCGAGCTCATGGCCAAGGGCCGGCGGGTGCTGAACGAGAAGGTGAAGGCCGAGCTCCACCAATCCGTGGTGGAGGTGGGCACGGGCGTCTGCCGCAACATGGACGAGGCGCGCGCCGACATGGTGAACCTGCGGCGCCAGATGCTGGAGCTCGCCACCGAGAACGGGCTGCTGCTCGTCGCCGGCGCCACGCACCCGTTCGCCGACTGGCGGGTGCAGGACATCTCGCCCGACGAGCGCTACCTGCAGGTCGTCGAGGACATGCAGCTCGTGGCACGGGCGAACCTGATCTTCGGCCTGCACGTGCACGTCGGCATCGAGGACCGCGAGACGTCCATCCAGATCATGAACCAGGTGCGGTACTTCCTGCCGCACATGCTCGCGCTGTCCACGAACTCGCCGTTCTGGCTGGGCATGAACACCGGCCTGAAGTCGTACCGCTGCAAGGTGTTCGACAAATTCCCGCGGACGAACATCCCGGACACGTTCACCGGGTGGGCCGACTACGAAGGGTTCGTGAACCTCCTGGTCCGGACCAACTGCATCGACAACGCGAAGAAGATCTGGTGGGACGTCAGGCCGCACCCGTTCTTCCCGACTCTGGAGGTGCGCATCTGCGACCTGCCGCTGCGCGTGGACGAGACGCTGGCGCTGGCGGCCCTCATCCAGGCCACCGTGTACAAGCTCTGGATGCTCCACGCCCGCAACCAGGCGTGGCGGTCCTACAGCCGCGCCCTCATCATGGAGAACAAGTGGCGGGCCTCCCGCTACGGCATCGACGGCGCGCTCATCGACTTCGGGCGCGAGCTGGAGGTGCCGGCGCGGCAGCTCCTGGAGGAGTACCTGGCGTTCGTGGACGACGCGGTGGACGCGCTGGGCAGCCGCCGCGAGATCGACGGCATCCGCTGGATCATGAAGCACGGGACCGGCGCCGATCGACAGCTGGCCGCGTATGCGAAGAACCAGGATCTGCGCGAGGTCGTGCGGTTCATGGTGGAGGAAACGAAGGCGGGGCTCTAGCTCCCTTACGCCTGTAGGGACCGGGGACCAGGGACCAGGGGCTAGAGCGGATCGCGTTGTCACGCTGTCGGGCTGTCTCGCCGCAAGGAGCATGCGTGTGGAGGTCATGACCCGTAGATCGGGGCTGGCGGTGGCGCTGGCGGTGGCGCTCGTCGGGGCGGGGGTGGCGGGGGCGCAGCAGGCGAAGCCGTACGAGCCGCAGATCGGGCAGGGGGGCAAGGACGTCGTCTGGGTGCCGACGCCCGGTGCGCTGGTCGAGCTGATGCTCGACATGGCCAAAGTGACGCCCGACGACCTCGTCATGGACCTCGGGTCGGGCGACGGGCGCAACGTGATCGCGGCGGCCAGGCGCGGCGCCCGGGCCATCGGCGTCGAGTTCAATCCGGACATGGTCGCGCTCGCCCGCGATCTCGCCGACGAGGCGGGTGTGGGCGCGCGCGCGACCTTCGTCGAAGGCGACATGTTCAAGGCCGACGTGTCGAAGGCCTCGGTCCTCGCGCTGTTCCTGCTGCCCGACAACCTCGAGCAGCTGACCGACGCGTTCCTCCTGCTGGCGCCCGGCAGCCGCATCGTGCTCAACACGTTCGCCATCCCGGGCTGGGAGCCCGACGAGGAGCAGCACGTCGGCGGCGACTGCACCAGCTGGTGCACGGCGCTCCTGTATGTCGTGCCCGCGCGCGTCGACGGCCGCTGGACGACACCCGACGGGACGCTGGAACTGACGCAGACCTTCCAGATGGTGCGCGGCACCCTGACGGGGGCCGACGGGACGACGGCGGTGTCGGGCCGGCTGCGCGGCACCGCCCTGACGCTCGACGCCGACGGCCGGGCGCTCGGGGGCACCGTCGCGGGCGACCGCATCGACGGCGACGGGTGGCAAGCCACCCGGGCCGCACGCTGACGTCGGGCCCGGCGGCGCGGCCCGCTACTCGTTGGTGACGGGCGTCGTCGTGTCCGGTTCGAGCAGGCGGAGATCCGGCCGGGCGTTCAGCACGCGCGCGCAGGCGTTCCAGCGGAGCGTCGCCTCGTCGTTGCCAGCGATCCGCAGCCGCTCGGCTTCTTCGTAGTGCCCCATCGCCTCGTGCAGCCAGTGGACGGCCGTGCGCGCCCGCCCGGGACCGCCGCCTTCGAGCAGGGCCCGGGCGCGCCGTTCCGCGACGAGGCCGGCGAAATACGCGCGCTCGTACGGCGTGTGGAGCTGTGAGGCGAGCTGCTGCGCGCGCGCGACCAGGTGGCCGTCGCCCCGATCGAAGCGGTCGGTGAGCGCCAGGAGCAGCGTGATGGTCGCCTGATGGTTGCCGGGGTCGGCCGCGAGGATGTCCTCGCAGATGCTCTCGGCCTGATCGGGCTCGTTCAGGAGGCGGTAGCGCTCCGCTTTCGCCTGCGCGGCCGGCAGGGCCTCGGACGACAGCGGCTTCAGCGTGATCATGGCGCCCTCCTCGCGGCTGCTAGCGCAGCATCCGCAGCAACCGGGTCACGGGATCGTAGAAGCGATCGACGACCCGCTCCTTGAGCGGGATGATCGCATTGTCCGTGATGTGAATGTGCTCGGGACACACTTTCGTGCAGCACTTCGTGATGTTGCAGTACCCGATCCCGTGCGCGTCCTTGAGGTCCGGCAGGCGGTCGGCCGCGTCCAGCGGGTGCATCTCGAGCGCCGCCGAGTACGTGAGGAAACGGGGCCCGATGAACTCGTCGTGCTTGCCGTGATCGCGCAGGACGTGGCACACGTCCTGGCAGAGGAAGCACTCGATGCACTTGCGGAACTCCTGCACCCGGTCGGCGTCGCGCTGCGACATGCGCCACGTGCCGTCGGGCGCGTCGGGCGTCCGTGGGGCGAAGCGCCGGATGCCCTGCTTGACACGGTAGTTCCAGGACACGTCGGTCACGAGGTCCTTGATGAGCGGGAAGGTCCGCATCGGCTCGATCGTGACCGTCTGGCTGAGGTCCAGGCTGTTCAGCCGGGTCATGCACATCAGCCGCGGCCGCCCGTTGATCTCGGCCGAGCACGACCCGCACTTCCCCGCCTTGCAGTTCCACCGGCACGCCAGGTCCGGCGCGTGCTCGGCCTGGATCTGGTGCACGGCGTCGAGCACCACCATCCCCTCGGACACGTCGGTCGCGTAGTCGGTGAACCCGCCTGAGTCCGCGGACGTGCTGCGCCAGATGCTGAATGTCGCCTTCATCGTGTCCGTGCCCCGCTTCTTCCTTCGCCGCCGTACTCGTCGACAGCGCGACAGTGTGACGGCGTGATCCTGGCGGACCCTGTTCCCCGGTCCCCGGCCCCTGCACGCGTCGGTCCCCTAGGTCTTCTCCTCCTCGATCACCTGCGCGAGCTCCGGGGGCAGGGGCGGCAGCGGGACGCGCGACACCTGCATCGAGCCGTCGCCGGCGCGACGCGTCGCGACGTTGCAGTTGCTGAACTCCTTCGCCTTGTCCGGATAGTCCTCGCGGAAGTGGCCGCCGCGGCTCTCCTTGCGCTCGATGGCCGAGCGCGCGATGGCCTCGGACACGTCCAGCAGGTTCCGCAGGTCCAGGCACGTGTGCCAGCCGGCGTGGTACTCGCGGTGCCCGTCCACCCCGGCGCGAGCCGCGCGCTCGCGCAGCGAGGCCAGCTTCACGAGGGCGTCCTGCATCTCGGCCTCGGTCCGGACGATGCCCACGAGCGCCTGCATCATCTCCTGCAGCTCGTGCTGCAGCCGGTACGGGTTCTCGCCCGATCCGCCGCGTTCGAACGGCTCGAGCGACGCCTGGATCGCGCGCTCCACCGCCCCCTCGTCGAGCGCCGCGTGGAGGTTCGCGCGGGCGAACGCGGCCGCGTGCTCGCCGGCGCGCTTGCCGAACACGATGAGGTCCGACAGCGAGTTGCCGCCGAGCCGGTTCGCGCCGTTGATGCCGGCGGCGCACTCGCCCGCCGCGAAGAGCCCCGGGATGGACGACTCCTGCGTGTCGGCGTTCACGCGGATGCCGCCCATGATGTAGTGGGTGGTGGGCCCCACCTCCATCGGCGTCTTCGTGATGTCGAGATCCGCCAGCTCCTTGAACTGGTGGTACATGCTCGGCAGCTTCCGCTTGATGTGGGCCTCGGCGTCCGGCAACTTCTCCCGGATCCACGCGATGTCCAGGAACACGCCGCCGTGGGGGCTGCCGCGCCCGGCCTTCACCTCGCGGTTGATGCACCGCGCGACATGGTCGCGCGTGAGGAGCTCGGGCGGCCGCCGGGCGCTCTTGTCGCCCTGGGTGTAGCGCCAGCCCTCCTCGGGATCCGACGCCGTCTGCGGCTTGTAGTTGTCGGGGATGTCGTCGAACATGAAGCGGCGGCCCTCGCTGTTGCGCAGCACGCCGCCCTCGCCCCGCACGCCCTCGGTCACCAGGATGCCGCGCACGCTGGGCGGCCACACCATGCCCGTGGGGTGGAACTGCACGAACTCCATGTCGATGAGCTCGGCGCCGGCCCGGTACGCCAGCGCGTGCCCGTCGCCCGTGCCCTCCCAGGAATTGCTCGTGATCTTGAAGGCGCGCCCGACGCCGCCCGTGGCCAGCACGACGGCCTTGGCGGAGAAGACGTGGAACCGCCCGCGCTCGCGGTCGTACGCCAGGACGCCGGAGGCGCGGCCGCCGTCGAGCAGCAGCTCGATCACCGTGTGCTCCATGTGCACGGTGACGCCCTGGTGGATCGTGTGGTCCTGCAGCGTGCGGATGAGTTCCAGGCCGGTCCGGTCGCCGACGTGCGCCAGGCGCGGGTAGCGGTGGCCGCCGAAGTTGCGCTGCAGGATGCGCCCATCGGCCGTCCGGTCGAAGACGGCGCCGTACGCCTCGAGTTCGCGGACGCGGTCCGGGGCCTCCTTGGCGTGGATCTCGGCCATGCGCCAGTTGTTCACGTACTGGCCGCCCCGCATGGTGTCGGCGAAGTGCACCTTCCAGCTGTCGCGGTCGTCGGCGTTGGCCAGGGCCGCCGCCATGCCGCCCTCGGCCATCACGGTGTGCGCCTTCCCCAGGAGCGACTTGCAGATGAGGCCCACGGTGACGCCGGACGCGGCCGCCTCGATGGCGGCGCGCAGGCCCGCCCCGCCGGCGCCCACGACGAGGACGTCGTAGCTGTAGGTCTGCCTGGCCGCCATTTACAGGATCCTCAGGTCCGTGAGCACGCCCATGGAACACAGCCGGACGTAGAGGTCGGAGGACATCACGCTGAAGAGGCTGCACCAGGCGAACAGCTGGTGCCGTCCGTTCAGGCCGGAGACGCACGCGTAGGCGAAGTGGCAGGTGGGCGACTTCGACACCTCGTCGAGCCGGCCGCCCACGACGTGGCGGAGCACGTGGCAGCCCCAGGTATAGCAGGCGAGCAGGACGACGTTGACGGCCAGGATCACCGTGCCGACGCCGATGCCGAACTCGCGCGCGCCGGTCGCCGGGTTCTCGAACCACATCGCGAGCCACACGTCGTAGGTGAGCAGCGCGATGAAGACGAGCGCCACCCACATGAAGAACCGATGCGCGTTCTGCAGGATCAGGGGGAAGGAGTGCTCGCCGCGGTAGCGGGTACGCGGCTCCCCGACGGCGCAGGACGGGGGGTCGGCCCAGAACGACTTGTAGTAGGCGCCGCGGTAGTAATAGCAGGTGAAGCGAAACAGGCCCGGGAACGGCAGGATCAGGAGGGCCGGCGAGAACGGCAGCCACCCCGGCCACGCGGCGGGGCGCGGACCGAACCAGGCGTGCGGCGAGTCGCCGAAGAGCTCGGGGGAATAGAAGGGCGACAGGTACGGGCCGTAGGTGTAGTGCGCGTTCTGGAACGCCGCCCACGTGGCGTAGACCACGAACGCCGACAAGCCGACGAACACCGCGAGCGGCGTCGCCCACCACGCATCCCGTCGAGCCGTCGTCCCGAATCCGCGATGCACGGCAGACACCGGAATCACTTGCATCGGACCCCCTGAGCGTCTGATTCCCGAAGCGTTTTTGCCCGGAAACCATACTCCAAAACCCGGCACTTCCGTGAATCGGTGCATGCGCCGGCGCGCGTGCGGCGGCCCCGGCCGCCCGGCGCGGGCCGAGGCGGGCGATAATCGGGCATGAATCGCACGACGCCAGGGTCACCAGGCGGCCACGCCCTCGCGTGGGAACCCGAACGCACCTTCGACGCGCTGCGCGCCACCGAGTACGCGCGTCTCGACATCGCCGGGCACGTGTACCTGGACTACACGGGCGGGGGCCTCCACGCCGCCTCGCAGCTCCGGCAGCACCATGCCGAGCTGGAGACGGAGGTCTTCGGCAACCCGCATTCGAACAACCCGACCTCACAGGCCACGACGGACCGCGTGGCGCGGGCGCGCGCCTACGTGCTCGAGTACTTCCGCGCGCCGGCCGACGAATACCTGGTGATCTTCACCTCGAACGCGAGCGGCGCCCTGCGCCAGGTGGGCGAGGCCTATCCGTTCGACAGCGGCAGCCGGTACCTCCTGACGTTCGACAACCACAACTCGGTGAACGGCATCCGCGAGTTCGCCCGCCGGGCCGGCGCGGCCACGACGTATCTGCCCCTGACCCGCACGGACTTGCGGCTGGATCGTGGCGCCGTGGCCCGGGCGCTGGCGGCGCCGGCGGCCGGCGTGGCGAATCTCTTCGCATACCCGGCGCAGTCGAACTACTCCGGCGTCCAGCACCCCCTGGAGCTCATCGACGAGGCCCACGCCGCCGGCTGGGACGTGCTGCTGGATGCGGCGGCGTTCGTGCCGACCAATCGCCTCGATCTCGGGCGCTGGAAGCCCGACATGGTGGTGCTGTCGTTCTACAAGATGTTCGGGTACCCCACCGGCCTCGGCGCGCTCCTCATGCGCCGCGACATGGCCGCGCGGATGCGCCGGCCGTGGTTCGCGGGTGGCACCATCCGGATTGCCAGCGTGCAGGGCGAGGGCTTCTACCGGGCGGCCGACGAGGCCGCCTTCGAGGACGGCACCGTCGACTACCTGAACATCCCGGCGGTCGAGATCGGGCTGCGCTACCTGGCCGGCGTCGGCATCGATGCCGTGCACGACCACGTGACCGCGCTGACCGGACGGATGCTCGACGGGATGCGCGCCCTCCAGCACGCGGGCGGGGCGCCAATGGTGAGGCTGCACGGCCCCGACACCGCGGACGCCCGGGGCGGCACGGTGGCGTTCAACGTGCTGGCGCCCGATGGGCACCCCTACGACATCCGGCGCGTCGAGGAACTGGCCATCGGCCAGCGCATCTCCCTGCGCACCGGCTGCTTCTGCAACCCCGGGGCCAACGAGGCCACCTACGGGCTGAGCGCCGCGCAGATCGGGGCGTTCTTCAACCGGTCGCAGAGCATGAGCTTCGACGAACTGCGCCTCGGCCTCCGGGACGCGTACGGCGTCGAGATCGGCGCCATCCGGGCCTCCGTGGGCATCGCGACGAACGGCGCCGACATCCAGCGTTTTCTGGGGTTCCTCGGCGGATTCCGCGACCGGACGGTCGCCGACGTCGGCGCGGGCCCCGTGCGCTCGACCTGCGGCGCCGAGGCGCGCGACTCGGCCTGAGCCGCACACCGGGCGGCCTGACGAGTACGGCCGGCACGAGATTCGTGCGGTCGAGGTATGGTCAAATGTGCCCGTCGAGGACCCTCGAGCCGTGCTGACTTCGTCGTTCGATCCGGAACTCTCGCCCGGCGCCCGTAACGCCGTCCGGGTGTGCCTGGGCGTGCAGCCGCACGAGCGCGTGACGCTCGTGACGGATCGCGCCTGCGAGGAAATCGCCGCGAGCCTGGCCGCCGAGGTGGCCGCCGTGGGCGCGCCCTGCCGCGCCTTCGTGCTCGAGGAGGAGGCGCCGCGCCCGCTGACGGGCCTGCCCGCGTCGGTGGCCGCCGACATGGAGCTGAGCCAGGTCTCGATCTTCGCGGTGCAGGTGCAGCAGCACGAGCTCGCCTCGCGCATGCAGCTCACCGACATCGTGAACCGCCGCCGGATGCGCCACGCGCACATGGTCAACATCACGCCGCAGATCATGCGCGAGGGCATGCGGGCGGACTACCTCAAGGTGGACCGCCTCAGCCAGAAGGTCATCGAGATGGTGCGCGCCGCGCGCCAGGTCCGGGCCCGGACCCCGGCGGGCAGCGACTTCACCACCACGCTCAACCCGGACTACCGCTGGCTCAAGACGAGCGGCCTCATCAGCCCCGACAAGTGGGGCAACCTGCCGGGCGGCGAGATCTTCACGACGCCGGGCGAGGTGAATGGCACGGTGGTGGTGGACGGCGTGGTGGGCGATTTCCTCTGCGCCCGGTTCGGGATGCTCACCGACACCCCCCTCAGGCTCGAGATCGCGAAGAACCGGCTCGTGTCGGCGTCGAGCGCGAACAAGGAGCTCGAGGACGCGTTCTGGCAGTACACGCACACCGACGAGAACTCCGATCGCGTGGGCGAGTTCGCCATCGGCACCAACATCGAGCTCACCCGCCTCATCGGCAACATCCTGCAGGACGAGAAGTTCCCGGGCATCCACATCGCGTTCGGCAATCCCTACGGCGCGCACACGGGCGCCCAGTGGCACTCCACCACCCACATCGACGTGGTCGGCACGGGCTTCGACATCTGGGTGGACGACACGCCCCTCATGGAAGGCGGCGCCTTCCTCGTGTCGGCCTGACACACCGGCCATGATTCCCGCGCTGCGCCAGCGATTCAATCGTGACTGGACCCCGGCGCGGCACGAGCAGGTCCTGGCGCGCCTGGCCGCCGCCACCGGCGTGACGCCGGCCTTCGCGGTCTCCGAGACGCCCTGCTTCCTGCCGGCCGACCTCGTCGGCGAGATGGCCGATGCCGGCCGGACCCTGGTCACGTCGTTCCTCGACGACGCCGCCGCCCGCGCCGAGGTGGAGGCGCTCGTGCCCGCGCGCTACGCGGGCCCGGGCCAGGAGACCCGTCCGACGTGCGTCCAGGTGGACTTCGGGATCGTGCGCGAGGCGGGCGGGCGCGCCGTGCCGAGGCTGGTGGAGCTGCAGGCCTTTCCCTCCCTCTACGGCTTCCAGCACACGCTGGCGGGGCTGTACCGCGAGGCCCACGGGATCCCGGCGTCGCTGTCCGCGCACCTCGACGGGCTCGACGACGACGGCTACCTCGCGCTGATGCGCGGCGTGCTGGTGGGCGCGCACGATCCGGCCCACGTCGTGCTCATGGAGATCGCGCCGGAGCGGCAGAAGACGCGGCCCGACTTCGTGCTGACCGAGCGCCTCTGGGGGGTCGAGACCGTCGACCCGAAGGACGTCGTCGTCCGGGGACGATCGCTCTGGCGCGTCCGCGACGGGCGCGAGGTGCCGATCCGCCGGGTCTACAACCGCGTGATTCCGGACGAGCTGGACCGGACGGCGCACCCGATCCCCTTCGACTATCGGGACGACCTGGACGTCGAATGGATCGGCCACCCGGCGTGGTACTTCCGGCTCAGCAAGGCGTCCATCCCGTGGCTGCGCCACCCGGCGGTCCCGCGGACGTGGCGGCTGGCCGACGTGGACGTCCTGCCGGCGCCCCGCGAGCAGCTCGTGCTGAAACCGCTCTTCTCCTTCGCCGGCGGCGGCATCGTGTTCGGGCCCACCGACGAGCAGCTCGCCGCCATTCCGGCCCGCGAGCGCCATCTCTACCTGCTGCAGGAACGCGTCCCGTTCACGCCCGTCATCGAGACGCCGCACGGTCCGACCCAGGCCGAGGTCCGCGTGATGTACGTCTGGACGGACCGGCTGCGCCCGGTCCTGATGCTCATCCGGATGGGCCGCGGCGCGATGATGGGCGTGGCGCACAACCGGGGCCTGCAGTGGGTGGGCGCGTCTGCGGGGTTCGTGGGCGAGGCATGAGCGCGCTCGCCCGCTACGGGTTCGCGGCGCTGTCGGTGCTGCTCGGCACCATCGGGCTCTCCGCCTTCAGCCGGATCTTCGACGTCGAGCCCGCGCCGTTCTTCCTCTTCACGCCGTCGGTCTTCGTGGCCGCCGTCGTCGGCGGCCTCGGCCCCGGGGTGTTCGCCACCTTCCTCGGCTCGCTGACCGTCGAGCTCGTGCTGATGGGCACCGAGAACCAGCAGGGGTCGCTGGAACTCGTGCGCCTGGGCCTGTTCGTCGTCATCGGCACCGGGATCAGCGCGCTGGCCGGCAGCCTGAAGGACGCCCGCGCGCTCGCCGAGGACCGCGAGCGCCTGGCCAACCGGCGGGCCGACGAGCTGGCCTCGGCGCGGCTCGCCGCCGAGCGCAGCGCGCGGGAGGCGGAGCGGCGGGCGGCGGAGCTCGAGGCGCTGTTCAACGTGTCGCCGGTGGGCCTGGCCCGAACCGACGATCCGGAGTGCCGGACGATCACGGTGAACCAGAGCCTCGCCCGCCGGCTGGGACTGTCCGGCGACGGCGCGGCCGCCTCGCCGGCGCACCCCACGGTCCTCACGACCGTCGACGATCTCCGGCTGATCGGCGCCAGCGAGCTGCCGCTGCAGACCGCCGCACGGTCGCGGCGCCCCGTCGTGGACGCCGAGTTCGCCACGCAGCCCGTCGAGGGGCGGCCGGTGCTGCTCCAGGGCCATGCCGTCCCCCTGCTGGACGAGCAGGGCGCCGTACGCGGCGCGCTGGGGGTCTTCACCGACGTCACCGAGCACCGGCTGGCGGGCGTCGAGCAGGGGTTCCTCGCCGAGGCCTCGCGGCTGCTGAGCGGCTCGCTCGACTACGGCGAGACACTGCACCGCATCGCGGCCCTCGGGGTGCCGGACATGGCCGACTGGGCCGTGCTCGACGTGACGGACGCGGCGGGGCGCGTCACGCGCCTCACCGCCACGCACCGCGATCCGGAGATCCAGGCGGCCCTCGAGGCGGCCGGACTCTGGCGGCGGGGCGGATTCGAGCCGCCGCCCCCCACGCTCGTCGACCTGGCAAAGGCGCCGGTGCTCGAGGCGCGGGTCGACGAGGACGCGCTCCACCGGTGGGGCGCCACCGAGTCGCAGATCGCCAGCCTCGCGCCGGCCTGCATCGGCTCGGCGCTTGCCGTGCCCCTCGTGCTGCACGGCGCCGCCGTCGGGGTGCTCGCGTGGGTGCGCGGGCCGGACCGGCCCGCGTTCGACGCGCGCGACCTGGCCCTGGCGGAGGAAATCGGACGCCGGGCCGCGATGGCGGTGGAGCACGCGCGGCTGTACGCCGAGGCGCAGTCGGCCAGCCGCCTGAAGGACGAGTTCGTGGCCACGCTGTCGCACGAGCTCCGCACGCCGCTCAACGCCCTGCTCGGCTGGACCGATCTCCTGCGCACCGGGCGGCTGGGCCCGGAGCGGCAGCGGCAGGCCATCGAAGCCATCCACCGCGCGGCGAACGCGCAGGCCCTCCTCACGAACGACCTCGTGGACATCTCGCGGGCCGTGTCCGGCAAGTTCCAGCTCATGCCGCGAGAGGTGGAGTTCGACGGGCTCGTCCGGGCGGCGACCGAGACGTTCAGGCTCGCCGCCGAGTCGAAGGGCCTGTGGCTCCGGTGCCGCGTGGCCGAGCCCCTGCCGCGCGTGGTCGTCGACCCCGACCGCGTTCGCCAGATCGCCTACAACCTCGTCGGCAACGCGGTGAAGTTCACGGCGTCCGGCGGCGTCGACGTGGAGGCGTCCGTCGACGAGGACTGGCTGCTGCTCGCGGTGCGCGACACGGGAATCGGCATCGATCCCGTCTTCCTGCCCCACGTGTTCGAGCCGTTCCGGCAGGCCGATGGCAGCGTGTCGCGGGAGTTCGGCGGCCTGGGCCTCGGGCTGTCGATCGTCCGCGCGCTCGTGCAGCTGCACGGCGGCACGGTGGGCGTGCACAGCCAGGGGCGGGGACAGGGGGCCACCTTCACGGTCCGCCTGCCGCTGGCGCCGCCGGGCGCCAGGCGTCCCCAGGACGTCGTGGCGCAGTCGGCCTGACGGCCCGTCGTGAGTCCCGCGGTCACCCAGAGCGGCCGCGGGTGACCAGGGCCACCGCGCCGGACACGGGCCCGGCGAACACGACGCGGCCGTGGTCGAGGACGACGGCCCGGTCGGCCGCGTGCGCCAGTTCCGCCAGGTCGTGCGTGACCCAGACGATGGGCACGCCAAGCGCCTGACGGGTCCGCAGCACGTAGGGGAGGATCCGGTCGCGCCGCGCGGGGTCCAGCGCGCCGAGCGGCTCGTCGAGCAGCAGCAGGTCCGGCGCGGCGGCCAGCGCGCGACCCAGGGCGACGCGCTGCTTCTCGCCGCCCGAGAGCGAGGGCACCGGCCGGTCGAGGAGCGGCGCAATCTCCAGCATCTCGGCCACGGCGTCCACGCGCGCGCGATCGTGCGCGCCGTACTCGAGGTTGCGGCGGACGCTCATGTGGGGGAACAGGAGGGCGTCCTGCGGAACGTAGCCGACGCGCCGCCGACGAGGCATCAGGTCCACGCCGGCGCGGGTGTCGAGCAGCGTCCGTCCGCCGACGCGCACCACGCCCTCGGCCCGGCGCAGGCCGGCCAGCGTCTCGAGCAGGGTCGTCTTCCCCGCGCCCGACGGTCCCACGAGCCCGAGCACCTGCACCTCGGCGCGGTCGCGCACTTCGAGGGCGAACTCGTCCTGGGCGACCCGGACGTCGATCTCGAGCGCGATCACCGGCGCCCCCGGGGCACCGCGGCATTGGCCACGGCGAGCACGGCGAAGGCGAGGGCCACCGACACCAGCATCAGCACGTTGGCATCCGCCTCGCGGCCGGCCTCGGTGAGGTTGAAGATGGCGACGGCGAGGGTCTGGGTCTCGCCCGGAATGCCGCCGGCGACGACGATGGTCGCGCCGAACTCGCCGAGGGCGCGGGCGAATCCCAGGAGCGCACCCGCAAGCACGCTCCGCCTGGCGAGCGGCAGCGTGATGGTGGCGACCACCCGGAGGGGGCCCGCCCCCAGCGACGCGGCCATCGTCTCGAAGCGGCGGTCCACCTGCTCGATGCCGGCCCGGATGGTCATGACCATCAGCGGCAGGCTCATCACGGCCATGGCCGCCACCACGGCCTTCCACGTGAACACCACCTCGAGGCCGATCCCGTCCAGGAGGCGGCCCAGCGGCCGCGTCCGTCCCAGCGCCTGCAGCAGGAGCAGGCCCACGGCCACGGGCGGCAGGACGAGCGGCAGCGACACCAGCGTCTCGATGAGGGCCTTGCCGCGGAACGACGTCCGCGCGAGCACGAGGGCCACGACGAGCGCGACGGGCAGCGCGAGCAGCATGGCGACGGCCGCGGTGGCGACCGTGAACGACGCGATGCCGAGGACGCTCTGGTTCATGCCGGACGCGGGCGCCGTCAGCGGCGGACGAGGCCGAAGCCGGCGGCCGTGAAGATCGCGGCGGCCTCGTCGCCCGACAGGTAGGCCAGGAACTTCGCCGCGGCGGCGGCCTGGCGGGCGTGGGTGACGGCGGCCGGATACCGGATGGACGGCGCGGCGTCCTCGGGCACGCGGTACAGGACGGGCACCGCGGCGTCGGTCCTGGCGTCCGTGTCGTAGACCACGGCCGCGTCGGCGCGGCCCGACCGGACCGCGGCGAGTGCCGCCCGGACGGTGACCGTCGGCACGACGCGCGGCGCCACCGACGCCCAGACGCCGGCCCGCTCGAGCCACCGGCGGGCGTAGACGCCGGCCGGCACGCTCTCCGGATTCCCCAGGGCGAGCCGGCGAAGGCCGGGCGCGGCCAGGTCGGCGGGACCGGAGACACGGCGGGCGGTGCCGGGCGGCCCGACGACGACGAGCCGGTTGGTCAGCAGGTCGATCCGGGATCCGGCCACGACGTGGCCCGCCCGCTCCACCAGGTCCATCTGCGTGTCGTCGGCGCTGACGAAGACATCCACGCGCGCCCCTTCGATGATCTGGCGGGCGAGGAAGTTGGAGCCGGCCGTGTTCAGCCGCACCTGCGGTCCGCCGCGCTCCTCGTAGCGCCGGGCGATGTCGCTCATGACGTCGCCCAGGCTCGAGGCGACCGACACGAGGAGCGGCGGCCTGGGGGCCGGATCGGGCGCCAGCGCGGCGGCGGCGGCGAGCACGACCAGGAGTCGCGTCATCGTCCCGACAGAATAGTATGATTCTGGCCGATATGGGTGTCGATTCCCGTCGGATCACGGGCCCCAGGCCCGCGGCCGCTGGCGTCCAGCCGGGCGCCGCCCTCCTGGGCGTGCGCGAGGCGGCGCGCCGGCTCGGCGTCAGCTACTCGGCCTTCAAGCAGTGGATCTACCGCGGCAGCGTGCGCACGATCCGCACGAGCGGCGGCCATCACCGCATCCCGCTGGCCGAGGTCGATCGCCTGCTCGCGCAGGGGCCGGCGCCGCCGGCCGCGGCGGGACCGGTCCGGACGGCGCCGCGCGGCGTGCTCGTGGCCCTCAGCGGGCGCAACCAGCTCCGGGGCATCGTGGACGAGGTGCGGCACGACGGCCTGCTCGCGCAGGTCCGGCTGCGCATCGGCGACCAGCGGCTGACGGCCGTGATCACGCGCGACGCGCTGGTCGAGCTGGGCCTGAAGCGCGGCGACGAGGCGCTGGCCATCGTCAAGTCCACCGAGGTGATGATCGGCCGCGAGGACACGTCCGGCGGGGCGCCCGGGCGGCGACGCGGCGCGGCGCCCCGCGGCAGGGCCGGCAGCGGGCGTTCGCGGTAGGATGGCGGCGGCCGGGCACCGCCGCGTCCGCCCGCGCCGCGCGACCATCCGATCTCACGAGGCCCGTCCCATGCGCCGGTTCCTGCCGCTCCTGCTCCTCCTCACGGCCCTGGGCCTGCCCCTCGGCGCCCAGTCGCCCGGGCTCGACCCGGCCACCATCGCGCGGGTGCGCGAGGAGGCGAGCACGCGCTCGAAGGTCTACGAGCACGTGTGGTGGCTGTCCGAGGCGCTCGGCCCGCGCGTGACCGGCACCCCCGCGTTCGCGAAGGCGAGCGAGTGGGTCATGCAGCAGTTCCAGGCCTGGGGCCTCGCCAACGTGCACCAGGAGCGCTGGCCGTTCGGGCAGGGCTGGACCATCGAGCACTTCAGCGCGACGATGATTGCGCCGCAGCCGTCCGTCCTCATCGGGCTGCCGCGCGCGTACTCGCCCTCGACGCCGGGCGTCGTGACGAGCGACGTCGTCCACGTGCGCGTCGAGCGCGAGGCGGACCTCGCCGCCTACCGGGGAAAGCTGCGCGGAAAGATCGTCGTGATGCAGCCCGTGCGCGCCGTGCGCATGCTGGAAGGGCCGATCATCCTGCGCATGGACGACGGGCCCTGGTGGACCGAGGCGGCGACGCCGGTCGAGGCCACCGAGACGGCGCCGGCGGCCGGACGGGCCGAGGCGATCCGCGAGCGCCAGCGCCTGGCGGCCGCGATCCAGCGCTTCCTCGTGGAGGAAGGCGTGAGCGTGCTGCTCGAACGCGGCGGCGACCAGGACACGGCCGCCGGCGGCAGCGACCTCACCTGGGAACAGCAGCGGCCCGACGGCGGCACGATCTTCCCGACCGGCGGCGGCTCGCGCGATCCCGGCGCGCCGGCGCAGGTGCCGTCCGCGACGCTCGCGGTCGAGCACTACAACCGCATCGTCCGGCTGCTCGAGCACGACATGCCGGTACGGCTGCAGATCGAGATCCGGACGGCCTTCCATCCCGAGGGCGCCGACGGCAACGGGATCAACACGGTGGGGGAGATTCCGGGCACCGACCTGGCGCAGGAAGTCGTGATCCTCGGCGCGCACATGGACAGCGTGCCCTACGCCATCGGCGCCACGGACAACGCGACGGGCACGGCCGCGATGATGGAGGCCGTGCGCGCGATCCAGGCGCTGAAGCTCCGGCCGCGGCGCACGATCCGGGTCGTGCTGTGGGGCGGTGAGGAACAGGGGCTGCTCGGGTCGCGCGCCTACGTCGCCCGGCACTTCTGGAACGCGGCGGCGAAGCGGCCGACGGCCGAGCACGCCAACGTCGCCGCGTATTTCAACCTCGACAACGGCACGGGGCGGATCCGCGGCATCTGGGGCCAGGGCAACAAGGGCGCGCTGCCCATCTTCGAGCGCTGGGGAGAGCCGCTGAAGGATCTCGGCTGGAAGATGGCGAGCCCGCGGAGCGTCGGCGCCACCGACCATGCGTCGTTCGACCAGGTCGGGCTGCCGGGCTTCCAGTTCATCCAGGAGCGGCTCGAGTACAACTCGCGGTCGCACCACTCGAACATGGACACGTTCGACCGCGTGCAGCGCGCCGACGCCGAGCAGCAGGGCGTGGTGGCCGCGGTGTTCGCGTGGCAGGCCGCCAACTGGCCCGACAAGCTCCCGCGAAAGCCCCTGCAGCCCTAGGCGGCGTCGGCCCGGCCGACCGCCGGGCCCGCGGTCACGGCGTGCGGGGCTGGCGGAACGCCGCGACGACGTAGGCGTACGCCCGCGCCGGCCGCCCGTGCACGAGGGGCGGGCGGAAGCCCAGCGTCTTGACGGCGTCCAGCGTCGGCTGATCGAACCCGGGGGCCGACCGCACGATCTTCATCGCGTCGATCGCCCCGGTTGCCGACAGCGACAGCTCGGCCATCGTCACGCCGTCGAACATCGCGTTGGGCGGATAGAGCGGCATCACGGCCTGGCCGGTCGGGGCCGGCGCGGCGTCGGACGACCTGGCGACCGTCTCCGGCGGCTGCCCCAGCGTGCCGGTGTAGAGCGACGGGGGGCGGAACAGGCCCATTACGAGCACCGTCGACGCCGTGGGCCGGCGGGTCGTGAGATCGACCGGCGCGCCGGCCGGGGGCACCGCGACGTCCTGGGCCGGCTCGAAGGTCCAGCCGCGCACGGCCATCATCAACGCCGCGGTGAAGGGGGGCGTCTGCCGGATCGCGGTCACGCCGCTCACCCGGCCTTCGGGTGTCACGTTCACTTCCAGGAGCACCTCGCCGCCGGCGACGGCCTGGGGTGGAATCATCGGCAGGCCGCCGTCGACGAACCTCGCCGGGGCGAGCGCCTGCCGCGGCCGCTCTGACGCCTCGCCGGCCGCCGCGGCGGGAGGCGCCGGGGCGGACCCGGTCATCGGCCGCCACGTCTCCTTGACGTCTTCGTTGGTCAACACCCGGGCAGGCGCCGCGATGGCGCGGCGCCGGGCCGCTTCCCGAGCCGCGACGTCGCCGAGCGACTGGGCGGGCGCGGTGGTGGCGGTCAGCGCGGCGACCACGGCGATGGCGGAGACGGCGCGCGGGGACATGGACCCTCCACGACTACACTACCGCACCCCACGCGCTCCGGCGGGGCCCGCCGCGATCTTGCGCAGTCAGCGCGCGCGAAGGCGGTCAACCCCGTATATCCTGGGACCATGGCAGGCGCCCTCCGGGGCCCCGGGTTCCGCGCGGCGGTGGTCCAGCTGGTGCTGGTGTCGCTCCTGGCGGTGAATGCCTCGGCGGCATTCCACGACCGGTCCGACGATCCGACGTGCGACGGAATCCTCGGGGGCGGCGGCTACGGGCTCGCGATCGTTCCTGCCGACGGCCCCGTCCATAAGGCCGAGCACTGCGTCGTCTGCCACGCGCTGCAGTCCGCGCGGGCGTCGCAGGACATCGCCCGCCACGCGCCGCCCGTCGCCCACGTTCGCGTCGCGCCGCCGATGGCGGTCAGCGTCCGCGATCGACTCGTCACACTCGCCTCGCAAGTACGCGCACCTCCCGCCGCCTGACCGTCGCAGGTGAACGGGGATGCGGGCCGCCTGGCCCGCAAGGGAGGGTGTGGTCATGTACGCACGTCGAGTGGCCTGTGCGGCCGTCGTTGCCGCGTTGTCGTGGACGCCGGCCCCTGCCTGGGCGCAGGAGGCCGATAGGGTTCAGGCGCTGCAGCGGCAGATCGAGGATCTCCAGAAGGACTTCGCCGACAAGCTGGCCGCCCTGCAGGCGGAGGTGGCCGCGCTGAAGGCCTCGCAGGCCGCCGCCGAGGCGGCCGCGGCCGCGGTGCCCGTGGCCCCGCCGGCGGGCGCCGGCCTCACGACCGGCAAGGTCTTCAACCCGGACGTGGCCGTGATCGGCAGCTTCCTCGGCGCCGCCGGCCGCAATCCCGTCGATCCCGCGCCCGCGCTCGAGATGGCCGAATCCGAGGTCTCCCTGCAGGCGGTCATCGATCCGTACGCGCGCGGCGACTTCTTCCTGTCGTTCGGGCACCAGGGCGTCGACCTCGAGGAGGGCTTCATCACCTTCACCGAGCTGCCGGGGAAGCTGCTGGTCAAGGCCGGCAAGATGCGCACGGCGTTCGGCAAGGTGGACGGCATGCACTCGCACGCGCTGCCCTGGGTCGACCGGCCGCTCGTCACGACGAACCTGCTGGGCGGCGAGGAAGGGCTGTCGGATGCCGGTGTCTCGATGGCACGCCTCATCCCGGCCGGGACGCTCTTCCTGGAAGCGACCGGTCAGGTCTTCCGCGGCGAGGCCGGCGACGGCGTGTTCCAGACGGCCGAGCGCAGCGACCTGAGCTACCTCGGACACCTCCGCGCGTACCACGACCTCAGCGAGTCGACCAACATCGACCTCGGGGCCTCGGTCAGCCGCGGGCACAACGGGGCCGGCCTGGTGGACGGCAGCGATCTCGGCCGGTTCACGACCCGCCTCTACGGCACCGACGTCACGCTGCGCTGGCGGCCGCTGCAGCGGGCCATCTACCGCCAGTTCATCGGGCGCAGCGAGGTCGTGTGGAGCCGGCGCGAGCAGTTCGGCGGGGCGCAGCACGCCATGGGCTTCTACGTTTCCGGCGACTATCAGCTCGCGCGGCGATGGTTCGCGGGCGCGCGCTTCGACCGCTCGGGGCGGGCCGACGCGGGCGACGTGGTGGACCGCGGCGGGTCGGTGCTGCTCACCTACCGGCCGAGCGAGTTCTCGCAGGTGCGCGGCCAGTACCGCCGCATCCATTTCGGCGATGCCGGGAACGGCAACGAGCTGCTGTTCCAGGCCCAGTTCTCGATCGGGGCGCACGGCGCCCATGCGTTCTGAGGTGTGACATGACGATGCGATTGACGGGACTTCTGGCGGCGATGCTCCTGGCCGCCCCGCCCCTGGCGGGCGCGCAGGGCAAGCTGAACGTCGTCACCACCACCGAGGACCTGGCCTCGCTCGTCTCCGCGATCGGCGGGGACAAGGTGACGGTCACGGGCCTGGCCAAGGGCTACCAGGATCCCCACTTCGTGGATCCCAAGCCGAGCTTCATCCTGGCGATGAGCCGGGCCGACCTGCTCGTCGTCGTCGGCCGTGAGCTCGAGATCGGCTGGCTGCCGCCGCTCCTGAACAGCAGCCGCAACTCGAAGGTGCAGCCGGGGGCGAACGGCTACCTGGATGCGTCGCTGACGGTGCGGATCCTCGACATCCCGGCCGGCCAGATCACGCGGGCCATGGGCGACTACCACCCGCTGGCCAACCCCCACTACGGGTTGGCGCCCGGCACCGGCCGCCGGTTGGCCGCGGCCATCCGCGACCGCCTCTCGGCGCTGCGCGGCGCCGATACGGCCTACTTCGCCGAGCGCTACAAGGACTTCGACGGCCGGCTCGCCGAGGCCGAGAAGCGCTGGGACGCCACGCTGGCGCCGTACAAGGGCACCAAGATCGTGACCTACCACCGCTCCTGGCCGAACTTCATGGAGCGCTTCGGCCTCGACGTCATGGGCTACGTCGAGCCGAAGCCGGGCATCCCGCCCAGCCCGTCGCACACGCTCGAGCTCGTCGAGGACATGAAGGCGCAGGGCGTCAAGCTGATCGTCGTCGAGCCGTACTTCGACCCGAAGACCCCGCAGGCGATCGCCAACCAGGTGGGCGGGAAGGTGATCACGCTCGCGCCCTCGGTGGGCGGGGTGAAGGCGGCCAGCGACTACGTGCAGCTGTTCGAGTACGACGTCAGCACGCTGGCGGCCGCGCTGAAGCAGGTCACGGGCAAGTAGCGCCATGGACCTCTCGATCCTCCAGTTCCTGGCGCCCGCCATCGCGGCGAGCCTCATCATCGCGGGCATCCACGCCTATCTCGGGCTGCACGTCGTCGAGCGCGGGGTCATCTTCGTGGACCTCTCGCTGGCGCAGATCGCGTCGCTCGGCGCGGCCATCGCCGTCTTCCAGGGGTACGACGCGCACGATCCCGCCGTCTACTGGATGAGCCTGGCCTTCACCCTGATCGGCGCCTTCATCTTCGCGATGGTCAAGGGCCACGAGGCCCGGATCCCGCAGGAGGCCATCATCGGCATCTCCTATGCCGTGGCCTCGGCGGCCGTGATCCTCACGCTCAGCAAGTCCACGGGCGAAGCCGAGCACCTGCAGAGCATGCTGGTGGGGAACATCCTGTCGGTGCAGTGGCCCGAGGTGTGGCTGACGGCCGCCATCTACGCCGCCATCGGGGTGCTGCACTACGCGTTCCGCCGGAAGTTCCTCGCCATCTCGATGGACGCGGTGGGCGAAGCGGCGCGCGGCGTGCCCGTGCGCGCGTGGGACTTCCTCTTCTACGCGTCCTTCGGCCTCGTGGTGACCCGCTCGGTCGCGATCGCCGGCGTGCTCCTGGTGTTCTGCTATCTCATCGTGCCGTCGGTGGGCGGCATGCTCTTCTCGGAGCGGGTCGGCGTCCGGCTGGCGATCGGCTGGGCGATGGGCGTGCTGGTGTCGATGCTGGGGATGTACTTCTCGGTCCAGTTCGACTTCCCCACGGGGGCGGCCATCGTCTGCACCTTCGGCCTCGTCCTGGCCCTGATGGCGCTCGTGCGTTCGCTGGCGCGCGGGCGCACCTGACCGGAGGATTCCGCCGGCCGGCGGCGGTCCTGGCGGTAGACTACGCGCCGGAGGACGCCCGATGCCGTCACGCCGCGAGTTCCTGCAGACCGCTGCCGTCGCCGGCAGCGCCCTGGCCGCCGGGTCGAAAGCCGCGGCGGCGACCGCGCGCCAGCCCGGAGCGGCGGCGCCGCGCCGACTGAAGCTCCTGATCCTGGGCGGGACCGGCTTCATCGGCCCCTGGCAGGTCCGCTACGCCGTGCAGCGCGGCCACGAGGTGACGATCTTCAACCGCGGACGCAGCGCGCCCGGGATGTTCGAGGGCGTGGAGGAACTGACGGGCGACCGCGCGGCCAACCAGCTGGACGCGCTGAAGGGCCGGCGGTGGGACGCCGTCATCGACAACTCGGCCTCGCGGGCCGACGCGCCGGACTGGGTGCGCCAGTCGGCGGGCCTGCTGAAGGACGCCGCCGACCAGTATCTCTTCATCTCGACGCGGTCGGTGTTCGCGGACCTCAGCGCGGTCCCGGGCACGGTGGGCGCGCCGCTCCTCACGCTCGAGAACACGCCGAACTGGACGCGCGGGCAGCCCTATCCGTACGGCCTCGCCAAGGCCCTGGCCGAAGCCGAGGCCACGTCGGCCTTCGGCCCGCGCACCACGATCGTGCGGCCGGGCCTCATCGTGGGCCCGGGCGACGACACGGACCGCTTCACCTACTGGCCGGTCCGCATCGAGCGCGGCGGCGAGATCCTGGCGCCCGGGGACCCGGAGGGCGACCGCGTCCAGATCATCGACGTGCGCGACCTCTGCGAATGGGCCGTGCGCCTCTGCGAGCAGCGCACCTACGGCACGTTCATGGCCATCGGGCCAGAGCACGGGCGCTCGATGGCCGAGTTCCTGTACGGCATCGCCGGCGTCACGACGGCGCCGCTCACGTGGACGTGGGTGCCGCGGGAGTTCCTGGAGCGGCACAAGATCCGGCCGTACGTGGAGATGCCGGTCTGGCGGCCGCCCACGCCGGGCTGGGAGGGCTTCGCGCGCTTCGACCTGACGCGCGAGATCCAGGCGGGCCTCACGTTCCGCGCCCTGGCCGATACCGCGTCGGCCACGCTCGCCTTCCATCACGGGCGTCCCACGGATCGCCAAAAACTGAGGGCGGGCGCCACGGCCGATCAGGAAGCGGCCGTCCTCACGGCGTGGCACGCGCGGGGACGCGCGTGAGCGGCCCGGGCAGGGTCGCCGCCACGACCGACGTCTCCACGCTCGACACCGAGTTCACGCGGGGCCTGGGCCTCTACGACTCGACCATGATCGTGGTCGGCTCGATGATCGGCTCGGGCATCTTCATCGTGTCGGCCGACATGGCGCGGCTGCTCGGCAGCCCCGGCTGGCTGCTCGCGGCGTGGGTGCTCACGGGCTTCCTGACCATCGTCGGCGCGCTGTCGTATGGCGAACTGGCGACGATGATGCCCCGGGCCGGCGGTCAGTACGTGTACCTGCGCGAGGCTTACAACCCGCTCTGCGGCTTCCTGTACGGCTGGACGCTGTTCCTGGTGATTCAGACGGGCACCGCGGCCGCCGTGGCCGTCGGCTTCGCCCGCTACCTCGGCGCGCTCTGGCCCGCGATCGCCGACGACCGGTATCTCGTGCCGCCCGTGCACCTGACGACCGGCTACGCGCTCTCGCTGTCCACCACGCAGGGCGTGGCGCTGCTGCTCATCGCCTTGCTGACGTGGACCAACACCCGCGGCCTGCAGTACGGAAAGATCATCCAGAACCTCTTCACCACGACGAAGACCGGCGCGCTCATCGGTCTGGCCGCCGTCGGGATCCTGGCCGGCTGGAACACCGAGGCCGTGTCCGGGAACTTCGGCGCCGCGTGGACGCCGCAGGGCGTCACCCCGGTGGTGCCGGGCCTGGACGCCACGACCGCCTTCGGGCTGTTCGTGGCCCTCGCCGTGTCGCAGACCGGCTCGCTCTTCTCGGCCGACGCGTGGAACAACATCACGTTCACGGCGGGCGAGGTGAAGGAGCCGCAGCGCAACGTCCCGCTGTCGCTGGCCTTCGGCACCGTGATCGTGATCGGCCTCTACGTGCTGGCCAACGTCGCCTACCTGGTGACGCTGCCCCTCGACACGATGCAGCACGTGCCCGGCGACCGCGTGGCGACGGCCACCCTCGACCGGATCTTCCAGGGCGCCGGCGCGACGATCATGGCCGTGGGCATCATGATTTCGACCTTCGGCTGCGCCAACGGCCTGCTGCTCTCGGGGGCGCGGGCCTACTACGCGATGGCGCGCGACGGGCTGTTCTTCGCGGGGGCCGGCCGACTCAACGCCGCGAAGGTGCCGGCGTGGGGCCTCGTGCTGCAGGGCGTGTGGGCGGCGTTCCTGGTGCTGCCGCGCACCTTCGACGCGGGAACGGGCGCGTACGGGAACGTGTACAGCAACCTCCTCGACTACATCGTGTCGGCGGCGCTGCTCTTCTACATCCTGACGATTGCGGCCGTGTTCCGGCTGCGGCGGTCGCGGCCGGACGCGCCCCGGCCCTACAAGGCGTTCGGGTATCCGCTGGTGCCGGCCCTGTACATCGCCGGGGCGGCCGCCATCCTGCTGGTGCTCGTCGCGTATCGCCCGGCCACCACGTGGCCGGGCTTCGCGATCGTCCTGCTGGGGCTGCCGGTGTACGCCGCGTGGGCCAGGAAGGCGTCACCCGCGCGCTGAACGCCGTTCGCCGCCGGGCGGCGGCGCCTTCAGTGCTTGACGAAGACCGTCTTCGCGCCGCCCTTGGTGAAGGCCACCGTGTTGTACGGGTCCTTTTGGCCGCCCTGCTCCATGCCCGGCGAGCCCATCGGCATCCCGGGCACGGCGATGCCCGTGATCTTCGGCCGTTCCTTCAGCATCTTCTGGATGTCGGCGGCGGGCACGTGGCCTTCCACCGTGTATCCCTCGACCTTGGCCGTGTGGCACGACCGCAGATCGTCGGTGACGCCTGACTCGGCCGCGACCTGGTCGAGCCGCTGATCGCTCACGTCGTGGGCTTCCACCTGGAAGCCTGCCGCCCGGAGATGTTGCACCCAGGCGCCGCAGCAGCCTCAAGTGGGTGATTTGTAGACGACCACCTTTGTCGCGGCCTGCCTCGCCTGCACGGCGAGACCGAATCCGACGGACGCGACGGCGGCCAGGGCGATGGCAAGGGCTCTGGTGCGCATGACGGCTAGTGTGCCACAGGCCCGGCGGCGCCGCGGCTGAGCCGGCCGGATCCGCGCCGGTGCGCGGACTCTTCCGCACACGGCACCCGGCGCCGGCCCGCGGTCCACGGCCATGGGCCGCGCCGCACGATCTTCACTGGCAATCGAATTGCTCCGGCACGACCGTTCGGCGCGTGCGCCGGTCCCCGGGTGTCGCCGCCCGGCGTCGAAGGAGGCTCTCATGACACGACGCACCCCTCGGGTTCCGCTTCTGGCCCTGTTCGCGGCCTGTGTCCTGGCGTTGTCGGACTCGAGCGGGCCCCTCACGGCCCGGCAGGCGACTCCGCCATCGCCGGAGATGGACGCGCTGGCCCGCCTCCGGTGGCGCGAGATCGGACCGGCCAACCAGGCGGGGCGCGTGTCGGTCTTCGTCGGGGTGCCGGGCGATCCCGGCGTCATGTACGTGGCCGGCGCCAACGGCGGCATCTTCAAGACGACCAACGCCGGCGTCACCTGGCGGCCGATCTTCGACCACCAGGCCGTGCTGTCCATCGGGGCGATCGAGGTCGCGCCCTCCAACCCGAACGTCCTCTACGTCGGCACCGGGGAGGGCAACCCGCGGAACAACGCCTCCTTCGGCGACGGCGTCTACCGGTCCAACGACGGCGGCGAGACGTGGTCCCACCTGGGCCTCCGAGACACCGACCGCATCGCCCGGATCCGCATCGACGGGCGCAACCCCGATATCGCGTACGTCTGCGCGATGGGGCGCGAGTGGGGCCAGAGCGAGGCGCGGGGCGTCTTCAGGACGGGCGACGGGGGCCGGACCTGGCAGAAGGTGCTCTACAAGGATCAGAGCACCGGCTGCTCGGACATCGACGTCAACCCCGAGAACTCGAACGAGATCTACGCCGGCATGTACACGTTCTACCGGCAGCCGTGGCACCTGCGCAGCGGCGGCGGCGAGACGGCGCTCTACAAGTCCATGGACGGGGGCACGACGTGGACGAAGATGACCAGGGGGCTTCCCGCCATGCTCGACCGGATCGGCGTCTCGATCTCGCGCAGCAGTCCGAGCACCGTCTACATGGTGAGCGAGACGCTCGACTACGGCGGCGAGCTGTGGCGCACCGACGACTCCGGCGCCGCGTGGCGGCTGGCCAGCAAGGACCCCAACATCAACTTCCGGCCCTTCTACTACGCGGACATCCGCGTCGATCCGCAGGATCCCAACCGTGTCTACGCGCTGTCCGGCGCGCTGTACCTCACCGAGGACGGCGGCCGCACGTTCCGGACGATCGGCCGCGACGTGCACGGCGACCACCAGGCCCTGTGGATCGACCCGCTGAACCCGAAGCGCGTGCTGAGCGGCAGCGACGGCGGATTCCAGATCTCCTACGACCGCGGCGCCACCTTCGAGGTGATCAACACCGTGGCGTTCACGCAGTTCTACCACGTGCACTACGACCTGCAGCGGCCGTACATGGTCTGCGGCGGCCTGCAGGACAACGGCACGTGGTGCGGTCCGAGCAACTCGCTCGCGGCCGAGGGCATCCGGAAGACGGACTGGTACACGGTGGGCGGCGGAGACGGCTTCTTCGCCGTGCCGGACCTGTCGCACCCGTGGCGGGTCTACACGGACCTGCAGGGCGGGGTCATCAGCGTCATCGACACGCGCTCGGGAGCGCAGCGCACGATCTCGCCGTATCCCAACCGGGTGGGGTCGGTGGGCGACGCGATGGAGCACCACAAGTACCGCTTCAACTGGGACTCGCCGATCGAACTGTCGCCCCAGGACCCGAACACCGTGTACTTCGGCGGCAACGTCCTGTTCAGGACCACCAACGCCGGCCAGTCGTGGGACGTCATCAGCCCCGACCTCACGACCAACGACAAGCGGAAGCAGGTCTCCTCGGGAGAACCGATCGTGGTGGACAACACCGCGGCCGAGTTCTACTGCACCATCATCGCCATCGCGCCGTCGCCGGTCGACCCGGACGTCATCTGGGTGGGCACCGACGACGGGAACGTGCAGGTGACCAGGGACGGCGGGAAGACGTGGGCGAACGTCGTCGGCAACATCAAGGGCCTGGCGCCAAACGCGTGGATTCCCAACATCGAGGCGTCGCACGCCGACGCGGGCACCGCGTACGTGGCCGTCGATCACCACCGGGACGACGACTACGCCCCGTATTTCTTCAAGACGACGGACTTCGGCCGGACGTGGACGTCCTTCACGGTGGGGACGTCCACGACCGCCGGCTGGTCGCACGTCATCCGCGAGGACCCGAAGAACAGGAACGTCCTCTACGCGGGGACGGAGCTGGGGCTCTGGGTGTCGTTCGACGGCGGCGCCCGGTGGACGTCGCTGCGCAACAACATGCCGCCGGCACCCGTGCGCGACATCAAGATCCACCCGCGCGACAACGACATCATCGTGGCCACGCACGGGCGCGGCCTCTACATCCTCGATCGGGCCGCCGCGGTGCAGCAGATCGCGGACGCCCTCAAGACGGACGTGTTCCTGTTCGACGTCGCCCCCGCCGTCCGATGGACCATCTGGGGCCGGGACGGCAACCTGGGTCAGAAGCTGTACCGGGCGGACAACCCGCCGCAGGGCGCCGTGATCGACTACTACCTCAAGGCGGACAGGACGCCGGACCTGTCGATCGTCATCACCGACGCCGCCGGCAGGACGGTCCGCACGCTGCGCAACCCGCCGGCGGACGCCGGCGTCAGCCGCGTCACCTGGGACCTCCGCTACGACGGACCGCGGCCGGGCGCGGCCCAGCAGCGCCGCGGCGCCGACGAGGAGGAGGACAACGCGTTCCGGCGCTTCGGCGCGGCCGGTCCCTGGGTGCTGCCGGGCGACTACACCGTCACCCTCCAGGCCGGGGGCCGTACCTTGAAGAAGACGGTGCGCGTCGAGATGGACCCGCGCACCGAGGTCCCGGCGGCCGACCTCACGTCACAGCTCGACACGGCCATGACCCTTCGCGCCCTCGCCGAGCGCGTCACCGCCACCATCGACCGCACCAACGACGTCATCCAGCAGCTCACCGAGCTGGCCGATCGGGTCAAGGCGGGCGGCCCGGACGCCGGCCTGCCGAACGCCCGCGGGGCGTACGAGCTGGCGAGCACCACCATCGGGCTCCTGACGGCGCTGCGGGACGAGCAGATGGTGCGTCCGGTGGCCAACCTCGGCTATCGGCAGTATCCGCGCCTGCGCGAGGAGGTGCAGTCGGTGTACGGCATGGTCTCGCGGCCGCCGTTCCGGCCCACCGACGGCCAGGCGCTGCGCACGAAGGAGCTCGTCCAGGAGACCGACGGCGTCGTCGCCTCGCTCAACCGCATCCTGACGGACCAGGTCGGGAAGCTGAATCAGATGCTGGCGGGCGCGCCGCGAATCAGCGCGCCGCCGGTCAAATAGCCCGCGGCGTCGCGCCAGGGCGCCGGCCGCTGATATCCTGTCGATGCCCGGTCGGACCGCCGGCGGCGGTTCTCGACTGCCGGGCACGGAGAGTGGACATGGCCGGTTACAAGTGCGAGAAGTGCGGGATGAGCATCGGGTCGATGACGTGCGGGCAGTGCGGACAGGAGCTGGTGCACTCGACGATCACGAAGGCCGATGGCTCGTCGGTCCACGTCTCCCAGTGCCCGGGCGGGCACGGCAAGGTGAAGTCGCCGATGTGCTGCGGGCAGGACATGACCTGCTCCATCTGACGCTCCGGCCGGCGCGTGCCTGAGACGGCGGGCCCGGCCTACGAGGCGGCCGGCACTGCGCCGCGCTCGCCCGCGTCGGCGTTCTGCGGCAGGAACGGAATTCGGGTCACGTCCGGGAACGCCTGCTCGAACGCCGCGACGACGTTCGGGTCGAACTGGCTGCCCGCGTGGCGCTTCAGCTCCTCGAGGGCCAGGAGCGCGTGCTTGCGGACGCCGTAGGCCCGCGTGGTGGTCATGGCGTCGAAGGCGTCGGCCACGCAGACGATGCGCGCGGGCATCGGGATCGCCTCGCCGCGCAGCCCGTCGGGAAACCCGAGCCCGTCCATGCGCTCGTGGTGGAAACGGACGATCTCGAGCACCACCGGCCAGTCGCGGCGGAGGGGCTCGAGCATCTCCTCGCCCTCGATCACGTGCTGGCGGACGTGCTCGAATTCCTCCGTGGTCAGCGGCCCGGGCTTGTTCAGCAGCGCGTCCCGCGTCCCGATCTTCCCGATGTCGTGCAGCTCGCCGCCCAGGCGGATCTGGTCGAGCGCCCCGCCCGTGAAGCCGAGCACCACGCTCATCCGGACGGCGTACTGGCTGACGCGGCGCGAGTGGCCGCGCGTGTAGTAGTCCTTCTTCTCCAGCATCCGCACGGCCATCTGGATCTGGCCGAGGAACTGCTCCTTGTTCTTGTGATCGAGCTCCCGCACCATCGCTTCCAGGCGGCCCTGGTAGGACTCCTGGAGGTAGCGGTTCTCGAGGACCAGCCGGCGCTTCTCGAGCGCCTTGGCCACGCGGGCGCGGAACTCGCCTACGACGACGGGCTTGGACACGTAGTCGACGGCGCCCGCCTGCAGGGCCTCGACGGCCGTCCCCACTTCGGCGACGCCCGTGAGCATGATGACGGCGGTGTCCGGAAAGCGCCGCAGCACCTCGCGCAATAGCGCCAAGCCGTCCATCACGGGCATCCGCAGGTCGCTGATGACGAGCGGGAACTCGCCGAACTCCTCGATGGCGAGAAGCGCCTCCCGGCCGTCGGACGCCTCGATCGCCGAGATCCCCAGAGGGGCGATGGCGCGGCACAGCGTCCGGCGCAGGGCCCGGTCGTCGTCCACGACGAGCGCGCGGACCGCTCCGACAGGGGCAGCCGTGTCGGGCTCTTGCTCGAACATTTTCTGCATCCTACCAGCCTTCTGGCGGCTGGGCACCCGCGCCGTCGCAGGCGGCTGCACACCGACGAGGGCCAGGGCGGCTTCGGGATATCCTAGCCGCCGGTTTCCGCCCGCGTGCCAGCACCGTCTCCCCACGTGCAGACCGCCTGGGTTCTCAGCGACGCCGACGACAGCGCCCCAACCGCGCGAGCCGCTCTCGAGGCCCTCGGGTTCGCGGTCAGTCTGCGTGCCTGGACCCGCACGTCGGGGCAGCCGCCGGATCTGCTCGTCCTGTGCCTGGGGGACGGCCACGCGATCGAGTCCGTGCGCCAGGCCCTCGACCTGACCGGGGCCGGGTGTGCCGTCGTGTGCATCGGGGCGCCACCAGCGATCGGACGCATCCAGGACAGCGGCCTCGTCGAGGGGCTCGCCTGCCTCGCGCGGCCCGTGCAGGCCGAGGACGTGGTCAGCGCGGTCCAGGTGGCCCTCCACGCCCGGCGCCTGCGCCGGCGGTCGACGCGCGCCGCCGCCGGGACGGCAGGCACGGCCGAGGCGGCCGCCGACGGGCTGGACACGATCCGCGGGCAGCTCCGCGAACGCGAAAGCGTCCTGGCCGGCATCAACGCCAACCTCGTCGGCACGGTGGTCTACCGGCTCGTGTTCAGGCCCGACGGGCGGATGCACTGCCCGTACATCAGCGACAACGTCTCCGACTTGGTGGGCATCCCCGCCCGGGCGTTCATCGACCGCGCGGAGCTGGTCTTCGACATCGTCGTCCCCGACGATCTGCCCAGGGTGCGCGACGCCGTCGCGGCGTCGCTGCTCACCGACGCCCCGACGTCCATCGATGCCCGCGTCAGGACGGCGGCCGGCGAGCTGCGCTGGCTGCAGTTCCGCTCGCGGCGGACCGAGATCCTGCCCGACGGCAGCCAGGTCCGCGACGGCGTGGCGACCGACCTCACGGCGATTCGGCTCGCCGAGGCGGCGCTGCGCGAGAGCGAGCAGCGGCTCGAGGTCACGCTGGCCTCCATCGGCGACGGCGTGCTGACCACCGATGTCGACGGGCATGTGACGAGGCTCAACCCGGTGGCCGAGACGCTCACGGGGTGGACCCAGGCCGAGGCCCTCGGCCGGCCGGTGTCGGACGTGTGCCCCATCGTGGACGAGCGGACGCGCGCACCCGCGGTGATGCCCGTGGACGAGGTGCTCGCCACCGGCCGCCTGCACGCGCGGGGGAGGCACGCGGCCCTCGCCGCCAGGGGCGGGAGGGTCGTGCCGATCGCCGACAGCGCCGCGCCGATCCGCGACGGCGACGGCAGGGTCATCGGCGTCGTGCTCGTGTTCCGCGACGAGACCGAGGTGCGCGAGCAGCGCCGGCTCGTGGATCGCCAGCGCCGGATGCTCGACGGCCTGCGGCGCGTGCACGAGCGGTTCATCGCCGACCCGGACGGCCACGACGCCTTCGACGACCTGCTCGAGGTGCTCGTGGACAGCACCGGCAGCGCCTGTGGGTGCATCGACGAAGTGACGCGCGAAGACGTGGGCGCACTCGCCATGAAGACGCTGGCGATGAGCGCCGGACCGGCGGCGGCGCTGGCGGGCGACGACGACGACGCCCGCCGCCAGGTGGAGCGGATGCGCGACCTGCTGCGCGACGCGAGCGCGGCCGCCTCGCCGATCGTGAAGGGCGACCGCACCGCCGGCGCGCCGCCCGCCGCCCGCGGCTTCCGGACGTTCCTGGCCCTGCCGGTGGCCGTCGGCGGCGAGGTGGTCGGCGTGGTCGGCGTGGCCGACCGCGACGGCGGCTACGACCCGACGCTCGTGGCCGAGCTCCAGCCGCTCGTGGCGACGGCGCGGAGCCTCATCCTGGCGCGCCGGGCCGAGGGCCGTCGCCGGGATGCCGAGGCCGAACTGCGGGCGCTCAACGCCACGCTGGAGGAGCGCGTCGAACAGCGCGGCCGGGCCCTCATCGCCGAGCGCAAGCACGCCGACCAGGAGCTGCGGCGGTCGCACGCGCTCCTGACGGCGACACTCGAGGCCGCCACCGACGGCATCGTCGTGACGAGCCGCGAGGGCCGCGTGACCGGCTTCAACGAGCGGTTCCTCGCCCTGTGGCCGCTCGATCGCGCTGACGTCGAGCGTGTCGACGTCGACCAGCTCTTCGACGCCGCGGCCCGGTCGGTCGAGGACGCCGGGACGTTCCTCGCCGAGGTGCGGACCGCGGGGGCGGAAGCCAGCGCCCAGGCGATGGGCGAGGTGACGCTGAAGGACAGCCGCGTCCTCGAGTGGTACTCGCAGCCGCAGCGCGTCGGCGACGCGGTGGTGGGCCGGGTGTGGAGCGTCCGCGACGTGACGGAGCGGCGCCGCCTCGAGCGCCAGGTGGTCCGGGCGCAGCGGATGGACGCCATCGGCACGCTCGCGGGCGGCATCGCCCACGACCTGAACAACGCGCTGGCGCCGATCACGATGGCCATCCAGATGCTGACGCTGTCGAATCCCGGGCAGGTCGACGTGCTCGACACGCTCGCCTCGAGCGCGGCGCGGGCGGTCGGGATGGTCCGCCAGCTGCTGACCTTCGCCAAGGGCTCCGAGGGGGGGCGCACCCCCACCGACACCTGCCAGCTCGTACGCGAGATGGAGAAGATCGTCGCCTCCACCTTCCCGAAGAACATCCGCCTCACGACGCGTCTCCCGGCGGCGCCGACCTTCGTGCTGGGCGACCGCACCCAGCTGGATCAGGTCCTGCTGAACCTGTGCGTCAACGCACGTGATGCGATGCCGAGCGGCGGCACCCTGACGATCGAGGCGGGGGTGGAGACGGCGCCGCCCTTGGATGGGCACGAGCAGCCGCACGGGGCGCTGGCGCCCGGCGCGCCCGCGGTGGTCCTGCGCGTGAGCGACTCCGGCACGGGCATCCCGCCGGCCGACCTCGACCGGATCTTCGACCCGTTCTACACGACCAGGCCGCACGAAGGGACGGGCCTCGGCCTCTCCACCGTGCTGGGCATCGTCAAGGGCCACGGCGGCCTCGTCCGGGTCCGCTCGGCACCCGGCGCCGGGGCGACGTTCACGGTGTACCTGCCCCCGCACACCCCGGATGCGCAGGAGGCGCCGGCGGCGGCCGCGCCGGCCGCCCAGGGGGCCGGTGAGCTCGTGCTGTACGTCGACGACGAGGCCGGCGTCCGGCGGCTCGCCAGGAAGGTGCTGGAGCGCCTGGGCTTCCGGACCGTCGCGGTCGCCGACGGGAACGACGCGCTCCGCACGCTCATGGGCCAGCGGGAGGCAATCCAGCTCATCATCACGGACCTCCACATGCCGCGGCTCGGCGGGCTCGCCTTTGCGCGGGCAGCCCGGAGGATCGCGCCGGAGATCCCGGTGGTCCTCGCCAGCGGCCGGGTGGAGGACCGCGTCCTGGCGGACTTCCGCGACATCGGCGTCACGCTCGTCCTGGAGAAGCCTTTCAGCCAGCAGCAGATGGCGGATATCCTGCGGGTCGCACTGAAGGGACGGGAACCATGGCCGTAACGAACGACTCGGCGCCCGGGCCTCCGCCTTCCGACGGCGACCCGTTCGCGCGGCTCCTGCGGTCGGCGCGCCTCGAACTGACGGGTCGGCTCGTGGACACGGCCGTCCATGAGCTCAACAACCTGCTGGGCGTCATCCTGGCCAACGTCTCGATGGCCCGTGAGTCCGTGCCCGTCGGGACGCCGGCGGAGGAGGACCTCGGCGAGGCCTCGCGCGCGGTGGGCGACGCCACGAACCTGGTCCGGCACCTGCGCCAGATCTCGCTCTTGCCGCCGCGCGAGGCCGGCCCCGTGGATCTGGGGGCCGTGGCGGCCGACACCGTGGCCGCCGTCAGGCGGCTGGTGGGCCGGGTGGTGAGCGTCGAAGCGGACGCGCCGGCGGGCGTGACGATGGTGTCCGCGCCCCGGGCCGTCGTCCAGCAGATCGTCGCGGCCCTGGTCGTGGACGCGCGTGACGCGATGCCGGAGGGCGGCACGATTCACGTCAGGACGGGGGCCGCCGCCCCGGACGACGGCACCGTCACGGGCTTCGCGGCGCTCGAAGTGATCGAGGCCGCTCACGGTGCGATCGACCGGACCATGGATCCGCAGGCGGTGCTCCGCGTCCCCCGCGCGGGCCTCGACGCGCTGCGCCCGATCGTGGCCGCGGTCGGCGGCGAGGTGGGGCACGAGGACGGCGGCGCCGGCGTCCGGACGGTCGTGCGGCTGCCCGTGGCGGGAGGGAGCGCTGAAGTAGAATTTCCGGAATGAGCGCGCGATCGCGGTCCGATCACGCGACGCCGGCTCGAGGCGGCCGCTGGCGGTGGTCCGGAGTCGCCGCGGCCGCGGCCCTCGCGGCCGTGGCGGGGACGGCCGCGTGGTGGTGGTGGACGCGCGATGGCGCCGCCGACGGTCCGATCGTCCTCATCTCGATCGACACGCTGCGCGCGGATCACCTGCCCCTCTACGGATACGCGAAGGTCCGCACGCCCGCCCTCGACGCCCTGGCGCGCGACGGGGTCCTCTTCGAGCGCGCCTACTCGCATTCCCCGCAGACGCTGCCCGCACACACGTCGATCCTGTCGGGCCGGCTGCCCTTCGAGCACGGCGTGCGCGACAACATCGGCTTCGCGGTCAAGCCCGGCGAACGTCTCCTCCCGGGACTGCTGCACGAGCGCGGGTATGCGACGGCGGGCGTGGTCTCGGCGTACGTGCTTCGCAAGGACGTCGGCCTGGACCAGGGCTTCGACCTGTACGACAGCGCGCTGGCCATCCAGTCGCCGGAGCTGTCGGTGGGCCAGGTGCAGCGCGACGGCGCCGAGTCGCTGACGATCGCCGAGCAGTGGATCGGGCAGCGTCAGGATCCCCGCTGGTTCCTGTTCCTCCACCTCTACGAGCCCCACAAGCCGTACGCCCCACCGGCCCGCTTCGCCGAGTTCGCGCCGTACGACGGCGAGATCGCCTATGCCGACGAGCTCGTCGGCCGCCTCGTCGCCGACCTGAGGGCGCGGGGCCTGTACGACCGCGCCACCATCGTGCTGCTCGCCGATCACGGCGAAGGCCTGGGGGACCACGGCGAGCTCGAACACGGCGTCTTCCTCTACAACGAGACGACCCACGTGCCGCTCATCGTGAAGCGGCCCGGCCAGCGGGGCGCCGGCCGCCGCGTGGCGGCGCCGGTCCAGCACATCGACGTGGTGCCGACGATCCTCGACGGCCTCGGCGTGCCGGTGCCGGCCGATCTCCAGGGCCGATCGCTCGTGCCGCTCATGGACGGCACCGGGCCCATTCGCGACACCGGCATCTACGCGGAGGCCCTGTATCCGCGCTACCACTTCGGCTGGAGCGAGCTGACGAGCATCACGGCCAACGACTACCGCTACATCCGGGCGCCGCGGGAGGAGCTGTATCAGCTGGCGGCCGATCCCGGCGAGCGTACCAACCTGGCGGCGGCCGAGCCGCAGGTGGCCGCGGGCTTCCGCGCGGGGCTGGAACGGCTGATCGCCGGCCGGGCCATCGACATGCCCTCGGCGGTCTCGGACGAGGATCGGCGGCGCCTGGCGGCCCTCGGGTACGTCAGCGTCACGGCGGCCGTGCCCGCCGACGGCCAGCAGCTCGCCGATCCCAAGGACAAGATCGCCACGCTGCGCCTGTACCGCGAGACCGTGGACCTCATGGGGGAGCGGCGCTTCGGCGAGGCCATCGCCGGCTTCCGCACGATCCTGGCCGACAACCCGGCGATGAAGGACGTGTGGCACCAGCTCGCCAACGCGTCCATCCGCGCGGGCGACCTCGCCGCGGCCATCGACGCCTACGAGCGGCTGGTGGCCCTGGACGCCACCGACGCCCGCGCCCTGTCGGGCCTGGCCGCGGTGTACCTGCGGCAGCGGGACCTGGACAAGGCCCAGGCGCACGCCGAGCTGGCGGCCAGGTTCGCCACCGAGGACCGGCGGCTCAAGGGCGGCGCCTACGAGCTGCTGGCGAAAGTGGCGCTGGCCCGCCGCGCGCCCGCGGACGCCCGCCGCTACGCCGAGCTCGCCGAGGAAGCGGATCCGACGCTGCCGATGGCCAGCTACGTCCAGGGGCTGCTCGATCATGCCGGCGGCCGCTACGACGCGGCCCTCGCGCGGTTCCAGGAGACGCTGCGGCGTCTCGACGAGACGTCCGTCACGCTGACCGAGGTCCACTACTACACGGCCGATACGCTCGCGCGCCTCGGACGGAACGCCGAGGCGGAAGCCCAGTTCCGCGAAGAGGTCACGCTCTTCCCCGCCAACCTCCAGGCCTGGGCGGGGCTGGCCATGCTCTACCGGTCGCAGGGCCGCGACGACGGCGTGGAGCGGACGATCGGGTCGATGGTCCGGAGCGTGCCGACGGCCGAGGGCTACGGCCTCGGCGCCCGCTTGTGGACCATGTTCGGCGAGCCGGCGCGCGCCGCGAACCTGCGGCACGAGGCAGAGGCGCGTGCGACCGCCGGAAGGCCGCCCCGATGAGCAGGCGGAAGAGGCGCGAGCCCGCGCCGCCGGCGGCGCCACCGCCGTCGGCCTCCACCGGGCCGCAGACGCCGGACCGGCCCGCGCGGCGATCCGCGACGACGATCGTGGTCCTGGCCGCGGCCGCGGCGGCGCTCGCGGGCGGGGTGGCCTGGTATCGGGCCGGCGGATCCCGGGCGGCGATCGTCGAACGCGTGTCCGATCAGAACGTGCTGCTCGTTACGATCGACACCCTGCGCGCCGACGCGATCGGCGCCGGGACCGGGCCCGGGCGGGCGCCGACGCCCACCATCGACGGCCTGGCCCGGCGGGGCGCGCGCTTCGACTTCGCGCACGCGCAGGCGGTCGTGACCCTGCCGTCCCACACGAGCATCCTCACGGGCCGCTTCCCGTTCGACCACGGCGTCCGCGACAACAACGGCTTTCGGCTCGGCGCCTCGATGCCCACGCTGGCGACCCGGCTGAAGGCCCAGGGCTTCGCCACGGCGGCGTTCGTCGGGGCCTACGTGCTCGACTCGCGGTTCGGGCTCGACGCGGGATTCGACCGCTACGACGACCGCCTGCAGACCTCCGACGCGCCCACCGACATCTCCATCCCCGAACGCCGCGCCGAGGCGGTCGTGGCCCTCGCCCGCGAGTGGCTGGCCGCGCACCGCGGCGGCCGGTGGTTCCTCTGGGTCCACGTCTTCGACCCGCACGCGCCCTACGATCCGCCCGCGCCGTTCAACGAGACCTATCGGGACCGGCCCTACGCGGGGGAGGTGGCCTATACGGACGGCGCGCTGGCGCCCCTGCTGGCCGACGTGGACGCCATCGCCGACCGCCCGACCCTGGTCGTGCTCACGGGCGACCACGGCGAGGCGCTCGGCGATCACGGCGAGATGACGCACGGGCTCTTCGCCTACGAGCCGACGCTGCACGTGCCGCTGGTCATGGCGCAGGTCGGATCCGGACGCCGCGCCGAGCCCGCGGCGGTCTCCGCGGCGCCCGTGCGCCACGTGGACATCGTGCCGACGGTGCTCGACGCGCTGGGGATGCCGGCGGCCGAGGGCCTGCCGGGATGGTCGCTGCTGCAGACGCTGGACGGCCATCCCGCCGCGGACACCACGTCGTACTTCGAGGCGCTGACGACGTCGCTCAACCGCGGCTGGGCGCCGCTCAGGGGCGTGGTCGTGGGGCGCGACAAGTTCATCGATCTGCCGGTGCCGGAGGTGTACGACCTGGCACGCGACGCGGCCGAAGCGCACAACCTGTTCGATGCGGACCCGGTGCGGCGCCGTCCGCTGCAGGCGACGCTCTCGTCGCTCAACGCGGCCCTGCCCGGCGAGCGGCAGGCCGAATCGCCCGAGGTCCTGCGGCGGCTGCGCGCGCTCGGCTACGTGGCCGGCAACGACACCGCGCCCCGCCGCACCGAGTACGGCGTGGAGGACGATCCGAAGCGGCTCGTCGAGATCGAGCTGCAGATCCACCGCGGCGTGGAGCTCATCGAGCGGGGCCGGCTGGACGAGGCAAGTCGCGTCTACGGCGAGATCATCGCGGCGCGGCCCGATATCGCCGTCGCCTACCGCCATCTGGGCTACATCCACTGGCGGAGCGGCGACGCCGCCGGCGCCATCGCCGTGCTCAAGGGCGCGATCGCGCGCGGCCTGACGTCGCCCGACCTGCGGGCGCAGCTCGGCACCTACCTGTCCGAGACCGGCGCGGCGCCCGAGGCGGTCGCCCTGCTCGAGGACCAGCGGACCGCCGACCCGCCCGATGAAGAGGCGCTGCGCGCGCTGGGCATGGCGTACGCCCGCTCCGGCAGGCCCGGCGACGCGCTGCAGGTCTTCGACCGCGTGCTCGCCGCCGCGCCCGACGACGCCATGGCGCTGCAGAACGCCGGGGCGGCGCTGCTCACGGCCGGCGACGCGGCGCGGGCGCGCGAGCGCTTCCAGAAGGCCATCGCCGTGGACGCGGCCCTCGCCCCCGCCTACACGGGGCTCGGCGTGGCCGAGGCCAGCCGCGGCGACATTCCCGCCGCCATCGCCGCCTGGCGGCGTGCCGTCGAGCTGGACCCGCGCGAGTTCGACGCCATGCACAATCTGGCGCTGGCGCTGCTGCGGACCGATCCCACCGAGGCGCGGCCCGTCATCGAGCGCTTCGTCCGCGAGGCCCCCCGCGCGCTCTACGGGCCGGACATCGCCGAGCTCGAGCGGCTGCTGTCGCGGCGGTGACTCCGCCGCCGGGCGCGAGTACACTCGGGGGCGCATCGCGCCCATTCGTCACCCCCGGCCCGGCCGGGGGAACTGCGAGCCCGATTCCGATGACGAGATGGATTCCCGCGTTCGCGTGCGCGGCCCTGCTGGCCGCGTCGCCCTTCGCACGCGCCGGCCAGACGCCCGAGGGCCAGACGCCCGTGTTCCGTACCGGCGTCGAGATCGTCCGCCTCGACGCGCGCGTCCTCGACGGCGCCGGCCGGCCCGTGAAGGACGTCCGCCAGGACGAAGTGACGGTGCTGGAGAACGGGCAGCCGCGTCCAGTCGTGTTCTTCCAGCACGTGGACGAGCCCGACGCGCCGTACGTCGAAGTGGCCAGCCGCACGATCGGGTCCGAGGTCTCCACCAACCGCGGCGCCCCCCGCGGGCATCTCTACGTCCTCGTGTTCGACCAGCAGCACATCACGGCCGGCAACGAACAGCGGGCCCGGCTGGCCGCCGAGCGCTTCCTCCGCTCCCGGATCCGCCCGGGCGACCGCGTCGCGCTGGCGGCCTTCCCGGGGCCCGGACCGCGGCTGACGTTCTCGGCGGACGTCGAGCGGGCCATCGCGGAGCTGCCGAAGATTCGGGGCAACCTCGAGCGGACCGGCATCGGGGCGCTCGGCACCATGACCACCTACGAGGCGCGGCAGATCGTCCGCGGCAACGACCTCGTGCTGTCGCAGGTCGCCACGCGCCTGGCCGCGGAGAGCGGCACGACCGACACGACGCGGACGGGTGGCGCCGCCGGGCGCGCGGGCGGCGGCGACTCGTACTCGACGCAGCTGGTGCGCGAGGACGCCTCGACGCTCGCCCGCCGCGAGGACGAGGGCGCGCGGCAGTTCCTGCTGGGGCTGACGGCCCTGCTGCGCGATCTGGAGGGCATCGAGGGACGCAAGGCCATCGTGCTCGTCTCCGAGGGCTTCTTCGTGGACAACGTCTCGCGTGACGTCGAGCGCGCGGCGGCCGCCGCGGCGCGGGCGCACGGCGTCGTCTACGCCCTGGACCTCAACCGGCGCAGCGACACGCTGCGCGACAGCGGCCCGACGGGCGGCGACGCGCAGGCCGAGGTGTCCAGCCGGCTGGAGTCCATCGGCGGCCTGGCGGCCGAGACCGACGGCGCGCTCTTCGTGGACGCCACCTCGCACATGGACGACGTCTTCGACCGCGTGGCGGCGGAATCGCAGGACTACTACCTCGTCGGGTTCGAGCCGAGCGCGGCGGCCCTCGCGGACCGCTCGGCCTACCGCCGCGTCTCGGTCGCGGTCCGGCGGCGAGGCGTGACCGTCAAGACGCGGTCCGGATACGCGCTCGACGCCGGCAGCCCGTCGCCCGCCGACCGCCGGCGGAGCATCGACGTGGCGCTCCGGGCGCCGTTTCCCCAGCAGGGCCTCCCGGTCGACTTCACGACCTATACGCTGGGCGGCGGCAGCAACGACAGCCAGCGGGTCGTGCTGAGCCTCGAGGCGGACCTCCCCATCGCCAGCCCGGAGGTGCGGTCGGCCGACGTCGTCTTCGTCGTGAAGGACGCGGTCGACGGGCGCGTCGCCGCCAGCGGCACCGACGTCATGTCGCTGCCCGAGGCTCCCGCCTCGGACCGGGCCACCGGACGCGGCGCCTACAAGGTGCAGTTCGAGCTGGGCGCCGGACAGTATCTGATGCGCGTCGTCGTACGCGAGCCGGGTGGCCTCATGGGGAGCGCCGATCGACGGTTCGAGGTGCGCGCTCTGGGCGCGAGCGACGTCACGGCGAGCGACCTCGTCTTCGGCTCCCGGCACGGCCTCGCCGTGCGGCCCACCGGGCACGCCGGGGAGGTCCTGCCGGGCGTCGTCGAGGTCTACGGCCCGACCGACCGGGCCCTCGCGGACCTCCGCGTCCACCTGGCGGTGGCGCCCGTGGGCCAGTCGCCCACCCTGGAGATGGACGGCGACCCGCTGCCGGCCACGTTGACCGACGGGGGGTTCGTGCGGCCCGTCCAGGTGGACCTGCCCCTCGAAGGCCTCGCGCCGGGCCAGTACGTCGCGCGCGGTGTCGTGACGGCCGGCGGCCGGATCGTGGCCGAGCTCTCACGCGAGATCGAGGTCCTCGCCGGACCGGCAGGAGCGCCGGCGGCCCGGCCGATGGGTTCCGGCGCGACGGATCCTCGAGGGGTGGACCCCAGATCCGTGCTCGACGGCGCCGTGGGAAGGGCCACGCTGGCCCGCGCGCGTGAGGCCGCGGCCGGCCAGCCGGCAGACCAGTTCGGCCTGGCCGCCGCAAGCCGGTGGGAGCGCCTGGACGGCGGCATCGAAGGGCCGGCCGGGACCGCACGGCCCGGCCAGCGCCTCCTGGCGGGCATGGCGCGGTTCGCGAGACGCGACTTCCCGGGTGCGCTCGAGGCCTGGGAACCGGCGCTCTCGGACGCGGACGCCGGTGTGGCGTTCCTGGCGGGCTGGGCACACGCCATGTCGGGCGACGATCGCGGCGCGGTCGGCGCCTGGCGGCACGCGGTGCGGCTCGATCCGACGCTGGTGTCGGCCTACCTGGCCATCGCGGATGCCTGCGTGCGGCTGGACAGCCCGGGACTGGCGGTCCAGGCCCTCCGGGCCGGCCTGGCGGCCCTGCCGGATTCGCCGGAGCTGGCGGAACGGCTCGCGCGGCTGGAACGTCCGTAGTGCAACGGGGCTCGCCGTCCGCGCCGGACGGCAACGGAGGTTGGTGATGCTGCTCCTGTGGATGATGCTGTCGCAAGCGCCTCCGGCGGTGGACGCCACGGCGCTGACCGTCGCGGCCCCGACCGCGGTCGCCGAGATCGACGGCGGCAAGTGGAAGGGCGAGGCCCAGCAGCTCGCCTGGTCGCCCGACCGCAAGGAGATCTACCTGCAGTTCGTCGAGACCCGGCGAAACGGGCAGAGCGTGACCCACGCCGTCGCGACGGTGGCCACCGGTGTCCTCAAGAAGGTGGATGGCCCGCCGGCGTGGGCCGCCGCCTACTGGGCGTGGAAGTCGGGCCGCGGAGCCCCGGCCAAGCCGTCCTTCCAGATCACGGTGGACCAGCGGACCGAGGCCGTGACGTCCACGGCCACGCCGATGGGCGGCGATCTCGCGCGCGGCGGGGCCGACCCCGGGGCATCGGGGATCAGCGTGGAGGAGGTGGCCGGCGCCCACAACCAGCGGCAGGCCGTGCAGGTCTTCGAGCTGCGCCTGAAGGGCGAGAGCCTCGGGACCTGGAAGAACGAGGCGGTCGTTCCGGGCACGACCTTCGGCTGGGCGCCCGCCGGCACCGGAGTGGCCATCGCCTACGTGACCGCGAAGGGCGACCTCGTGCTGATGGACGAACGGGGCGGGAAGCGGCAGGTGGATGGCGTGGCCGGCGCCAGCCTGCCGGCGTGGAGCGACGACGGGTCGGAGATCGCGGTGCTCGTCAGGACCGGCCGCCGGACGCAGTCGCTCACGGTCGTCCCGGTGTCGAAGCCGTAGCCCGCGCCGCGCCTGGACATGCAACGGGCCGGGGCTGTCCGCCCCGGCCCGTTGTCTTGTCGTCCCGTGCGCCCCCCTCACGGGGGCGCCGGCGCTAGAACGTGAACCGGACGCCCAGACGGGCGATCCGCGGGTTCATGATCTCCAGCGTGCGTCCGAACCCGGTCGCCGAGGTCGCGGCGAACCGGTGGTCGAACTGGCGCCCGAGCACCGTGGACACGTTGCCCAGGTTGAACACGTCGAGGTCCAGGTAGAGGTTCGACGTCTTGATCTGGAAGGCCTTCTCGACCCGGACGTCCACCGAGTGCACCGTCGGGAGCCGGTCCCCGCCGATGTCCTTGGTCAGCAGCACGCGGCGGCGGCCAAGCTGGTCTCCGACGCTGATGTTGCTTTCGAACCACGGCTGCCCGTAGCCCTGACGGGCCACGTAGTTCGCGCCGAAGTTGATGCCGAACGGTCCCTGGTAGAGGCCGTTGGCGATGAACTGGTACTTCGGCACGATGAGGTAGATCTCGCTCTTGCCGCTGCCGGCGCTGCGCTGGATCACCTGGCCGCCATCGACGAGCGGACCTGGCGAGTTCGCGGGCGTCGAGCGGGGATTCGGGTTCGGGTCCTCGATCGACACGTTGCGGTCGTCGAAGTATTCCGTGTGGCTGTTGGTCGAGAAGCCCACGCGCATCATCCATCGGTTCGAGAGCCGCTTGGTGGCCGACACCTCGAGGCCCTGGAAGCGCTGGTGGTACTTGTCGCGGTTGACGAACTCACGGCCGTTGCCCGCCGGCGTCAGAGCGGCGGGCAGGCCGTAGAGCGGAATCGAGTAGGAGCCGGTCTCCGGCGCGGTGCCACTCAGCGTGTTGACCTGGACGAACTGCGGCGACCGGACGCCGATGAGCGGGGTCCAGGTGACGTCGTTGATGTAGCGGTAGGTGTACGACGCGCTCACGCCGAAGTTCCGCCCGAGCTCGCGGTCCACGCCCAGGATCACTTCCCGCGTCTTGGGCGCGTTGACGTCGCCGATCCGGTTCGTGCTCTCGGTCTTCGTCGGGTTGTCGGGGTCGATCCCGTAGGAGTACTGCAGGCCGTCGCTGAACAGGATCTCGTTGAACTGCGCGATGTTGTCCCCGTTCCTGTCGATGCCGTTGTAGTAGATGTACGAGTAGCCGACCGGGTTGATGAAGCTCGCCTGGGAGGCGCTCAGCTGCGAGGCGAACTCCGAGTAGCTGGCGCGCACCTGCGTGCGGCGGTCCTCGGTGAGCGAGTAGGTGACGCCCAGGCGCGGCGTGATGTTGTTCCACTTCACCGCGTTGTTCACGGCCGGCGCCGAGATCGACGCCAGCAGCGGGAAGCCGCTCACGCCCTCCACCGAGTTGGCCAGCAGGCTCGAGGTCTGATGGTCCCACCGGAAGCCGACGTTGATCGTCGCCCGGTCGAGCGTGATCGTGTCGCCCACGTAGAAGTTCTGGTAGTTCCCCTCGGTCTTCTGCTTGGTGTCACGCGCGACCTTGACGTAGAGGTCCGGATACCCCACGTGGTAGGTGATGATCTTCGAGCCCGGCCACTGCGAGATCGAGTCCACCGGGAACTTCCGGTAGGCGTAGCCGAACTTGAACTCGTGCCGGCCCGCGAAGTAGTTCGCGTCGATGTTCGCGGTCTTCTGCGGGCGCTTGGTGGAGTAGTAGACGTACGAGTTGTGCCACACGCCGTCGTCGTCCTGGTAGACCTCCTTGCCGGAGGTCAGGCCGCCGCGCGGGTCGAGCGTGAACCCCATGTCGGCGTACGCGTAGCGGCCGACCACGTAGAGGTTCTGCTTCGTGAAGCTCAGATCGCCCTTGTAGATGCTGGTCGGGCCGTTCTGGTTCCAGGTCGTCTCGTCGGGGTGCGTCGCGCTGGCGCCGCGCCCGTACTTCAGCTTGTCGCCGCGGAAGTACATGAAGCTGGGCCGCCAGGTGTCGGACAGCTGCGCCTGTGACTTGAAGGCGTAGTTCTCGAGGATGGTGCGATCCAGGACGTCGGTCAGCGTGCGGATGCGGACGTCGGTCTTGCCGTAGGAGCCCCACGCCCACCACCGGCCCTTGATGATCGGGCCGCCGAGGTCGAAGCCGTAGTCGGCGTACTGATCGGTGCGGTTGCCCTTGCCGCTCGCGCCGCCGATGGATGCCGCCAGGTCGGCCGGCATGTTGTTCGACTGGAGGCTCTCGTTCTCGAAGTACGTGCGCGCCGCGCCGTGCGGCGTGTCGCTGCCCGTCTTCATGGCGAAGTTGAGCTGCACACCGGGCGTCGCGCTGGTCACGTCGGCGCCGCCGGTCGTGATGCTGATCTCCTGGAAGGCGTCGAAGTCGAAGTAAGTCGACGTCGCGCCCGTGGCGGACATGTCGGTCACCGGCACGCCGTCGACGTTCCAGGTGGCGTCACCGCGCTGGGCGCCCTTGGCCGTGAAGTTCGACTGCTGGCCGGACTCCGAACCACCCACGTTCACGCGGTCCACGACGATGCTGGGCACCGACTGCATGACGACCCAGGGGTCGCGCGCGCTCGGGATGTTCTGAAGTTCTTCCAGCGTGACGTTGGTCTGGGTGGTCTGACGGCGGATGTCGATGACGGGCGTCTCCGCCGACACCGAGACGGTCTCCTGCACCCCGGCGAGGCGCATGGGGATCTTGAGGTTCACCGACCCGCCGGCCACGACCTGCACGTCGGCGCTGCTGTAGTCCACGAACCCGGATAGCACCGACGTCACCTGGTAGGTGCCCGTTGGCAGGTTCAAGAACCGGACTTCGCCGCGGGCATCGGTCACGGCGGTCGTGTTCTGGGGCCCGGCGATCGTCACTGTGACACCGGGCAGGACCGACCCGGACGGATCGACGACCGTCACTTCAATGCGGCCCTGGTACACCTGGCCAAAGGCGGGCACTGCGAGCAGTGTCAGCACGATTGGCACGATGGTGCTCAAGCGCCAGCTCCTTCTCATCATCCCCTCCTGGAAAAGCAAATAGAAAACGTAATCGCAATCCAAACTATGCCATATAGTCGCGGCGATAGAGCCTGAATGCGGCCCGATCTTCCGTGCAGCGGGGCTCGTCCAACCGCCGTCCGGCGGAGGGGAGAATTTGTCCCGACAATTCTCCTTTTATTCGCTTTTCCCCTCGCAGCTCAGCCGCAGACCCCGCCGCCGCCAGCCCCGCCGGACCAGCCGACTCTCCGCATCGAGACGTCCCTGGTGGAGGTGCCGGTATGGGTCCAGGACGGGTCGGGCGCCTTCGAGCCCGGTCTGACCGCCGACGACTTCGAGGTCTACGACGACGGCGTCCGGCGCCCGATCCGGGACGTCCTCCTGCTGGGTGCGTCCGAACGCCGCGGCACCGCCGGCCTCGACGCACGGGGTGCGCAGGCCCCCGCCGCGCCCGGAGCCCTGCTCCTGGCCTTCGACGACGCCCACATGGATCCCGGGGCATTCAGGCGGCTGACGTCGGCGGCCGCGGCGTTCCTGCCGACGCTGCCGGCCACCCAGCTCGCGGGCGTCTTCATCGGCGGACGGCTCGCCGGCGGGCGGCTCATGACCGAGCGGGCCCCGCTCCTGCAGGCCCTCGCCGCGGCCCAGGCGCCTCCGACGCGGCTGCGGTGGCGCCGCGACGCCGGGGACTGGCCCCGCCTGTCCGACGAAGCCGAAGCCGTCCTGATTGCCGGAGACGACGGCGCGCTGCTGGATCAGGCCGTGCGGCGCGCCTGCGCCGACGAGCCCGATGCCTGCAAGAAGGACGGCGGCTCAAGCGCCCGGATCGAGCTGATGGCCAAGGCCCGGCGGTTGTCGGCCGACCTCCGGCAGACGGCGACGCAGAGCCTGGCGGCCTGGCGCGCCCTGGCGCGGGGCCTGCGGGCCGCGCCCGGCCGGAAGGCGGTCGTCGTGCTCAGCGGCGGCTTCGAGGTGCAGGAACAGCTCGGTGCCCTGCGCGGCCTCATCGAGGATGCCGCGCGGGCGGACGTGATCTTCTACTTCGTGGACGCGGCCGGTACGGCCAGGGCGGCCCGCGGCGGGGACGTCCTCGACCGGGGCGGCTGGACGGCCGGCGACTCGCCGCTGGCGTCGGCCATGGCTCGGACGAGCGAGGACGCGATGAACGCCGTCGCCAACGACACGGGCGGCTACGTGGTCCGGGGACGGAACGATGCCGGACCCGCGCTGGCCGGGATCGCGGACGATCAGCGCCGCCACTACGTGCTGGCGTTCGAGCCCGAGGGCCCGATGACGGGCGACTGGCGGCGGCTGCGCGTCGTCGTCCGGCGCCGCGGCCTGCACGTCCGCGCGCGGCAGGGCTACTGGGCGACACCGTCGCCGTCGCGGGCGATGCCCACGGCGCCGGATCCCGCGGCGGCCGCACCCGTCTCCGAGGCTCCCGCTCCCGCCGCGGCCCCCACGCGCGTCGCCGATGCGGTCGTCCCCACTTCCGGCCGGCCGGACGCTGCGGCAGCCCCCTCCCGGCCGGCCGAACCCGCGGCGGTCCTGAACCGCGATGCCCTCCATGCGCGCCCGGTCGCGGCGGATCACGTCGCCGCGCTGGCCTCGTCGGGCGGCGGGACGGGGTCGTCGGAGGCCGAGACGGCCGCCCGCGAGGGCTGGCAGGCCTACGAACGCGGCGACCTCGAACGCGCCCGGACGCGGCTCGGCGATGCGGTCCGCCTCGACACGCCCCGCCCGTGGGTGTACTACGCGCTGGGATTCGCCGAGATGGCCACGGCCAGCCCGAAGGCCGCCGCGACGGCATGGGAGGAGGTGCGCGCGGCCGCTCCCGAGTTCCAGCCCGTCTACTTCGACCTGGCGGACGCCTACCTGCGCCTCGGCCGCTCGAGCGACGCGCTCGACGTGCTCGAGGCCGCGGAGCGGCGCTGGCCGGGCGACACCGAGGTGCTGAACGCCCTGGGCGCCATCCACGTCGGGCGCGGATCGATCGACGCGGGGCTGTCGTGCTTCCAGCGCGCGCTGGCGGCGAACGAGGCCGATGCGATGATCCACTTCAACCTGGGCAAGTCCTACGAGCTGCGCTACATCCGGTCGGCCCGCTTCGTCCGGTCGACCCGTCAGTGGCACCGCGACGAGGGCGCCCGCCAGGACGCCATCCGCCACTACCAGCGGCACATCGAGCTGGGAGGGGCCATGGCGGACCAGGCGCGCGAGGGGCTGCGGCGGCTCGCCTGGGCGCCCCGCTGATCCGCCGGCGGTGCCGGCGGCGGCGCGCGCGGCGGTTTGCGATGCGCGCCATTTTCGGCTACGCTCTCCGGCGTCATGTCCGCCGTGGTCCACGTGCATCGCGTCCACCATCACCTGCCCCATCGCGGGCCGGCTGGACTGCACGTGTAGCGCACACGACGTCAGCGTTCACCTCTGAACCTGAGCAGCCCCGCCGGCATCCGGCGGGGTTTTTTCGTGGTGGCGCACCCCGTCTGGCGTTCCAGCCGCCCGTCGCGGCGTTTCCCAGCCGCCCGTCGCGGCGTTTCCCAGCCGCCTGTGACAACGGAACAGCGAAGGATCGACCCATGACCCTGGATTTCACGAAACTGGACGGCCTGGTGCCCGCGGTGGTGCAGGACCACGAGAGCGGCGAGGTGCTGATGGTGGGCTTCATGAACGAGGAGGCCTGGAGCATCACGCGGCGCATCGGCTACGTGACCTTCTACAGCCGGACGCGCAACACGCTGTGGACCAAGGGCGAGACGTCGGGCAACCGCCTGGCCGTCAAGCGGATCCTCGTGGACTGCGACGACGACACGGTGCTCGTGCAGGCCGCCCGCGAGGGCGACGGCAACGTGTGCCACACCGGCACGCGCACCTGCTTCAACACCGAGGTGACCGACTGGACGGAGGCCGCGCGATGAAGACGACGCTGAAGCTGGGCATCCCCAAGGGATCGCTCGAGGAGTCCACCGTGGCGCTCTTCCGCCGGGCGGGCTACGAGATCCGGACGAGCTCGCGGTCCTACTTCCCCAGCATCGACGATCCCGAGATCGAGTGCATGCTGATCCGCGCGCAGGAGATGGCGCGCTACGTCAGCGACGGCGTCCTCGATGCCGGCCTCACCGGCATGGACTGGATCGAGGAGCACGCCATCGGCCATCCCGAACAGGTCCCCCTGGTCCCGGTGTGCGACCTCGTCTACTCGAAGCAGAGCTTCGGCAAGGTCCGGTGGGTGCTCGCGGTGCCGGAGGCCTCGCCCGTCCAGAAGGCCGAGGACCTGCGGGGCAAGCGCGTGGCCACCGAGCTCGTCCGCGTGACGTCCGCCTGGTTCGCCGCCAAGGCGACGCCCGTGGAGGTGGAGTTCTCCTGGGGCGCCACGGAAGTGAAGCCGCCGGAGCTCGCCGACGCCATCGTCGAGGCCACCGAGACCGGATCGACGCTGCGCGCCAACCGCCTGCGCATCGTCGACACGCTGATGGAGAGCAACACGCGCCTGGTGGCCAACGCCGCCACCATGGCCGACGCCTGGAAGCGCGAGAAGGTCGAGACGCTGGCCCTCCTGCTGAAGGCCGCGATCGAGGCGCAGGGCCGCGTGGGGCTGATGCTCAACGTGCAGCGGTCGGACCTGGACCGGGTGCTCGCCGAGCTCCCGGCGCTGCAGCGCCCGACTGTCTCGGCGCTCTCGGATCCCGACTGGGTGGCCGTGAACACGATCCTGGAGGAGCGCACCGTCCGCTCGATCATCCCGAGGCTCAAGGCCGCCGGCGGCCAGGGGATCGTGGAGTATCCGCTGAACAAGATAGTGATCTAGCAGGGACCGGGGACCAGGGAGCGGGGAACGAGAATTCCGCGTCAGCGGGCATCGTGTTGCCCTGGTCCCTGGTCCCCGGTCCCTGCCTGCGAGGTTTTCGTGATCAGAATCGTGGAGTCCAGCAACCGGGCCGAGGTCGAGGCCCTGCTCAAGCCGACCGCCATTCGCGATCGGGCCACCGAGCGGAAGGCCGCGGTCATCGTCGAGCGCGTGCGGCGCGAGGGCGATGGGGCGCTGAAGGCCTACGCGAAGGCGCTCGACGGCTGGGGCGGCGCGATCGAGGTGCCGCGGCGCGCGATCGAGGCCGGGGCGCGGCGGGCGCCGGCCGGCGTGCGGGCGGCGCTGAGGCGGGCGGCCGCCGCGATTCACGCCGTGGCCGAGGCGCAGCGGCCCCGGCCGTGGCGGAAGCGCGTCGCCCCCGGCGTCACCGTCGAGCAGCGGGTCATTCCGCTCGACCGGGTCGGCTGCTACGTGCCGGGCGGCCGGTATCCCCTGCCGTCGTCGCTCCTGATGACGGCGATCCCGGCGCGCGTGGCCGGCGTGCCCGACGTGATCGTCTGCTCGCCGTCGATGGATCCCGTGGTGCTGGCCGCCGCCGTCGAGGCCGGCGCCGACCGCGTGTTCCGGCTCGGCGGGGCGCATGCGGTGGCGGCGATGGCGTACGGCACCGCGACGGTGCCGCGCGTCGCCAAGATCGTCGGGCCGGGGAACCGGTGGGTCTCGGCCGCCAAGGCGCTCGTCGCGGCCGACTGCCCCATCGACTTCTACGCCGGACCGACCGAGATCCTGATCGTGGCCGATCGCGGCCCGGCCGGCTGGATTGCCGCGGACCTCATCGCGCAGGCCGAGCACGATCCCGACGCGCGCGCCGTCTTCGTCACCTCGCGCCGGTCCCTCGCCCGCGCGGTGGCCGAGGAGGTGGCGCGGCAGCTGCCGGCCACGGGCCCGGCCGCCGCGTCGCTCTGGCACCACGGAGGCATCATCGTCACGCGCACCATGACGGACGCCGTGGCCCTGGCCAACGAGGCCGCGCCCGAGCACCTGGTCGTGGACACGGACGAGCGCGCCGATCGCATCCGGAACGCCGGGGCCATCTTCGTCGGTCCCTGGACCGCGCAGGCGGCCGGCGACTACGCCATCGGCTCGAACCACACGCTGCCCACGGCGGGCGTGGCGTCGGTGCGCGGCGGGCTGCACGCCGCCGACTTCGTGAAGCTCGTGTCGGTGCAGCGGCTCACGAGGGCCGGCGCGGCCGCCATCGGGCCAACGGCCGTCACGCTGGCACGCGCGGAGGGCTTGGAAGGCCACGCCCGATCGGTGGAGGCACGGCTGCACCCGGGGACGGGAGCCCCGACACGATGAGCACGATCCAGGGATTGCGTACTCCGGGCCCGGGCCTGCGCCTGCACCTGAACGAGAACACCGCCGGGTGTTCGCCGCGCGTGCTGGAGGCGATTCACCGCGTGACGGCCGACGAAGTCTCCACCTATCCGGACTACGAGGCCGCGGTCCGCGAGACCGCCGCGCATCTCGGCGCCGATCCGGACTGGACGGTGCTGACCAACGGGCTCGACGACGGCCTGCTCCTCACGGCGATCGGCTACCTCACGGCGCGTGCGCCCGACGGCCTCGTCGCGCTGGGCGCCACGCCCGTGGTCCCGAGCGGCCAGCCGGAGCAGATTCTCGTGCTGCCCACGTTCGAGCCGTACCTGGTGAACGCCAGGGCCCTCGGCGCGAGGACCGTCGCGATTCCGTCCGACGCGGACTTCGCGTTCCCGCTGGCGCAGGTGCTGGGGGCGATCTCGCCGAACACGCGCCTCATCCTCGTCAACACGCCGCACAACCCCAGCGGGCGGCCCGTGGCCGAGTCCGACATCCGCGCGGTCATCGAGGCGGCGCCGCACGCCGCCGTCTTCATCGACGAGGCGTATCACGACTTCCACGGCGTCAACCACCTGGGGCTGGCCCGGGACTATCCGAACGTGATCATCGGCCGCACGTTCTCCAAGGCCTACGGCCTGGCCGGCATCCGGATCGGCGTGGTCATCGCGCCCCCGCCCCTCCTGGCGCCCATCCGGTACGTCATGCCGCTCTTCAACCTGAACGCCGTCGCCGTGGCGGCGCTCCGGGCGGCCGTGGCCGACCCGCGGTTCCTGGCGGCGTCGGTCGCCCAGGCGCGCGAGTCGAAGACGCTGCTGTACGAGGCCCTGACGCGCCTCAGCCTTCCCCACTGGAAGAGCGAGACGAACTTCGTCCTCGTGAACGGCGGCGATCGCTGCCAGGAGTTCGTGTCGGGCCTCGCCGCCCGCGGCGTGCACGTCCGCGACCGGAGCCGGGAGCATGGCTGCGCGGGCTGCTTCCGCGTGTCGGTCGGCCCGGTGGAGCACACGCGGGCGGCCATCGCCGCGCTGGAGGCGCTGTGCGCACGGCCGTAATCGATCGGAAGACGGGCGAGACGCGCGTCAGGATCGCGCTCACCCTCGAGGGGCGGGGGCGCTTCGACAACGCGACCGGCATCCGCTTCCTGGACCACATGCTGGACCTGGTGGCGCGGCATGGCGCGTTCGACCTGTCGGTGCGCGCCGCCGGCGACCTCGACGTGGACCAGCACCACACCGTCGAGGACGTCGGCATCGCGCTGGGCCAGGCCGTGGACAAGGCGCTGGGCGACCGCCGGGGCATCAACCGCGCCGGCTATTTCGTGATGCCGATGGACGAGACGCTGGCCGTGGTCGCCATCGACCTGGGCGGGCGCCCGCACACGGTGGTGGACACGAAGGTGCGGGTGCGCCTGGTGGGCGACCTGCAGACCGAGCTCGTGACCGACTTCTTCGAGGGCTTCGCCACGGCCGCGCGCGCCAACGTCCACGTGAAGGTGATGCACGGCCGATCCAACCACCACAAGATCGAGGCCTGCTTCAAGGCCTTCGCCCGCGCGCTGCGGGTCGCGTGCGCGAAGGACGCGCGCATGGCGAAGCAGTTGCCGAGCACGAAGGGGCTGCTGTGATCGCGCTGGTGGACTACGGCGCCGGCAACCTGACGTCGGTCAGGAAGGTGCTGGGCGCGGCGGGGGCCGACGTCTACACGCCCGCCGGGCCCGAGGATCTCGCCTCCGCCAGCGCCGTGATCGTCCCTGGCGTGGGCCACTTCTCGTCCACGCGGACGCTGGGCCAGGCCTGGCGGCACGCGATCCTCGCGCGCCTGGAGGCGGGCCGTCCGCTGCTCGGCATCTGCGTCGGCCTGCAGTGGCTGTTCTCGGGCAGCGCCGAGGCGCCCGACGTGCCCGGCTTCGGCCTGTGCCAGGGCACCTGCCGCCGCCTGCCCGACGTGGAGCCCGTCACGGGCGGCCGCCTGAAGGTGCCGCACATGGGCTGGAACACCGTGGCGCTGCCGCGGCCGTCGCGGCTGTTCGCGGGCGTCGCCGACGGCGCCTTCGTCTACTACGCCCACTCGTACGCGGCGCCGCTGGCGCGCGCCACCGTCGCGACGTCATCCTATGGAATGGAGTTCACGGCCGCCGTCGAAGACGGGCTGGTCTCGGGCCTGCAGTTCCACCCGGAGCTCTCGGGACGCGTGGGCGTCCAGGTGCTCCGCAACTGGCTCGCCGGGGTGCGGTGATGCTGGCACGCCGCATCATCGCGTGCCTGGACGTGCGGGACGGCCAGGTGGTGAAGGGCGTGCAGTTCGAGGGACTGCGCGCGGCGGGCGACCCGGCCGAGCTCGCCCGCCGCTACGACGCGGAGGGCATCGACGAGGTCGTCATCCTCGACGTGACCGCCACGCTCGAGGCGCGGCAGGCCCGGGCGCAGACGATTCGCGCCGTGTCCCGCGAGCTCTTCCTGCCGCTCTGTGTCGGCGGCGGCATCCGCACCGAGGAGGACGCGGCCGCCGCCATCGAGGCCGGCGCCGACAAGGTCAGCATCAACTCGGCCGCCCTGGCCGATCCGTCGCTCCTCACGCGGCTGGCCGAGCGCTACGGCAGCCAGGCCGTGGTGGTGGCCATCGACGCCAAGCGGCAGGGCGATCGCTGGATCGCCTACACCCGCAGCGGCAGCGCCGCCTCGTCACGCGAGGTGGTGGACTGGGCGCGGGAGGCGGCCGCGTGCGGCGCCGGCGAGATCCTGCTGACGTCCATGGATCGCGACGGCACCAAGGCGGGGTTCGACTGCCCCCTCACCGCGGCGGTGTCCGACGCCGTCTCGATCCCGGTCATCGCGTCGGGCGGCGCGGGGTCCTTCGAGCACTTCGCCGAGGTGTTCGACAGCGGCCACGCGGACGCCGCCCTCGCCGCGTCGATCTTCCACTTCAACACGCACGGCGTCGCCGAGCTGAAGGACTTCCTGCACGCGCGGGGCGTGCCCGTCCGGCGGTAGCCGGCGGAGACGGATGGCCATGCTGCGCGTCACCGACCGGCTCTCGATCGCCGACCACGAGATCGAGGAGCGATTCGTCCGGGCCTCGGGCCCGGGCGGCCAGAACGTCAACAAGGTCGCGACGGCCGTCGAGCTGCGCTTCGACATCGCGGGATCGTCGCTGCCGGCGGGCGTCAAGGCGCGGTTGACGGCGCTCGCCGGGAGCCGCGTGACCGGCGACGGCGTGCTCACGATCGACAGCCGCGAGCACCGGACGCAGGCCGCCAATCGCGAGGCCGCGCGGGCCCGGCTCGTCGCGCTCGTGCAGCAGGCGGCCATCCCCCCCAAGGCGCGGCGTCCCACGCGGCCCGGCAAGGCCGCGCGCAAGCGCCGACTGGACGAGAAGAAGCAGCGGGGGGACGTGAAGCGCGGACGCCGCGGCCCGGCGAAGGACGACTGACGCGTCCCGTCGCATCGGGGTGACGCGGCCGGCACCGTCGGGTCGATCCGCTACGATGGACGCTCGACCGATGGCCGCCGCGCCCGCACCCGAGATCGTCGTCGTGGACTCGCACGAGGTGGCGATCTCGAACCCCGACAAGGTGCTCTTCCCGAAGGCCGGGCACACGAAGCGCGACCTCGTCTACTACTACCTCGCCGTCGCGCCCGGGGCGCTCCAGGCCGCGGGCGGCCGGCCGAACGTGCTGGTCCGCTACCCGAACGGCGTCGGCGCGGAGTTCTTCTACCAGAAGCGGGCGCCGGCGTCGCGGCCACCCTGGGTGGACGTGGTGGCGCTGCGCTTCCCGTCGGGGCGGACGGCGGAGGAGGTGGTGCCCCGTCAGGCGGCCACGCTCGCGTGGATGGCGAACCTCGCCTGCCTGGAACTGCACCCCCACCCGGTGAGGGCGGAGGACCTGGATCATCCCGACGAGCTGCGCGTGGATCTCGATCCGGTGCCCGGCGTGGCATGGCCGCAGCTGCAGGAGGTGGCGCGCGTCGTGCGGGCCACGCTCGCGGACCACGGGCTCGTGGGCTGGCCGAAGACATCCGGATCGCGCGGCATCCACATCTACGTCCGCATCGCGCGCCGGTGGACGTTCCCGCAGGTGCGCCGCGCGGCCCTGGCGCTGGCGCGCGAGGTGGAACGCCGCGCACCGGCGCTGGCGACGAGCAAGTGGTGGAAGGAAGAGCGCCACGGCGTGTTCCTCGACTACAACCAGAACGCGAAGGACCGCACCGTGGCGGCCGCGTACTCCGTGCGGCCGACACTCGACGCGCGCGTGTCGGCGCCGCTCACGTGGGACGAGCTCGACGAGGCCGCGCCGGAGGACTTCACGCTGGCCACCATGCCCGCCCGCTTCGCGGCCCTCGGCCACCGCCACGCCGGCATGGACGACGCGGAGGGCGTCCTCGACGGCCTGCTCGAGCTGTCGGCACGCCACGAGGAGGCGGGCCTCGGCGACGCCCCGTGGCCCCCGCACTATCGCAAGCAGGAGGGCGAGCCGCCCCGGGTGCAGCCCTCGAAGCGCCGGGCGCCCGCGGCGTCGACGCGGCGGGTGCCGGCCAAGCCCCTGATCGAGATCGCCCGATCGGCCAGCCGCGAGGCGGCCCTGGCCGGCCTCGACCGCTGGAAGGCCCGCCATCCGGAGGCGGCCGCGCGCCTCGAGCCCGCCGACGTGCTGGTGGACGCGATGCGCGGACGCTTCCGCACGTGGACGCGGATCCGCGTGAACCTCGAACACGTCCCCGAGTCCGGGCGGCCGCCGCAGGAGGCCCTGGATCCCGACGACACGCCGAACGAATGGGCCGGCGTCAGCGACGGGACGCGCCGGCCCCGAAGACCTTCGCGAGCTCGTACGGAGCCGTGACCTCGAGCTGGTCGTAGCCGCACGACGACGGCGGCTTGTCCGGCCGCCAGCGCTGGAAGATCGCGGCGTGCCGGAAGCGCGTCCCCTGCATGTGGTCGTACTTCACCTCGCAGACGCGTTCCACCCGCAGCGGCTCCCACGACAGGTCCTTGCCCGCGCTCCAGCGGCTGTGGCCGCCGGGCATGCGCGTGGTGCCGTCGGGCGGCGACGCCCACGCGGCCCAGGGGTGCTCCTTCAGCGCGTCCACCCGCAAGGGGGCGAGGTCCGCGGCGAGCTGCCGTCGCACGGCCGTCGTGAAGGCCGACGTGACGCCCACGTGGTGGAGCGTCCCGCCCGCGTCGTACAACCCGAGGAGCAGGGACCCCACCAGCTCGTCGCGGCCCTTGGCGTGCCAGCGGAAGCCCGCCACCACGCAATCGGCCGTGCGGGCGTGCTTCACCTTGACGAGCGTGCGCTTCCCGGGGGTGTAGGGCGCGTCGGTGGCCTTGGCCATCACCCCGTCCAGGCCCGCGCCCTCGAAGCGGGCCAGCCACTCGACCGCCACGCCGACGTCGCGGGTCGCCGGCGTCAGGTGCAGCGGGGGCGTCGTGCCGCCGGCCAGCAGCGCCTCCAGCCGGGCGCGGCGGACCTCCTGCGGCGACTCGCGCAGGTCGGCGCCGTCGATCGCCAGCAGATCGAAGGCCACGAACGAGGCCGGGGTCCGCGCGGCGAGCGTCTTCACCCGCGAGGCCGCCGGGTGCAGGCGCATCTGCAGGGCGTCGAAATCGAGTCCGTCGGGCCCGGCAATCACGATCTCGCCGTCGACGACCACGCCCGGCGGCAGCCGGTCGAGCAGCGCCTCGTGCAGCTCGGGAAAGTAGCGGTCCAGCGGGCGCAGATCCCGGCTCTGGATGTAGAGCGCGGCGGCGCCGCGGAAGACGATGGCCCGGAAGCCGTCCCATTTCGGCTCGTAGAGGTACGGGCGGTCGGCGGGCACTGCCGGGGCGCTCCTGGCGAGCATCGGCTCCACCGGGGGCGCGATGGCGAAGCCGGCGTCATCCGGCGGGCTCACGCGACCCTCCCCGTGCGGCTCGACGCGTCGAGGCGGGGCGCCCGCCGGCCGCGCCGCGGCGAGAGCGCCGTGAGCGGCGCGTAGTCCAGCTCCACGCCGCTGGCGGCGCTCCTGAGCAGCAGGCCGCCGCGGCTCATGTCGCCGCGCCCGATGAACGAGGGTGGGTAGTGCAGCCGGCCGCCCAGCGCCGGCGCCAGGACGTCCACGTACTTGTCGGAGGCGATGCTGCCGAGGAGCACGACCCGCGCGTCCGGACCGAGGCGCGAGACGAGGTCGGCCAGGTCCCGCTCCAGCGGACCGCGGTAGCGCGTGTCGCCGGCGGCGATGTCGGTCGCGGCGAACTCCTGCAGCAGCGCGACCGACGCCGAGGCGTTCGGCGAGAGCAGTCCGCGCGTCGGGGTGATCACGTAGGCGGCGGCGCGGTCGCCGCGGCGCGAGACGACGGCCCGGGCGTAGGCCAGCTTGCCGCGGAAGTACAGGCTGCTCATGAAGGCGAACGCCTCGCCGAGGGTCAGGGCGCCGGCGCGCAGCCGCGCCGCGGCCTCCGACGCGGCTCCGGGCTCGAGCAGCGCCGAGGCGCGCCGTCCGCCGCAGTGGGCGGGCGACAGCAGCAGCACGTGGTCGAGCGACGCGCCCGGTCCGGTCGTCACGTCCGGGCAGCTCAGGAAACGGGCCGGTGGGCCCGGAGGAACGACCGGATCTGGCGGATCGCCAGGGGAATCCGTTCCTTGGGTTCCTTCCACGGGAACATGCTCACCTCGGCGCGCGGGGCCAGCATGGCGGCTTCCATCGCCACGGCGTACGGGTGCGCGGCGATGTCGTCGGGCAGGACGAGGACCGGGGTCTGGCAGGCGCGGACGAAGTCGCGTGAGACGGTGAAGACGAAGTCCGCGTCGGTCTTGTACATCCGCGTGAGGAAGCGGTCCACCATCGCCATGGTGATGTCGGGCCGGCGCTTCACGATCTCCGGGCCCCAGGCCTTCATGTTGTTGTCGTAGAAGAGCGTCGGCTGGTCGGGCCGGAAGCCGCTGGGCTGGGCCAGGACCGCCGCGGCCACCCGCGTGGGCGCGCGCTTCAGCAGGTTCCAGATGAACGGGCCGCCGATGCAGAAGCCCATCACCAGGAACCGGTCGATGCCCAGGTGATCCATGAGGCCGAGGTGGTCGTCGGTGTAGGCGTCCCACGGCCGGTCGACCTCCAGCGGCCCCGTCGACTGCCCGCCGGGCGCGTTGCGGAGGTCGGACGCGATGCAGCGGTACTCGTCCTTGAACTCGTCGATCGGGTTGAACGGGCTGGCCAGGGCCGCGATGGTCGAATTGAGGCCGCCGCCCGCGATCAGCAGGAGCGGAAAGCCGCTCCCGGCCTCCTCGTAGTGGATACGCACGGGCCCTCGTTCGTAGACCGGCATCGCGCCGCCTCCCTCACCCGCCGGCCCGGCGACCACGCGTGACGGGGCGGCGGCGATGGTGCCGCCGCGCGCGTCGTTCAGGACCCTCCGCCTGACGGAATCCCTCGGTGCCTGCCCGGTGCCGCAGGAGGCCAAGTACACCACCGCGCGGCTCCGGCGGACAAGCCCCGGGGCTCCAGCGTGAATTCACCGCCGCCGTCCCGGCCTTCGCCGGACCGCCTGCCGGCACTCGGCAGAAACGGCCTGAGCCACCTGAACCGCCGTGGCATGCAAGTCGCTTGGTGTCGGGACGGGTTCCCGAGGTCCCGCGTGGGCCGCGCGCGGACCTGGAAAGGGGCGTGCCCCATGCGCGCTACGTGGCTACAGGCGTTCCGGATCGCTCCCCTGCTCCTCGGGATCGCGGCTGCGCCCGCCCGGGCGCAGGACACGGTGACGATCATGGCCGTCCTGAACGGCGGAGACGTCGCGCCGGCGCCGGTCCTGACGGGCGCCTGGGCGCTCGCCGAGTTCACCCTGGACGTGACCAAGGGCGAGATCAGCGTGTCCCTCGATGCGTTCAACCTCCCGAGCGCCCTCACCGGCGCCCACATCCACGTCGGATCGCCGGGCATCGTCGGACCGGTGCTCTTCGACCTTCGCCCGGTGAACCGCCTGTCGGGCGACATCTCGCTCACGGGCGTCATGAGCACGGCCAATCTCACGACGGACGCCGGCCTCGGCGTGAGGGACATCGAGGACGCGCTCGAGTCGGTCATCGGACTTGCGACCTATGTCGATGTCCACACGGAGGGACACGGCGACGGGGAGATCCGCGGCTGGCTGACGCCGGTGGCCGCGGGGGGCGCGGTGGCCGTCGCCGTGCGCCGCGAGGCGGTGCGGCTGCGTCAGCTGCGCCTGCAGCGTCGGTAGCGGCTTCGCGCAACCGGCGGGACGGGCGATGGGACCAGGCGGCGGCCGGCTCGCCGCCAAGGGCCGCGTCGGGTCGATAATGCGCCCATGCGCGCGCTCGCCGCGGCCGTGGCCGCCGTCCTCCTGATCGCCGGCCCCACGGGCTGCCCCGTCGTGTTGTCCGCCCAGGAGGCGCCGTGGTGGAAGGCCCTGCCGCGGCCCGTGTACCGAGAGCTCGAACGGGTCCGGGTCGAGTCGCCCTGGTTCGAGGTGTACCGGGTCGCGCCGGGCACGACGGCGCTCTACGAACCCGGCCACTGGCAGGAAGCCATCTCGTATCTCATCGAGGGGCGCGAGCGGGCCGTCCTGTTCGACACCGGGCTGGGCATCGGCGACATCAAGGCCGTGGTGGACCAGCTCACGTCGCTGCCCGTGCTCGTCGTGAACTCCCACGAGCACTTCGACCACATCGGCGGGGACCGGCAGTTCGACGAGGTGGCCGTCGCGGACAGCCCCGCCGCGCTCGCGCGGCTGGCCCGCGGCACCGGGAGCCTCGCCGGTCAGATCACGGCCGAAACGGTCTGGAAGCCGCTGCCGCCCGGCTTCGATCGCGCGCGCTACGAGACGCCGCCGATCAAGCCCACGCGGCGCCTGCGCGATGGCGAGCGGCTCGACCTCGGCGGCCGCACGCTCGAGGTCCTGCTCACGCCTGGCCACACCCCCGGCAGTCTCAGCCTCCTCGATCGCGGGCGCCGCCTCCTGTTCACGGGCGACACCCTGTACCCGGCGGAGCTGTACGCGTATGCGCCGGAGGCGAACCTGGCCGACTACGTGCGGTCGGCCGCGCGCCTCGGCGCGCTCGCCACGGACGTCGACGTCGTGTGCCCGGGCCACAACGAGGCGCGGGTGCCGGCGTCGCTGCTCGTCCGCTTCGCCAGGGCGTTCGCGGCCATCGGCCGCGGCGACGTGAAGGCGACGCGCGAGCGGCCGGGCGTCGTCCGCTACGAATCCGACGGCATCGTGGTGCTGGCGCGCGAGTCGACGCCCTGACGGACGGGGTTCGCGTCCGGGTCGGCGCCGGCCGCGAGCGACGCGCCGGCGCGCCACCGCCGGAGCAGGTGCCGGACGTCCGCGGCCTTGATGTACCACCACGCCAGGAACGGACGGTGGATGTCGAAGGCGATCGGCCAGCCGAGGACCCGCTTCCGCACGCGGACGAGGGGGCCCAGGCGGTTGTAGGCGGCGATCGTGCGCCGCACCACCACGGTGCGCGCGGGACCGAAGTGCGCGAAGCAGCGGCTCCAGAAATAGCGGTCGCGCAGGTAGCGATCGCTCCACGCCCAGCGCACGGTCCGGAGCACGCCGTGGTGGCAGATGACGGCGCCCGCATCGAGACGGGTCAGGGCAGGATCGGTGGTCGGCATCCGCGCCGGGAGGACGTCGCTGGCGCCGATGATCATGCCCTCGAAGCCTCGCGCGCTGTACTCCCGGTAGACGCGGTACATCTCGTCCAGGCAGATCGTGTCGTCGTCGAGGAGATAGAAATAGCCATCGCCGATGGCGTCGAAGGCGGCGTTGCGCTTCGTGACGATGTCCGCGTCGTCGCAGTCCACTTCGTGGATCCGGATGCGCGGGTCGGTCCGCAGGAACGGATGATCCAGCGGCGGGCGCCGCGACGTCTTCACCAGGTGCCAGACGACGTCCGGCTGGGGCGGCAGCGATGCGTAGACCTGGTCGAGCAGGTGATAACGGTAGAGGGGTGTGACGATGTGGAGCATCGCCGCTCAGGACGCGGTCGCCGCCTGGGGCGCGGACCGCGCGCGCACGACGCGGCAGGGGTTGCCGCGCGCGACCACGCCGCCGGGGAGGTCCCGGGTGACCACGGCCCCGGCGCACACCACCGTGTCCGGGCCGATCGTGACGCCGTCGACCACGTTGGCGCCCATGCCGATGAGAGTGCCCGCACCGATGGTGGTGTAGCCGGCGACGTTCGCGCCCGGGTTCACGGTCACGAACTCGCCGAGCCGGGCGTGGTGGCCGATGGAGACGTGGCGGTTCAGCGACACGAACCGGCCCAGCACCGCGTGGGCCGCCACCGACACGAGGCTGTTGACGTGGACGCCGGCCGCCAGCCGCGCGGTGGACGAGATGGCGGCGGACGCGTGCACGATCGTCGTGAAGGGCAGCTCCCGGGAGGCGAACAGCCCCAGAACGGCGCGCTTGCTGCCTGGCTGGTTGACGCCGAGGAACGCCGCGGCCGGGCCCACCGCCTCGGGCCATCCCTCGACCACCGTGATCGCAAAGCGGGGATTCGCGAACGGCTGGAGGTCGGTCCGCGCCATGTTGTTGACGACGTCGATCCGCGGGAACCGCCCGCGCGACTCGAGGTTGTCGAGAATCATCGTGAGCGTCGGCTCGCTCAGCCCCAGCACGATCAGTCGGTCGTCGCTCATTCTCGTGGGCGCGGGGCCGGCGCCGGTGGCCGCGCGCGTCACACTAGCACACGGCCCTCCGCGCCGCACCGGCCGCGGCCCGCAGGGTGAGGACCGTCCTGCCGGTGGTCCGCTGGCGTTCCCGACACACGCCAGCAGGCCGAAGGGCCGCAGTGGCGCGCGGCGCCCTCGCCCACCGCGCGGCTTGACCCGGGCGGGCGGCGGTGCCAGCATCCCGCACGGATGCCTCGAGCGACACACGTTTCAAGAACGCGGCCGGGCGTGGTGCAGGCCCGGACGATGGCGCTGGCAACGGTCGTCGCCGCGGCGATCGCCTGCGGGGGACCCTCGGCCCCCGCGGCCCCGCCATCGTTCGACGCCTACGTCGATCGGTGGCTCGACGAGTTCGCCCGGATGCAGCCGTCGATCGCGGCCGGCAACGGCCTGCACGCCTACGACGGCACGCTGGAGGACTTCAGCGCGGGCGGGATCGCGGCGCAGATCGAGACCTGGAAGTCGCTGCGCACGGCGCTCCAGGCCATCCCCGTCGACGGGCTCACGCCGGACCAGCGGGTGGACCACCGGATCCTGGGGGGGCTCATCGACGCGTGGCTGCTCGACCTCGAGACGGCCCGGAGCTGGCGGACGAACCTGATGGTGTACGCCTCGGCGGTGTCCTCGGGCGTCCACAACCTGATGACGATGGAGTCCGCCCCCGCGGCGGTCCGCGCCGAGCGGATCGTCGCCAAGCTGCGCGGCGTGCCGAGCCTGCTCGCGGCCGCCGACGCCAACCTCGTCGACCCGCCCCGCGTCATGACCGAACGCGGGCTGCGCATGATCCGGGGCGCGGCGGGAATGCTGCGCGACGACGTGCCCCTCGCCTTCGCCGGCCTCGACGACGAGACGATGAAGAAGTCGCTGCTCGCCGCCACGGCGGCGACGGCCACGGCCCTGGACGAGTTCGCGACCCGGTTCGAGACGACGCGCCTGCCGTCGGCCGACGGCGCCTACGCCGTGGGCCGCGAGACGCTCGAGGCCCGGTACAGGGCCGAGGAGCTGATCGACCTGTCCGCTCCGCAGCTCCTGGCGATCGGGGAGCGCGAGCTGGACCGCGCCGAGACCGCGTTCACGGCGGCCGCCGCCGCCCTCGATCCCGGGCGGCCCGCCCAGGACGTGTGGCGGGGCATCCTGAAGGATCACCCGGCGCGCGGGCAGCTCGTCGCCGCGGCGCAGCGGGCCGTGGACGCGCTGCAGGCGTTCGTCGTGGAGAAGCGCCTGGCCACGATCCCGGCCGCAGATCCGGTGGTGGTGGCGGCCGCGCCGCCCTACGACCTGGGCCTGGCGTCCATGCACTCGTCGCCGCCGCTCGAAGCCACGCCGGTGAAGAGCTACTTCTACATCACCGACGCCCAGGCCTCCTGGGACGCGGCCCGGCAGGACGCATGGCTCGAGCGCTTCAACGTCGCCTCGCTCGCCATCACGACGGCGCACGAAGTGATGCCCGGCCACTACCTCCACAGCCTGTTCATGCGGAACACGCCGGGCAAGGTGCGCCGCATCTGGATCGGGCTCAATCCATTCCCGCAGCCCTCCTCCGGGCAGGACGGCTGGGCGCACTACGCCGAGCAGCTCGTCGTGGACGAGGGCTTCATGGACGGCGACCCGCGCTACCGCATGGGGCAGCTCTCCGAGGCGATGACCCGGATCTGCCGGCTCATCTCGGGCATCAGGCTCCACACGGGCGAGTGGACGGTGGACCAGGCGGCCGCGTTCTTCGAGGCGCGGGCCCACCTGCCCGCGCCGGCGGCGCGCCAGGAAGCCGAGCGCGGCACCTACGACCCCACCTACGGCGGCTACTTCCTGGGCAAGATGGCTGCCCTGAAGCTGCGCGAGGACGTCCGCGCGAAGGAAGGCGCGGCGTTCGAACTCCGCCGGTTCCACGAGCGGGTGATGACCAACGGCATCGCGCCGTGGTGGGCGCACCGGCAGCTGCTGTTGCCGGGCGATGCCTCGCCGGTGCTGCAGTGACCGCGCGCCGCGCTACCGGCCGGTGTCGCGCGCGTCCAGCGCCGCCTTCACCCGCGCCGGCGTGAACGGCACGGTGCGGAGCCTGAGGCCGGTCGCGTCGAAGATCGCGTTGGCGACGGCGGCGGCTACCGGGGCCGTCGCGGCCTCCCCGGCGCCGAGCAGCGGCTGATCGGGACGGTTCACGAGCACGACCGTGACCTCCGGCGCCTCGGGGAAGCGCAGGATCGGATAGGTCGCCCAGTCCACGCTGGTGACGCGCGAGCGATCGAACGTGACTTCCTCGTGCAGCGCGCGGCTGAGCGTCTGCACGATGCACCCTTCGACCTGGTTGCGGAGGCCGTCGGGATTCACGACGAGCCCGCAGTCGTGGGCACATGCGACCCGCCGGACCCGCACGACTCCGGTGACGGCGTGCACCGCGGCTTCCATGGCGATGGCGACGTAGTTCTCGGCCTGCTTGTAGCGGCAGTACGCGAAGCCGCGGCCGACGAGCCACTCGCCCTCGCGCGGCGCGAGGTTCGGAGAGGGCCGCGCCGTCCACCCGAACGCCTCGGCCGCCCTGTCGATCGCCTCGAGGGCGCGCGGGTCGGTCAACTTCGCGCGGCGGAAGGCCACCGCGTCCACCCCAGCCGCGGCCGCCAGTTCGTCGGTCATGCCCTCCACCGCGAACACGTTGGCGATCTTGCCCGGCGCCCGCAGGTTGGAGAGCTGCAGGGGCGTGTCCTTCAGGAGATGGGCGAACACACGGACGCGGTCGGCCTGATAGGGCGGATCGCCGTTCTGGGTGATCGCCCCCGAGCCCTGGCCGTGGTCCTGCGCGATGCCGGCGAAGTCCGCGGCGTGGAGCGCCCGCGCTCCGCCGCCGCCGTCGGGCACGCGCATGTCGGTCTGCCAGGCCACGATGCGGCCGGACGCGTCCAGGCCGGCGCGGACGTCCAGCAGTTGCTGCGGGCCCTTCGGATCCCACGCCGTCTCGTCGGCACGCATCCACTGGACCCGGACCGGAGCGCCGATCGTCCTGGAGACGAGCACCGCGTCGGCCGCCACGTGGTCCGTGCCGTTGGTCCCGTAGGACCCTGCCCCTTCCAGGAACACGACGCGCACCTTGTCGCGCGGCAGGCCGAAGGTCCGCGCCAGACTGTCGCGCAGCCCGTAGCTGCCCTGCGTGGCGGACCACACCGTGGCGCTGCCATCGGCCTTGACGTCGGCCACGGCGCACGACGGGCCGAGCGACGCATGGCTCTGGAACGGCCAGAAGTAGGTGGCCGAGAGCGTCGTCGCGGCGGCGGCGAACGCGGCGGCGGGATCGCCGCCTCGTGCGACCACTTCCTGAGTGCGCACGACCTCGGCCGAGCGGACGTAGTCGGCCAGGCCGTCGCTGCCGGGCAGGCCTTCCCACGAGCTCCATGTCGCGCGAAGGGCCGCGGCTCCGCGAATGGCGGCCCATTCGTCGCGGGCGGCGACCGCGAGGAAGCTGTTGACGCGCACGAGCCGCGCCCCGGGAATCCCCGCGAGCGACGCCTCGTCGACGGCGAGGAGGCGCGCGCCGAGCGCGGGCGGCCGCACCACGCGCGCGTGCCACAGGCCGGGCAGCGTGAAGTCCTGGACGTAGGTGTAGCGGCCCGACACCTTGCCGGGCACGTCCGGGCGCGGGAGCGGCGTGCCGACCACGGAATAGGTGGCAGGCGCCGCGACGGCCGGCTCCTTGTCCACGGCCATCGACAGCCGGCGGCCTTCCACCAGCGCCCCGATGTCCACGCCGGCCCCGCCGGTCCGCGGCTGCACGCGCCCGCCGGCCACGGTCAGCTCGGCGGCCGGCCGGCCGAGACGCCGGGCCCCGAGGTCGAGCAGGGCGCGCCTGGCCGTCGCCGCCGCGCGCCGGATGTCGGCGCCGCCGCGGGTGAGCCCGGTGCTGCCACCGGTGCCACCGTGGTTCGGACACGCCCCCGTGTCGCCTTCGACGACCGTGATGCGCTCGGCCGCGACGCCCAGTTCCTCGGCCGCGATCTGTGCCAGCGCCATCCGCAGGCCGGTGCCGACGTCCACCTTGCTCGTGTACAGCGTCACGGCGCCGTCGGCGTGGATGGCGAGGTAGCTGTCGAGCGCGCCGGGGTCGAGCGAGCGCGCGGCGACGTCCGGTCCCGGCTGCGCGCCGGCGCGCGCCGCCGGGCCGCTCCAGGCGAAGCTCACGACCAGGGCGCCGCCCGCCTTCAGGAGCGCACGACGACTGACGGACCCCGGCGCCGCCATCAGCCTCGGGCCGCGCGCTGGACGGCGCGGACGATGCGCGTGTGCGTACCGCACCGGCACAGGTTGCCGGCGAGCGCGTCCTTGATCTGGGCCACCGTCGGCTGCGGGGTGCGCTCCAGGAACGCGGCGGCGGTCATGATCATGCCGCTCGTGCAGTACCCGCACTGCGCGGCCTGTTCGGCCACGAACGCGGCCTGCACGCGGTGCAGGCGCGCGGGCGATCCCAGCCCCTCCACCGTCGTGATCGTGCGGCCCTCGGCACGGCTCACCGGCACGGTGCACGACCGCTCCGCGCGGCCGTCGACGAGGACCGTGCAGGCGCCGCACTGCCCGAGGCCGCAGCCGAACTTCGGTCCGTGGAGCCCCAGCGGTCCGCGCAGCACGTAGAGGAGCGGCTGGTCGGCATCCCAGCTCTCGACGGACACCGCGCGGCCGTTCAGGCGGAACGAATAGCCCGGCATGGGAACCGCGCCATCCTAGCAGGACCCGCGCGGCCGGCACCGCCGGAAACGGCCGGCCGGCGGGCCGGCTCCGCCGTAGCCGCGGACAGCGGCGCGGCGCCGGGCCGTCAGCGCGTGGCGGCGGCCGCCTCCGCCAGCTCCGGTCGCACGGGCGTGTCCGCGCGACGGCAGATCTGCAGGAGCTGCGCGAAGTGCGCGATCGCCGCCTGGCGGCGGCCGGCCGCCTGCGCGGCACGCGCCGCGCCGTACTCGGACCGGAACCGGTTCGGCTCTTTCGTCAGCGTCGCCTCGAAGGCCGCCAGCGCGTCCACGGGGCGCTTGAGCTCCAGCAGCATCTCGCCGAGCAGCTCCCGCGCCGGCTTGATCGGGCCGGGCGTGACCGCGGCCTTCTCCGTGGCGTCCTCGCGCGTCACCGCCTCCTGCATGAGCGCCAGGGCGCCAGCCGCGTTCCCTTCGGCGAGCGCCGTCCACGCGGCGGCGCCGAGACGTTCGATCTCCACCTGCTCGGCCCAATAGGCGTCCTTCGCCTCGGCGAGCGCGCGGCTCAGCGCGGCGAGGCGGGCCACATCCTGCCTGGCAGCCTCGACCCGCCCGCTGCGCGCGGCCCCCAGCGCCCGGGCGAAGTGCGTCACGGCCTCGGCCCATGGCACGGGCGTCCCGGGCGGCGCGAGCGCGGACGCCTCGTCCCACGCCGCGCGCTCGAGCGCGTAGCGAGCCGGCATGGCCGCCGCCGCGTAGTAGCCGGCCGTCGGGGGCGCGGCGTTCCCGGCGCCGCCGTTGGGCACGGCGGCCACGAGCGTGGACACCCGGTCGAGCACACCGCGGGCCGCCCGGTCCTGGCCGGTCTGCAGGAAGGCGTACACCTGGTAGTCCAGGGCGTGCAGCTCCTCGGACGCCGCGCCGGCGTCGCGATGCGCCGCGTCGGCCGACTTGCGGTTGGTGTCGATCGAGTCCTGCCAGAGGCCCAGGCGCGTGAAGGTGTGCGAGGGCATGTGGAGGGCGTGCGGCGCGTCCGGGGCGATGGCGGCGTAGCGGCGCGCGGCGTTGAGGCCGCGCGAGGCCAGGGGCGGCACGTCGAAGGCGTGGATGATGTAGTGCGCGAGGCCGGGGTGTTCGGGCTGGCGCGCGAACTCCTCTTCCAGAATCGACGCCGCCTTCAACTGGTTCGCGTACGACTTGTCGGTGGGCGGCGCCGTCTGCGCCAGCGCGAGGGCGTAGAAGATCCGCCCCTCGATGTCGTCCGGGTGGGCCGCGGTGAGCGCGGCCATGGCGTGCTCGTAGGCCACCGTCCGGGTGCGCTGGTCGCGCGTGGCCGCGTCGCGGAAGAGCTCGGCCGCCGCCTCGAGGTACGCGCGCTCGCGCGGCGTCCCGGCCTTCAGCGCCAGGCCGGCCTCCACCGCGGCGCGCCCTTCGTCGAGGGCCTTGGGCGTCCGGAATCCGCCGAACGGGTTGCTCCACCAGCTCAGGGCGATGCCCCAGTGCGCCATGACGCACGCCGGATCCCTCTGGAGCACGCCCTGGAATGCCGCGACCGAGGCCGAGAACCAGAAGGAGTGGAGCAGGGCGACGCCGCGATCGAAGTCCGCCTGGACGGCGGGGGCGCACGACGTGGCGAAGTGGACGGTGCCCAGCCGGGGCGCCGCCGCGTCGTGCGTGTGGACGTCCTGCGGCGCCGTCGCCGGCACCTGGGCGCTCAGCGGCGCCGTGCACACGAACACGGTCAGGACGAGCGTCGACGGACGCAGCATGGCACTTCTCCTCCTCGACAGACGACGGGTCTCATCGCTGAAAGGCGCTGAACCTCGTCGGAGGGCCTCACAGGCCGGCGCACACGCCTCCAGGGACGCATCAGGATGGCGCCGGGCGCGGCACCGCGCTAGTACTGACTTCGGACCGGTCCGGGGCGGCGCTCCCGGCGGCTCAACCGCCCGGCGGGCCCTCCGCCACGACGACGCGGTTCCGGCCCTCGGCCTTGGCCCGGTACAGGGCGTCCGGCTCGCCCGAGAAGGACGCCATGACGGCCACGCCGGCGCTCAGCGTGATCGAGCCCTCCGGCCCGGTCGCGAGCGCGGCGCGTTCCACCGTCGCGCGCATGCGCTCGGCCAGGAGCGCCGCCTCGGCAATCGACGTCTCGGGCAGCACCACCAGGAACTCCTCGCCGCCCCAGCGGCCCACCCGGTCGGTCGTGCGCACCACGCTCGTCAGCACGTCGCCCACGGCGCGGATCGTCCGGTCGCCGCTGTCGTGCCCGCGCTCGTCGTTGACGCGCTTGAAGTGATCCACGTCGCAGAGCACGAACGCCGTCGGGCGGCCGCCTCGCGACTGCCGCGCCAGCTCGCGGACGGCGAACTCCTCGGTGGCGCGGCGATTGGGCAGCCCGGTGAGGGCGTCGGTCCGCGCCTCGCGCATGAGCGCCTGCTCGGCCACGAACGCGCGCCGGTTCGTGGCCTCGAACACACGGGCGAGCATCAGGCCGACGGCAATCGTCAGCGCGAGGAACACGGTGGCGTTGGTGACCGTGAAGCGATCGGCGCCCGCCACCATCATCCCGAGGCCGGCGCCGGCGAGCGGCACGAGCGTGGTCACCAGGTAGTCGCGGCGGTCGAGCACGATGTAGGGCCCGCCGAGGAACGCCGCGACGAGGCCGGCCAGCCCGATGGTGTAGCCCTCGCGAACCACCGCGTTGACGGCGGCCACCGCGAGGACGGCGGCCCAGAAGCGGACCTTCGCGATCGCGGGCGCCCACTGTACCGTGCCGGTCGCCCGCTGCAGCAGGCCGGTCGAGACAATCACGACGGCCGCGGCCACGCGGATGACGAGCGCGGTGCTCCAGGCGGCCGGGTCCACGTACCAGTCCCACAGGCTGAAGGCCAGGATCAGGCTGGCCGACAGGCCGAAATGGAACACGGACCCGTTCAGCAGCGCGAGGCTCGCCGCGCGCGACGCGATGAACTGCGCCTGGAGGTCTGAGCCCTCGGCCGGCGCCCGGACTTCCACGGTCAGCGCGCCCCCGGGGCGAACGGCGGCGGGGGCCGCCGGTGCCAGTCGGTGGCGCGCTGGTAGGCGTGGGCCAGGGCGAGCACCGCGGCCTCGCCGAACGGGCGCCCGTGGAAGGTGATGCTCGTCGGGCGTCCCGGGCCGTAGAAGCCGTTCGGCACGGAGAGGGCCGGCAGTCCGCAGACGTTCGACACGTCGTGGTGATCGCGCGTCAGGTTGCGGGGGCTATCGGGCACGACGCCGCCTCCCGATCCGCCCGGCGGGTTCAGCGGCGGGTTGTTCGACGGCGCGAGGTACACGTCGAACCGTCCGACGGTGGCGAAATGCTGGCGCATCAGCATCGCGCGGATGCGCTGCGCCTGCAGGTACTCCACGGCCGGCACGAGCCGGCCCTGGCGGAAGCCGTTGGCCCGGGTGGGATTGGTGAAGTCCCGGGCGGCACCCGACTGCATCACGTCCTCGAAGTAGGCGCTCGACTCTGCGCCCACGCCGGCGCCGGCCAGCTCGCTGCGCATGCGCGGCAGCTCGAACGGCTCCAGGCGCACGCCGAGCGCCCGGAGGCTGTCGAGCGTCGCGTGGTCGTGCGCCGTCCACTCGGCCGTGCGGCCCTCGTCGGCGCCCGTCGGCTCGAGGTAGCCCACCCGCAGCGTGCGGACGTCCATGGCCGCGTCCCAGTTGACGGGCACGTCCTGCACCGACCCGTCGCGATCGTCCGGTCCGGCGATCGCGCGGAACACGAGCGCGCAATCCTCGGCGGTGCGGCAGATGGGCCCGATGCGGTCGCGGCTCCACTGCAGCGACATGCACCCGAACCGGCTCACGCGGCCGAAGGTCGGGCGCAGGCCCGTGGCACCGCACCGCGTGGCCGGGAACAGGATGGACCCACCCGTGTCGGTGCCGATCGCGAACGCCACGAGCCCCGCGGCCGTGGCCGCGGCGGGACCGCACGACGAGCCGCTTGCGCCCTCGCGCACGTCCCAGGGGTTGTTGGTCCGGCCGCCGAACCAGTACTCGCCCGACGCCATCTCCCCGGTGGAGAGCTTCGCGACCAGCACCGCGCCCGCCTCGCGCAGCCGCGCGGCCACGGCCGCCTCGGTGTCGATCACGCGGGTCCGGAAGGCCTGGGATCCCCAGGTGGTCGGATAGCCCGGCACGGCCAGGATGTCCTTGCAGCCCCACGGGATTCCGTGCAGCGGTCCGCGGTGGCGTCCCTCGGCGAGGTCGCGGTCCGCCTGCCGTGCCTGCGCCCGCGCGAGGTCCGTCGTGAGGGTGATGACGCAGTTGAGGGCGGGCCCGTGGGCGGCGAGCCGCGCCAGGAACAGCTCGGTGAGCTCCACCGACGTCACCTGGCGCGTGCGGATCAGGTGCGCCAGGTGCAGCACCGGCCAGAACGCGAGATCGTCGAGGCGGCGGGGCCGCGCCAGGCCGGACACCGGCGACGGACGGAAGGGCCGGGCCGCGCGGTCCACGCGCATGCCCGGCACGAGCGGGCTGAAGTACAGGGGCGGCGCCACGTCGGGACCGATGGCGAAGGTGCGCCGCTCGACGTAGCGGCGCAGGCTGCCCTGCACGCCGCGGAGCATCTGGCGCCGCTCGTCCTCGCCGAAGTCGAGGCCCGCCACCGCGAGCGCCGACGCGAGCATCTCCGCGGTGAGCGCGTCCGGCGTGGGCGCCTGGCCGGCGGTCTGCGCCAGGAGCTTTTCCCACAGCACGCCGGGCAGGAGCGTCGAGGCGAGACCCGCACTGGAGCAGTACTCGAGGAACCGGCGGCGGGAGGCAGCGAGGCGCATGGCGCCGGTAGGCTACACCCGTCCGGGGCGGGACGCGCCGCGCGGGCCGGCTACGGGGGGCCGGCGAGCGCCGCCGCCTTGGCGGGCTCGCCGAGCCGGACGTAGATCGAGGCCAAGAGTTCGCGCGCCTCGGCCAGCTCGGATCCGGACGACCCCGACAACGCTCCCAGCATGTCGTGGGCCGTGGCCACCTCGTCCCGCGCCTCGGACAGGCGCTGCTGCGCGGCCAGCGCGCGGCCCAGCCGCAGGTGGGCGATGGCCGTGTAGCGCTGGCCCGGCACCACGGCCGACAGCCGGCGGACGGCGTCGCGAAGGATGGGCTCGGCCGTCGCCGCGGCGCCGCGGGCGAGGTGGACCGAGCCCAGGTTCGACAGCTGGTGCAGGTAGAACTCGTGCTCCTCGCCCACCGTGCCCTTGAAGATCGCGGCGGCCTCCTGGAACGCGGCCTCGGCCTCGCCGAATCGCCGCCGGTCGCGCGCCAGATCGCCCATGAGGCTCAGCACCGCGGCAACCCGGGGGTGGCGGGCGCCGTACACCTTCGTGTATTCGTCGCGCGCCTGGACGTACATCGCGCCGGCCTCGTCGGGCCGCTGCAGGTAGGCGAGGGTCCGGCCCAGCATGAGCACGTTCTGCGCGGTCTTGGGATGATGCGGCCCGTACCACTCCTCGTTGATCGTCCGGGCGTCGCGATACAGCGCCTCGGCCCCGGCATAGTCGCCGCGGTCGAGCGCGAGATTGCCGAGATTGAAGAGATCAATCGCGACGTAGGGATGGCGGCTGCCGAAGAGCGACCGGTCGAGCGCGAGCGCACGGGAGTTGAGATCCAGGGCGGCGGCGGCGTGACCCAGGTAGTACTCGGTGTTGGCCAGGACGCCGATGGCCTCCGACAGCTCCGGGGACGGCGGATGCGTCGACAGCTCGTCGATCGCGTCCCGGAGCAGCTCGGCGGCGGCGGCGTAGTCGCCGCGATCGGCCAGCACCCGGCCGACCACGGACTGGGCGGCCGCAACTTCGACCGGGTCGGCCGCGGCCCGCGCGGTCGCCAGCCGCAGGGCCTCGCGGGCCAGGCGCTCCGCCTCGTCGTAGCTGGACTCCTCGGCTCGAAGGGCGGCCAGGGCCAGCTGGGTGCGGAGGGTCCTCGGGTCGTCCGCCCCGAGACGCGCACGCTGCGTGTCGAGCGCGGCCCCCAGCAGGGGACCCGCGCGGTCCACGTGTCCGAGCTTGTGGTACAGCCCACCGAACGTGGAGCGAAGCTCCGCCTGCAGGTCGGGCTCGTCGTCGAGGCCCTCGGCTTCCCGGACGCCGCGGTCGAGCAGTTCCGCCACGCGCAGCCCGCCGGACGGTCCGGCGGCGGTGTCGTCGCCGTCGAACAGGTTCAGCATCAGCCGATGGATCCGTTCGAGCTCGGCCCGCGACGAGACCGCCGCGTCGCGGGCGGCGACCAGACGCAGCGTGAACCCCACACTGAGCGCCAGGATGGTCGCGGCGACGGCACCGGCAATCGCCAGGGTGCGGCGGTTGCGGCGCAGGTATTTCCGGATGCGGTAGGTACTCGGTGTCAGGGTCCGCGCCAGGAGCGGCTCGTGCCGCTCGAAGCGTTCGAGGTCGCCGAGGAGAGCCTCGGCTGACGCGTAGCGCTCCACCTTGTCGCGATGCACGGCCGTCAGGCAGATGGCGTCGAGATCCTGCCACTCGTTCCGTGAGGCCTGCACGGCCGAGTCGAGGCGTTCCGCGGCGCGGACCGAGGGGCGGACCGGCGGGTCGACGAGCGCCCGCGCCATCTCGACGGGGCCGAGCCCGGCGAACTCCACGGGCGGCCGGCCCGTCAGCAGCTCGTACAGCAGCGCGCCGAGGGCGTGGACGTCGCTCTGGACGTCCAGGACGTCTCCGCGAATCTGCTCCGGCGAGGCGTAGTTGAGCGACAGCCGGCGATGGCCCGTGGCCGTCCGTTCGACCGCGGCTCCCGCCTCGGTCAGGTGGCGGGCGACGCCGAAGTCCACGAGCTTCACGTCGCCCGCGTCGGTCACGAGGATGTTCGACGGCTTCAGGTCCAGGTGGACGACCAGGTTGCGATGCGCGTAGCTCACGGCCTGGCAGACGCGGCTGAAGAGATCCAGCCGCTGTCTCAGGTCGAGTCCGCGCGCGGTGGCGTGGGCCACCAGGCTGCGGCCGGCCACGTACTCCATCGCGAACCACGGCCGCTCGTGCGAGACCCCGGCGTCGAAGAGCCTGGCGATGGACGGGTGGTTGAGGCTCGCCAGCGTCCGCTGCTCGCTGGCGAACCGGTCGCGGGCCGCGGGACTCCACGCATCGTGCAGGAACTTGACGGCCACGACGTCGCCGAGTCCGTCCCGCCGGGCCAGGTACACCGATCCCATGCCGCCTTCACCGAGGTAGCCTGAGATCACGTAGTGTCCGAACTGCTGCGGCAGGGTCGACGGCCCGTCGGGAGCCAGCTCCGCGGCGAGCACGCGCGGGTCCTGGTCCAGCAAGGCCGAGCCCGACCGATCCGCGCGCAGCAGCGCATCGACGCGCGCCGCGACCGCGGCCTCGGCATCCATGAGGGCGGCGAGGCGCCGTTCCTGTTCGGCCGCGGGCAGATCGGCCAGCTCCTCGAAGAGAGCGGACACCCTCGCGTGGAAGTCGGTGTCGGCGGCGTCGGCGGGTGGGTTGGGCTCCGCGGCCATCGCGTTCGGGGAGGGCGCCGCGCTGGCGGCGACTGGCGGCGGTTCCGCATTCGACGCGGCCCGCTGCGAAGACGTGCTCTGTTGTGAGACGGGGATGCTAGCACCCGCCGCGTCGACGGGCCAGCCCCTACCGCTGACGTTGCATCGCCGGTACGGCAGCCGATAGGCTGAATTCAGGTCGCGGAACGAGCACGGTTGCCCTCGACACACTGCCGTGTCGGGACGAACAGGAGGACACGCCATGCACGGTGCCCTCGCTGAGGGCCGGTCGATCGACCGGGACGTCGACGGGACCCCTGACCTCCGGCCCCTCCAGGCCCACGCGGGGCGAGGCCCGGATCTCATCGGCCGATCCCGGCCGATCCGCCGGCTGTGCCGCGTGATCGCCAGGCTCGCGCCGACCGACGCCAGCGTCCTGGTCACCGGCGAAAGCGGCAGCGGAAAGGACGTGGTCGCCCGGTCCATTCACGAGCTCAGCACCGAGCGGCCCGGCGCGTTCCTGCCCGTGAACTGCGCCGCCATCTCGCCGCACCTGATGGAGAGCGAGCTCTTCGGCCACGAGCGCGGGAGCTTCACCGGCGCCGATCGGCGGCACCGGGGATGCTTCGAGCGGGCCAGCGGCGGCACGCTCTTCCTCGACGAGGTGACCGAGATGCCCCCGGGCCTGCAGGCGAAGCTGCTCCGGGTGCTCGAGACGGGCACCTTCACGCGCGTCGGCGGCGAGGCGCCCGTCTCGGTGGACGTCCGCATCATCGCCTCCACCAACCGCCCGGTGCGCGACGCCCTGCACGGCGGCGCGCTGCGCGCCGACCTCTACTACCGGCTGCGGGTGTTCGAGCTGCGCGTGCCGCCGCTGCGCGAACGCCAGGAAGACATCGAGCCGCTGGCGCGCCACTTCCTCGCCGAGGTGTCGCCCGATCGCGCCAGGGCCATCACGCCGGCGGCGCTCGACCGGCTGCGGTCCTACCGGTGGCCCGGCAACGTGCGCGAGCTGCGGAACGCCGTGCAGTCGGCGGCGGTCCTCGCCGACGACGCGATCGACGTCGACGCGCTGCCCGAAGAGGTGTGCGCGGGGGGCGACGGTCCGGCCGCGCGCGCGACCGGCCCCGACGGCGCGGAGGTGGTGTCGATTCCCGTGGGCACCTCGCTGCGAGACGCCGAGCACCGGGTGATCGCGGCTACGCTGCGCAGGCAGCAGGGGAACAAGGTGGAGGCGGCGGCGATCCTGGGCATCAGCCTGAAGACGCTGTACAACCGCCTCCATCGCTACGAGCTGCAGTCCTGACGGCGGGTTCGACGGCCCGCCGCGCCGCCATGGAGCCAGTCCTCGCGACCTTCGACGTGCCGACGGTGCTGGCGCGCCTGGTGGCGGCCCTGCTGGCGGGCGCCGTGCTGGGCCTGGACCGGGAAGTCCACCGCAAGCCGGCGGGCCTCCGTACGCTGATGCTGGTCAGCCTGGCGTCCGGCTTTCTGACGATGCTGGGCACGGCCGTGCAGGGCCCGGTGAGCGATCCGTTGAGAGTCGTGCAGGCCGTGGTGACGGGCGTCGGCTTCCTCGGCGCCGGCGTGATCCTGCGGCGCGAGGATCGATCGTCGGTGGAGGGGCTGACCACAGCCGCGTCGATCTGGGTGGCGGCGGCCCTCGGGGTGGGATTCGGCCTGGGCGCGTTCCGGCTTTCGAGCGTCGCGCTGGGCCTGACGGCAGCCGTGCTGATGGCGGCGCGCCCGCTGGAGCGGCGGCTGCACCGGACGCGCGACGCGCGGGCGGAGCGGCGGTCCCCGCCGGGCGCGGACCCGACGGTGCGGCCCGCGCCCCGTGCGCCGCGCGAGGGCTGACCGAGACGATCAGTCCGTCAAGGCGTCGAGGTCCACGGCGAGCACGTCGCGGATCTTGTAGTAGTCGCCTTCCACCGTGAATCCCTCGAGCGACCGCACCGACGCGCCGTGCATCGGCGCGCGAATCGTCACCAGGGCCTCGGTGTCCGCCGGCGCGGACTCGCCGGTCTGGGCCGCCGGCCAGCGCGTGTTCCAGGTGTCGATCACGGCCAGGGGCTCGACGGCCTCTGTGACCGGGCCGCGGTGCAGCCGGAAGATCGTGCCCGTGTCCGGCACGCGCTCCAGCGTGTACTCGCCCGCCGACAGCACATAGCCGCTCATGTTGAGCATGACGGCGGTCTTGAACGTGAACTCGGCCCGCTTGGTCGACGGCGCCTGCGCCGCGACGGCGCCCGCCGTCAGGAGCACCGTGCACGCCACGGCCGCGGCCAGGGCCGTTCGTAAGATGGAACGCTCGTGTTTCACATCGACCTCCTTTCCTGACGATCGAACCTGCAAGGCGCGAACCGGCCGCCGCCTCGACCGGCGGTGTGCCGGCGCCGCCAGAGCGGACGCTGCCGGTCATCCGTGCTCACCGGGTTGTAAGTCCTACAAGGCGCCGGCGGCCCTACTGGATGGAGACGAGCTCCAGATCGAAGTGCAGGGTCTTGCCGGCGAGACGGTGGTTGAGGTCGAGCACGACGGCCGCCGTCGAGACGTCGATGACGGTCACCGCGATCTGCTCGCCCTCGGGCGACGCCGCGAGGAGCTCGTCGCCCACGTGCGGGTCGACGCCGCCCGGAAGTTCGTCGCGGCTCACGGCCACGGTCAGCTCCGGACGATACGGCCCGTAGGCCTTGCCGGCATCCACGACGACGTCCTGCTGCTGGCCGGGTTCCATGCCGACCAGCGCCTCCTCGACGCCGGCGATCACGCGGCCCGCGCCGAGCGTGACCTCCAGCGGCCGCCGGTGGCGGGTGGACGCGAAGACCGAGCCGTCGTCCAGGCGGCCGGTGAAGTGGACGGCGACGGTGTCACCGTGTTTCGCTGAAGCCATCGGACCCTCCTGGAGGTCACGGCTTCAAATCCCGGGCCATGCCGCGCCCGGATTCGCCCCGCGCGTGCACGGACGGGCCGGCGGCCCGTCACGACGCCGCGCGCTGCTCGGCCGGCCTGGCGGTGCGCGAGAGGTTGTGCGCGGTGTTGACGAGCGCGATGTGCGAGAAGGCCTGCGGGAAATTGCCGAGCATGCGGTGCGCCACGGGGTCGTACTCCTCGGGCAGCAGGCCGACGTCGTTGGAGAGCGCCAGCAGCCGCTCGAAGAGCGAGCGGGCCTCCTGCCGCCGTCCCAGCAGCACGTAGGCGTCGGCCAGCCAGAAGCTGCAGGCCAGGAAGGCGCCCTCGCCGGGCGGCAGGCCGTCGTGGCCGGTGGAGGTGTCGTAGCGGCGCACGAGACCGTCGACGAGGAGGTCCCGCTCCACCGCGGCGATGGTGCCGGCGACGCGGGGATCGTCGGGGGGCAGGAAGCCGACGGTGGGAATCAGCAGCAGGCTGGCGTCGAGCGCCCGCGTGTCGTACGCCTGGACGAAGCTGCCGAGCTCCGGATCGAAGCCGCGCGCGCACACCTCGGCGTGGATGGCCTCACGCGCGTCCCGCCAGGTGTCGACGGACGCCTCCAGGCCGAGCTCCTCCGCCGCGCGGATGCCGCGGTCGAAGGCGACCCACGCCATCACCTTCGAATAGGTGAAGTGGCGCCGCGGGCCCCGGACCTCCCAGATGCCCTCGTCGGGCTCGCGCCACGCCGTCAGGAGGTGGTCGAGCATGGCGCGCTGGAACGCCCAGGCCTCGTGGTCCGCGTCCAGTCCCCCGAGCCGCCCCTGGTGCAGGGCGTCCATCACCTCGCCGTACACGTCGAGCTGCAGCTGATCGTGCGCCGCGTTGCCGATGCGCACGGGCTGGGCGCCGTCGTAGCCGCACAGCCACGGCACGTCGTACTCGGCCAGCCGCCGCTCGCCGGCCAGGCCGTACATGATCTGGAGCTGCGACGGGGCGCCCGCGGCCGCGCGCAGGAGCCACGCGCGCCAGCCCCCGGCCTCCTCGTAGTAGCCGGCGTTCATGAGCGCGAGCAGCGTGAGCGTGGCGTCGCGAAGCCAGCAGTACCGGTAGTCCCAGTTGCGCACGCCTCCCGCCTGTTCGGGCAGCGAGGTCGTGGGCGCCGCCACGATGCCGCCGGTCGGGGCGTAGGTGAGCGCCTTGAGCGTGATGAGCGACCGCAGGACCGTATCGCTCCACTCCCCCGTGAACCGGCAGCGCGCCGCCCAGCCGGTCCAGAACTCGATCGTGTGGGCGAGGGCGGCCTCCGGATCCACGGCTTCGGGCGGCGCGGCGTGCGAGGGCCCATAGGTCAGCACGAACGGCACCGTCTCGCCCGCCTGCACGTCGAACTCGCCCGAGTGCCTGAGCGCCTTCCCCGTCAGCGTGACCGGCGTGTGCAGCAGCACCATGTCGGGACCGGCGATGGCGCGCAGGGTCCCGTCCGGCAGGTGACTCACCCAGGGCACGGCGCTGCCGTAGTCGAAGCGCAGGACGAGCTCCGTCCGCATCCGCACCCGTCCGCGCTCGCCGCGCACCAGCCTGACCAGGTCGGAGGTCGCGCCCCGGCGCGGCATGAAGTCCACGACCGTCACGATGCCCTCGGCCGTCTCGATGCGACGTTCGAGCACCAGCGTCCGGTCGACGTACCGGCGGGTCACCCGCGTCGCCTCCGCGACCGGCTCGATCAGCCAGCGCCCGTTCTCGGGCGTGCCCACCAGCGCGGCGAAGCAGGCGCCCGAGTCGAACCGCGGCCAGCACAGCCAGTCCACGGAGCCTCGGAGGGAGACCAGCGCGGCCGTTTCACAGTCGCCGATCAGGGCGTAGTCTTCGATGGGATCGCTCATCGTCCCGAGTCTTTCAGATGCCGCCCCTCGGGCGCCACCACCCGGGGGAGACGCCGCCGTGATCGGCCTCCGTCCTGGACGGCCGCCGGTCATCCGGACGTCCGATCGCCGGGCCGACCGGGGGCGCCGGCGGCAGTATCCTTCGACCGGGGACCCCGCCATGGCTACCGACGAACAAGCGCGCCTCGCCGCCCTCCGCAGATATCGCATCCTCGATACGGAGCCCGAGCAGCGGTTCGACGACCTGACGATGCTGGCCTCGCAGATCTGCGAGACCCCGATCTCGCTCATCACGCTCATCGACGCGGACCGGCAGTGGTTCAAGTCGCGCGTGGGGCTGGACGTCGCCGAGACGGCGCGCAGCGTGGCGTTCTGCACCCACGCCATCCGGCAGGAGGGCATCCTCCAGGTGCCGGACGCGGCCGGCGACCCGCGCTTCCGCGACAATCCCTTCGTCACGGGCGAACCCAACATCCGCTTCTATGCCGGGGCGCCGCTCGTGACGCCCGACGGCCACGCGCTCGGCACGCTGTGCGTCATCGACGTGCAGCCGCGCCGCCTGTCCGACGCGCAGCTCCGCGCACTCGGCGCGCTGCGCCGGCAGGTCGAGGCGCAGCTGGAGCTCCGCCGCAACCTCGACGAGCTCGCCGGCGCCCTCGAGGCGCGCGACCAGGCGGAGCGGGCCCAGGCGGCGCTGGTCGCGGGGCTCACGGCGTCGCTCGCGAAGGTGGAGAAGCTCGCGGGCCTGATGCCCTTCTGCTCCACCTGCGAGCTGAACCTCGTCATCCCGGCGACGCCCGCGTCGATCCCGGCCGTGAGCGAGGGCCTGCGACAGCTCCTGCACGGCAAGGGCTGGAGCGACGACGAGCTGATGCCCGTGGAGCTGGCGCTCGACGAGGCGCTCGCCAACGCGATCCGGCACGGGTGCAAGAACGATCCGACCAAGCACGTGCAGTGCGTGGTGACCACCGACGCCACGGGCGGGCTCGTGATCGTGGTGCGCGATCCCGGGCCCGGGTTCGACGTCTCGGCCGTGCCGAACCCGCTGGAGGAGGGGAACCTCCTCAAGCCCAGCGGCCGCGGCGTGTTCCTGATCAATCAGCTCATGGACCGCGTGGAGTTCGCCGACGGCGGCCGCGAAGTGCTGATGCAGAAACGCCGCGCGTAGGCCGGCGGGGACCCGCGGCTTCGGTCAGGAGGTCCTGTCGCCTCCGCCCCGCAGCATGTTCATCAGCTCGATCGGCAGCGGGAAGATGATCGTGGAGTTCTTCTCGGCCGCGATCTCGGTCAGCGTCTGCAGGTAGCGGAGGGTCAGGGCCACGGGCTCGGCCGCGATCACGGCCGCCGCCTGCGACAGCTCCTGCGACGCCTGGAGCTCGCCGCCGGCGTGGATGATCTTCGCGCGCTTCTCGCGCTCGGCCTCGGCCTGTCGCGCCATGGCCCGCTGCATGTTCTCGGGCAGGTCCACGTGCTTGACCTCCACCGCCGACACCTTGACGCCCCACGGGTCCGTGCGCTGGTCGAGGATCTGCTGCAGCTCGTGGTTCAGGTGATCGCGCTTGGACAGGAGGTCGTCCAGGTTGACCTGCCCGAGCACGCTCCGGAGCGTGGTCTGCGAGAGCTGCGACGTGGCGTAGTGGTAGTTCTCCACCTCCACGACCGCCTTCACGGGGTCCATCACCCGGAAGTACACGACGGCGTTGACCTTGACGGAGACGTTGTCGCCCGTGATCACGTCCTGCGGCGGCACGTCGAGCACCACGGTCCGGAGTCCCACCCTGACCATCCGGTCGATGGGCACGAGCACCAGGACCAGGCCGGGGCCCTTCGGCATGGGCAGGAGCTTGCCGAGGCGGAAGATCACGCCGCGCTCGTACTCCGCCAGGATCTTGATGGAATTCACGAGGTACAGCGCGAGGAACACGAGCACCACGAGCAGCGGGGATATCAGCATGGTCGGACCCTTCAGTCCTTGCGGACGTGGAGATGCAGGCCGTCCACGCGCGTGACGCGGACGCGGCTGCCTGACGGGATCGGTTCGGGGGCGGTGGCGCGCCAGAGCTCGCCGTGGGTGGAGACGAGGCCCCGCTCGCCGTCGATCGGCTCGACCGCGATGCCGGACTCGCCAACCATGGCGGACGCGCCGGTGGCCGGCGGCCGGAGCTGCGCCCTCAGCGCCAGCCGCGCCATCACCACGGCGAAGGTCGTGAAGGTCAGCACCACCGGCAGCACGAGGCGCAGCTGCAGCTGCAGTTCCGGCAAGGGGGAGTCCACGAGGATCATGGAGCCGAAGACCAGGGCCAGGACGCCGCCGGCGGTCAGCAGGCCGAAGCTCGTGACCTTGATCTCGAGCACGAGCAGGAGCAGGCCGAAGAAGAGCAGCAGCACGCCGGCGATGTTCACGGGCAGCACCGAGAAGGCATAGAAGGCGAGCAGCAGGCACAGGCCGCCGACGATGCCGGGGACGATCGCGCCGGGGTTCCAGAGCTCGATCGTGATTGCCAGCGTCCCGAGGCTCATCAGGAGGTAGGCGACCGTCGGGTTGGCGATGGTGCTGAGGACGCGCTGCCGCAGGGTCATCTCGATGTCCACCACGGTGGCGCCGGCGGTGTGCAGCGTGGTGGTCGTGCCGTCGAAGCGCGTCACGCTCCGTCCATCGAGCTGGCGGAGCAGGTCGGGCAGATCCGGCGCCACGATATCGACGAGCGGCGGCGTCGCGCTCCTGGCCTCGTCCTCGGTGAAGGCCCGGCTCTTGGTGACGGCTTCCTCGGCGAGCGTCACGTTGCGGTGCCGGCGGGTGGCCAGCGTCCGGACGTACGCGGACACGTCCTCCGTCATCTTCGCGGCCATCGTCTCGTCGACCTTCTGGCCGCTGCCGTCCACGGGGTGCGCCGCGCCGATGTGGGTGCCCGGCGCCATGGCCGCGATGTCGGCGGCGATGGTCAGGATGAACCCGGCCGACGCCGCGCGCGCGCCCGACGGCGCCACGAAGACGGCGACGGGCGTCTTGGCGGCCACCATGTGCGTGATGATCGCGCGCGTGGAGTCCACGAGGCCGCCCGGCGTGCGCAGCGTGAACACGACCAGGGCGGCGCCGGCCTCGTCCGCGCGATCGAGCGTCGCCGCCATGTACTCGGCGGACACCGGCTGGATGATGCTGTCCACGACGGCGGAGTAGACGACGGGCGCCTCCGCCTGGACCGTATGGGACGCGAACGGGCCCTCAGGCGTGAGGGCCAGTCCGAGGACGAGCGCCACGCTTCCGGTGAATCTCCGCGCCAGGCAGGCATTCACGGGAGGTCCTCGACCTGAGTCGAGTATATAGAAAGGGGCGGCTCGACCGGCCAGTTTCGGAGGGACCCATGCGACAGCGTCGGCGTGCACCGCGCGCGATCCCGCGATTCGACGGCCGGGCGATGCTGGCCGCGGCGCTCGTCGCGCTCCTGGCCGCCGCGCCGGCCCGCGCTCAGGCCGTGCCGTGCACGGGCACGGGGCCGGCGAGCGAGGCCACGCCGGCCGAGGTCGAGGCGTACGTCAAGGCGCAGGGCAAGCGGGTGCTGACCTTCGTCGGCTACTCGGGCGCCGAGTACGAGAACCAGGCCCTCATGCTGGTCGCGGCGCGATCGGCCCTGACGTCGCACGACCCCAGGGCGACGATCGTCAACATCGGCGCCACCATCGAAGGGATCGGCGCCGTGTACGAACTGGCCCGCACGCTCGGCTTCGCGACCATGGGCATCGTCTCCACGCAGGCGCGGGACACCAAGGCGACGCTGTCCCCGTGCGTGGACCGTGTGTTCTTCATCCGCGACCAGACCTGGGGCGGGCTCCTCGAGGGCCAGCAGCGGCTCTCGCCGACGTCGGCCGCGATGGTGGCCGTCAGCGACGAGGTGCTGGCCATCGGCGGCGGCGACGTCTCGCGGGACGAGCTGGCGGGGGCGGAGCGCGCGGGCAGGAAGACGTCGTTCGTGCCCGCGGACATGAACCACGAGATCGCCCGCGCCCGCGCGAAGCGGCGCGGCGAGCCCGAACCCACCGACTTCGCCGGGCCGGTGGCGGCGGCCCGGCGCCAGCGGCGCTAGGGCGGCGGGGACCCGCGGCGGGCGGGCCCCCGGCGGCCGCGGCCGGATCAGGCCAGCGCGGTCTTGAACAGCACGAGCAGCCGCGACCAGGCGCGCTCGGCCTGCTTCTCGTTGTAGACGGCCGAGTCCGGCGGGCACCAGCCGTGCGCGGCGCCGGCGTAGACCTCGATCTCGGCCGGCAGCTTCGCCTTCGCGAACGTCTCCTTCAGCACGTCCTTCGCGGTCGGGTCGCGCTGGTCGTCGTTCTCGGCCACGCAGAACAGGAACGACGCCTTCATCCTGGGCACGAGCAGGTGCGGGCTGTCCGCGTCCTTCGTCACCAGTCCGCCGCCGTGGAACGAGCCGCCCGCGCCGACGCGGTCCGGCACGGCCGCCGCCGTCCGCATCACGATGGGCCCGCCCATGCAGTAGCCGGTCGTCCCGATCTTCCTGTTCTTGTCGACGGCCGCCTGCGCGTCCAGCCAGGCCACGAAGGCCCGCGCGTCGGTCATGTGCGTGGTGGGGTTGATGCTCTGCGCCAGCGGCATCACGATGTCGCGCGTCTTCTGGTCCGCGAAGCTGGCGCCGGCCGGCACCACCGGCGCCTTCGCCTTGCGGTAGAACGGGTTCACGACCAGCACCGAGTAGCCGGACTCGGCCAGCCGCTTGCCCATCTGCCGGAACGCCGGCCGCAGCCCCAGGATGTCCGGCCACACGATGACCCCGGCGTGCGCGCCGCTGGCGGGATGGACGAAGTAGCAGTCGGCGGTGCCGTCGGGCGTCGTGACGTTGACGTCCTGCTCGGTGACGGCCTGGGCATCGGCCGCGCGCGGCAGGGTGAGCAGCAGGCCCGCGCCCACGGACGCCGCGCCGAACTGGCGGCGGGTGAGATGCGGGAAGCGGGCGTAGTTCTCGAGGTCATGTTCGAAGTTCTCGTCGCACATGCGCGGGCTCCTTCGGATGGCGGCGCGAGCCGGGGCGTGGCGCGCGCGGGCCCAATGAGTATAGGTGGTCGGCGCCCCGCGCCGTCTCAGCCGCCGGCCCGCGCCCGGCCGGCCAGCGCGCACTCCTCCGCGACGGTGAGGTAGCGCGAGACGGCGCCGGCGCCGATCACGTACGGGTGCGGATCGCCGGGCTGCCGGCGCGCCATGGCCGGGAGCTTCGTCTTCGAGCCGTCGAACGCGGTGTGGTTCGAGAGCAGCACGTCGGCGCCCGCCCTGGCGGCGATGTCCCGGAACCGCCGGGCCGAGTCGATGTAGTGGGTGAACCAGAAGGCGTCGGGCCGCTCGGGCGTGATGTAGCCGGCGCGGTTGGCCACCCAGTTGAACGCCGTGCCGCCCCAGTAGGCGGCCGTGTGCGTGGCGGCGCCGTCGCGGACCGGGATGATCGTCGACAGCGTCCCCAGCGTGTGGCCGGGCGTCTTGTAGAGCGTGAGCGTGGTGTCGCCCAGGGTCAGGGTGTCGCCATCGGCCACCACCATGTCGCGGCGCGGCTTCTTCCAGGAGCCGCGCGTGCCGTCCAGCAGATCCCAGTCGTCGGCCGACAGGACGACGCGCGCCTTGTAGCGATCCTGGAGGAAGGACGCGCCTCCGGCGTGATCGGAGTGCCCGTGGCTGACGAGCACGTACTTGATGGCGGCCGGGTCGGCGCCGAGCGTCTCCAGGCCGCCGACGACCTCGTCGGCCACCGAGTAGTCGAAGATCGGATCGATCACGATGAGGCCCGCGGACGTGACCACGGCCCAGGCGGAGTACTCGGTCTGCCCGACGAAATAGAGGTTGTCGAACACCTTCACCGGATCGGCGTGCCAGCTCGCACGCGGAGGCGGGCCGGCGGGCCGCGACGCGGCCGGCGCGGCCAGCGCCGGGGCCGGCGGCACGCACAGCCGCTGGAAGAGCGGGGCGAAGTCGGCGCCCGCGGCGGCCTTCGCGCGGGCGACGTGGTCCGCCACGCCCCGGTCCTGCGCGGCGGGCCCGGCGGCCGCGAGCGCGGCGCTCAGCGCCAAGACGGCTGCGGCTCGGCCGGTCACGCGCCGGTGCGCCAGGCGCGGGATCATGCCGACGGCCACAGCCATCCGAACGCGCCGGCGGTGAGGCAGGCGTAGAGGAGGCCGTCGAAGGTGGACTTCAGGGTCGTGGACACCGACCGCTTGTACCAGATCGACATCTGCCACAGGCCGAGGGCGTACCCCATGAAGGCGGTGGTGCCGACCACGCGGAACACGATCAGGTAGTGCGCGCCCGGGCCGAGGGTCCGGCTGGCGACGTAGCCGGAGAAGAATGCGATGGCCGCCGCGTACACGAACCACTGCGCCAGCTGCGCGCCCATGAAGTTCGCGCCGGCCGGCAGCACCGTCAGCGTGGCCACGGGGCCCTTGGTCCACTTCTCCTGGAAGACGGGGTCCTTCATGCCGGCCGGGCCGCCGGAGTGCGGCAGGAAGTAGTCGCCGGGCGGGATCCCCATCGGCCGGAGCGCCGCGATGACGTCGTCCTCGCGCGGCAGCTTGCCGTAGTCGGTGTTGTGGTACCCGAGCGCCATGTGGATGACCGAACTCGCGACGAACACCAGCACGGCCGACAGGAGCACGGGCAGCCAGAGTGACGTCAGGGCAACCATGGGTACCTCCGCGTGAGACGCGCGCCGTCGTGGGATTCCCGAGGCCGTGCATGCTACCACCGGCCGGCGGCGGGACGCGGCGCTACAATCCGGCGCATGGCGACCACCGTAGTCCCCGTGCTGATCCTGGCCGCGGCACTCGCCGCCGGCCAATCCCCCGCGGCGATGCGGGCGCGCCTGTCCACGGTCCCCATCGACGTCGCGATGCAGGCGACCGTCGCCGGCAGCGGCAGCGCCACGGCGACGCTGCCGGGAACGACGCTGAGCGTCGAGGGCACCTATCGGGGGCTCGTGACGCCGGCCACCACCGTCCGCGTGTACGAGAGCCCGCGGGCCGGCATGCGCGGCACCCTGGTGGGCGAGTTCCAGAGCGGGGGCGGCACGTCGGGCGTCTTCGCGGGCGTCGTCGCCCTGACGCCCGACCGCGCCGCGGCGTTCGGGAAGGGCCTGCTCTACGTGCAGATCCAGAGCGAGAAGGCTCCCGACGGCAACCTGTGGGGCTGGCTGCTGCCGGCGAAGGGACCACGCCGATGACCCGCGCGCCGATTCGACCGCATCACACCTGGCTCGCGGCGGGAGCGGCCGCCGTGGCCGTGGCGCTGGCGGCCACGCCGGGGCCCGAGGCCGCCGGGCAGCAGGCCGCGCCGGCGCTCACCGCGGCCCGGGCCGCCGCGGGCCGCGATCTCTACCAGACGCGATGCGCGGGCTGTCACCTGGCCGATCTCGGCGGGCGCAACGACGCCCCCGCGCTCACCGGCGCCTCGTTCCAGAGCGTCTGGCAGGCCCGACCGGTCGCCGATCTCGCCGGCTACATTCGCGCCGCGATGCCGCCAGGCGGACCGGCGCTCGGCGACGAGGACGCGCTGGCGGTCACGGCCTTCATCCTCGCGACCAACGGCCGCGGATCGGTTCCGCCCCCGGCACCCCCCGCCGCCGGTCCGCGCCTGCCCGATCCGGACGAGGCGCCGCCGGCCCGGGGGCTCTACGCGCCCGGGACCGTCCCCGGCTATGTCCCCGTGACCGACGCGATGCTCAGGACGCCGCCGCCCGGCGACTGGCTGATGGCGCGGCGCACGTACCAGGCCTGGAGCTACAGCCCGCTCACCGAGATCTCCACCGCCACCGTCGGCGCGCTGCGCCTGGCGTGGGCGTGGAACATGAACGAGGGCGGCTCGAACCAGCCGATGCCGCTCGTCCACGACGGCATCGTGTACCTCACGAACACCATGAACGAGGTGCAGGCCCTCGACGGCGCGACCGGGGAGCTCCTCTGGGCCAACCAGGTGGGTCCGAACCGGCGGGGCGTCGCCTCAGGCGGCATGCGCAACATCGCCATCTACGACGACAAGATCTTCCTGGCCACGACCGACGCGAAGATGGTCGCCCTGAACGCGAAGACGGGCGAGGTCGTGTGGACCACCGTCATCGCCGACGCCGCGAAAGGCTTCACGAACACCAGCGGGCCGATCGTGGTGAAGGGCAGGGTGATCCAGGGCCTCGGCGGTTGCGAGCGCTACCAGCCCGAGCGCTGCTTCATCAGCGCCTACGACGCGTCGACCGGCGCGCTGGCCTGGAAGTTCCACACGGTGGCCCACACGGGCGAGCCCGGCGGCGACACGTGGAACGACCTGCCCGACATGATGCGCCAGGGCGGCGAAACCTGGATCACGGGCAGCTACGATCCCGACGTCGATCTCACGTTCTGGGGCATCGCCCAGGCCAAGCCGTGGATGCCCGTGAGCCGCGGCACACGCGCGTTCGACGCCGCGCTCCACACGGCGTCCACGGTGGGCCTCAATCCCGACACGGGCGCCCTCGTCTGGCGCTTCCAGCACGTGCCCGGGGAGTCCCTGGACCTCGACGAGGTGTTCGAGAAGGTGGCCGTGGACGTGGGCGGGCGCCAGGCGCTCTTCACGATCGGCAAATCGGGCATCCTGTGGAAGCTCGATCGGAGGACCGGCGCGCTGCTGGACTTCACCGAGACGGTGTTCCAGAACGTCTACACGGCCATCGACCGCGGGACCGGGCGCGTCACCTACCGCGGCGACATCCTGGAACAGAAGATCGGCCAGTGGATCGCCGCCTGCCCCAGCACCGAGGGCGGCCACAACTGGCAGGCGATGAGCTACCACCCGGGGACGCAGTCGCTCATCATCCCCCTCAGCCAGTCGTGCATGGAGATCGCGGCGCGCAAGGTGGACCAGGTGCCGGGCCAGGGGGGCACGGCCGGGGCGCGGCGCTTCTTCGAGATGCCGGGCAGCGATGGCAACGTCGGCAAGCTGGCCGCCTACGACGCCGACACGCTGAAGGAGGTCTGGAGCGTCGAGCAGCGCCCGGCCTATCTCACCGCGGCGCTCACGACCGGCGGCGGCCTCGTGTTCATCGGCGATCTCGACCGCTACTTCCACGCCTACGACGTGAAGACGGGGCGGGAGCTGTGGAAGACGCGCCTCGGCACCTCGGTGCAGGGATTCCCCGTGACCTACACGGCGGGCGGGCGGCAGTACGTGGCGGTCACGACCGGCCTCGGCGGCGGGAGCCCGCGCAACGTGCCGCAGACGATCTCGCCCGAGATCCGCTACCCGCGGAGCGGCCACACGCTCTACGTATTCGAGCTGCCCCCCCGGTAGCGGCGACGGCCCGCCGCGGATGCCCGCGCCCGCGCGCCAACACGACGGCGACCGGGACTAGAATCGGGACGTCGCGGAGGATCCAGTGAGCACACACGACCCCTTGACGGCCCCCATGCCCGGCGCGGACTCGCGCCAGGTGGGCGGCATGCAGCTCGACATCGTGAAGGCCGGCGCCGCGCGCGTGAAGCGCGCCATCTACCCGACGGGCTTCCGCTGGGCCACGCACATGAAGCCGGTGACGGGCACCGACGTCTGCATGCACGGGCACGTCGGCTTCCTGGCCCGGGGACGCATCCACGTCCACTTCCCGGACGGCTGCGTCCAGGAGTACGAGGCCCCCGCCGCCCTGGCCATCGAGCCCGGCCACGACGCCTGGGTGATGGGCGACGAGCCGGCCGTGATCATCGAGGTGGACTTCGAAGGCGACACCATCGCCAAGCTCGGGCTGCCCGACGGGCACCGGCACGACTGACGTGCGGCCCCCTCTCAGAGCCGTCCTGACGCTGGCCCTCGCCGCCACGGCGCTGGGCGCCCGCCCGATGGCGCAGCGGCTGCCGATCGGCGAGCCGATCCGGGAGTTCGTCGCGGTGGACGCGCCGGTCGTCGCGCTGACCCACGTCCGCGTGATCGACGGCACGGGCGCCGCGCCGCGCGACGACCAGACCGTGGTGATGCGCGACGGGCTCATCGCGGCCCTGGGCCCGGCGGCCTCCACGCCTCCGCCCGCCGGCGCGCAGGTCATCGACCTCACGGGCAGGAGCGTCATCCCCGGGCTCGTGATGCTCCACGAGCACACCTACTACCCCACCGGCCCGGGCGTCTACGGCCAGCTCGGCCTGAGCTTCGCGCGGCTGTACCTCGCCGGCGGCGTCACCACCATGCGGACCGGCGGCAACCTGAACGGCTTCATGGACATCGTCCTGAAGCGGCGCGTCGATGCGGGCACGGCGGCCGGGCCCGCCATCGACGCCACCATGCCGTACGTGAACGGCGAGAACCAGTTCGTCCAGACGACGGCGGTGGACTCCGAGGAGCGCGCCCGGAAGCACGTGGCGTACTGGGCCGACGAGGGCGCGACGTCGGTCAAGGCGTACATGCAGATCTCGCGGGCCGCGCTCGGCACCGCCATCAAGGAAGCCCACGCGCGCGGGCTCAAGGTCACCGGGCACCTCTGCTCGGTCACCTACGCCGAGGCCGCCGCGCTCGGCATCGACAACCTCGAGCACGGGTTCCTGGCGGCCACCGACTTCGTGCCGGACAAGCAGCCGGACGTGTGCCCCGGCCAGGGCCGCGGCCAGCAGTCGCTCGTGGATCTCGATCCGAAGGGCACGGCGTTCCAGACCCTGATAAGGACGCTCATCGAGCGCCGCGTGGCCATCACGTCCACGCTCACGGTGTTCGAGGCCGGCATGCCCTCGCGACCCCTGCCGCCCGGCATCGACGTGCTGCTGCCCGAGCTCCGGGAACAGTACGAGCAGAACCGCGCCCGCGCGGCCCGGAACACGACGTCGGTCATGCCGCGCCTCTTCCCCAAGGCGATGGCCCTCGAACGCGAGTTCGCCCTCGCCGGCGGGCTGCTGGTGGCGGGCACCGACCCCACCGGCGGCGGCGGCGTGATCCCGGGCTTCTCGGATCACCGTCAGCTCGAGCTGCTCGTGGAGGCCGGGTTCTCGCCGCTCGAGGCCCTTGCCATCGGCACGCGCAACGGCGCGCGGTATCTCGGACAGGAGGCCCGCATCGGCACGCTCGCGCCCGGCAAGCAGGCCGATCTCGTCGTGATCGACGGGGATCCCTCGCGGGACATCGCCGAGATCCGGAAGGTCCAGACGGTGTTCCGGCGCGGCGTGGGCTTCGATCCTGCGAAGCTCATCCAGTCGGTGACGGGGAAAGTCGGACTCTGGTGACGGCCGCACGCCTGCGGCGCCGCGGGAGCCCGGGAAGGTGACGCCGTGCTGATTCCCTCGATCGATCTCAAGGGCGGACGCATCGTCCAGCTCGTGCAGGGCGAGACGCTCGCCGTCGAGTCGCACGACGTGGACGGCTGGGTCGCGCGCTTCCACGGCTTCCCGGCCGTGCAGCTCATCGACCTCGACGCCGCGATGGGGACCGGCAACAACGACCCGCTCGTGCGCTACGTCGCGGCGAAGCTGCCGTGCCGGGTGGGCGGCGGCGTCCGCTCGGCCGGGCGGGCGGCGGAACTCCTCGCGGCCGGCGCCACGCACGTGATCGTGGGCTCGTCCCTGTACCGGCAGGGTGCGACGGGCACCGACTGCATCGACCTCGCGTTCGCCGAGGCGCTCGCCCGCGAGGTCGGGGCCGCGCACGTCATCGGCGCCGTGGACAGCCGCGGCGGCCAGGTGGTGATCCACGGCTGGAAGACGACGCTGCCGCTCACGGCGATGGACGCGGTAAGGACCCTCGAGCCGTATTGCACCCAGTTCCTCTACACCCACGTGGATCGCGAAGGGCTGATGCAGGGCACCGATCTGGGCGCGATCCTCGCCGTGGCGCGCGCGACATCGCGGCAGGTCATCGCGGCCGGCGGCATCACGACCCAGGCCGAGATCGACGAACTGGACCGCCACGGCGTCCACGCCGTGGTCGGCATGGCCATCTACACCGGGGCCCTCGCGGTGAAAGCGCCCGGCGCTGCACTCAAAGCGCCCGGCGCTGCCGTGAAAGCGCCCGGCGCTGTCGTGAAAGCGCCCGGCGCTACTGGATGAAGGCCACGGCGCGCACGGCCTTGGCCACGACGTAGATCCGGTCGTTGTTCGACATCGGATCGGCCGGCGTCATGAAGAAGCCGGGACGGGCGGCGTCGTAGGCGGTCGTCGAGCCGACCAGCATCTCCCCGTCCTTGAAGACGACCTGCAGCTTGCGCCCGGGCACCAGCTTCTCGAAGGCCTTCTTCTCGTTGTAGTCCTTGTTCCCGGCGTGGTCCTTCACGAAGAACACGGCCTTCAGGGCCGGCACGCCCACCCTCACGGGCGCCGCGCCAGGCTCGGTCGGGATCACGTGGAAGAAGTCGCGCGAGATGGAGAAGTCCTGGGTGGTGCCCTTCACCATCCGCCCGTCGGCGAAACGCGCGACGACACGATTGTGAATCTGCATGGGTGACGTCCGCGGGGGGAAACCCTGGTCAGCTTAACGTACGCGCGACCCGCGGCCCGCGCGCCGGATGCGCGCCGGCCGGTATGATGGCGACCCGTGGCCCGCGATCTCACGCACGTCGTCAGCACCTATTCGAGCGCGGCCGATCACTTCGACAGCCTGCCCTTCTGGCATCACTTCGGCCGGGCCACCGTCCGCCTCGCCGGCCTGCCGCCGGGCGCGCGCGTGGTCGACCTGTGTTGCGGCACGGGCGGGTCGGCGCTGCCGGCGGCGGAGGCGGCAGGGCCCGCCGGGTCCGTGCTGGGCGTGGACGCCACGCCCGCCCTCGTCGAGATCGCGCGCGCGAGGGCCGCCGGGGCGGGGCTGGCCCACGCGCGATTCGAGGTGGCCGACGTCACCACGTTCGACCTGCCCGCCGGGTCCGTCGACGCCGTGATCTCGGTGTTCGGCCTCTTCTTCTTCGACGACATGGCCGGTCTGCTCCGCCGGGCGTGGTCGTGGCTGGCCCCGGGAGGCGCCCTGGTGACGACGGTGTGGGGCGAGGTGGTGCTGTGGCCCGGCGAGGACTACTTCTGGGACGAAGTGCGCCGCGAAGACCCCGCGCTCGAGCACATCAGCGCGTCGAGCCGCCTGGCGGCGCCGGGCGCCATCGAGGCGGTGTACGCCGAGGCCGGCCTGCCGGCGCCGATCGTCACGCGCGAGTCCTGGCGCATGCCGCTCGCGTCACCCGAGGCCTTCTGGCCCGTGATCCTGGGCACGAGCAACCGAGGAGTACTCGAGTCCCTGCCGGCCGACGCGCAAGATCGCGTCAAGCGGGCCGTGCTGCACCGGCTGGCGCGTGAAGGCGTCAGCGGGCTGGACATGACGGCGCACGTCGCGATCGCACGCAAGTCCTGACCGCCTGGGCGCGGTGACGCGACCCGCGGGCTGCCGTCGCTACCTGAGTAGCCGCCAGAGCGCGCGCGAGCGAGGAGCGTCAGCCATGCGCACCAGGAGTACACGGTCGATCACGGTCGGAGTTGCCGTCGCAGTGCTGGTGTGGGTCACGGTCGCGCCGCTGGTGGCGCAGCTCGTGGACCGCACCCTGGCGCCGAATGCGGCCAACGAGGGCATCGGGCTGTCGCTGGCCGAGCAGACCGGCGCGGGGCGCGGCGACCCGTCGACGCCGGACTCCTCCCGCTTCATCATTGGACGCGATCCGTTCCGGGCCATCCGGCGCGGGCGCCAGCTGTTCCAGCGGAAGTTCCGGAGCGCGGTCGGGCTCGGGCCCATCACGGGCGACGGCGCCGGCGAACTCGATCGGATCGGCGAGATTGGCGCGGGGCTCAGCGACAGTTGCGCGGGCTGCCACGGCCGCCCCCGCGGCGCGGCCGGCTTCGGCGGCGACGTGGCGACCAGGCCCGACAGCCGTGATGCCATTCACCTCTTCGGCCTCGGCCTCAAGGAGATGCTGGCCGACGAGATCACGGCCGACCTGCGGGCCGCCAGAACCGCGCTCGTCGGAGCCTCGGCCAGGGCCGGGCGCCCCCTGTCGGCGCGGCTCACGAGCAAGGGCGTGGACTACGGCGTCCTGACCGCCCTCCCCGACGGCACGGTGGACACCTCGGGCGTCGCCGGCGTGGATCCCGACCTGCGCGTGCGTCCCTTCTTCTGGCACGGCAAGACGCTGTCGATTCGCGAGTTCGTCGTCGGGGCCCTGAACGCCGAGATGGGCCTGCAGGTCGCCGACCCGGATCTCGCCGCAGCCGCGGCGGGCGCCCGCGTGGTGACGCCGGCCGGCATGACGCTCGACGGACGCACCGACGCGATCGAAGCGCCGCCGGCAGGCGGCGAGCTCGACCCCGCCCTGGTGGACTACCTCGAGTTCTACCTGCTCAACTACTTCAAGCCCGGACAGCACGAGCGGACCGCGGAGGCCGCGCAGGGCCTTCGGGTGTTCAATCGCCTCGGCTGCGCGTCCTGCCACCGGCAGACGCTGACCATCGAGCACGATCGCCGGGTGGCGGACGTGGACACGGTGTTCGACCCGGTCCGCGGCAACCTGAACCGGCTCTTTGCCACCGCGACGCCCAGGCTCTCCGTGCACGACGACGGCACCGGCTACCCCGCGCTGAAGCTGCCGGCGCGGCAGCGCTTCGAGGTGACCAACATCTTCACGGACTTCAAGCGCCACGACCTGGGGGCGGGCTTCCACGAGCGCAACTACGACGGCACGGTGCGGACCGAGTTCCTGACCGCGCCGCTCTGGGGCGTCGGGACGACGGCCCCCTACGGCCACGACGGGCGCAGCGTGAACCTCCGGGAGGTCATCCTGCGCCACGGGGGCGAGGCGCAGGACTCGCGGGATCGGTTCGCCGAAGCGCCCCCGCGCCTCCAGCGGGCGGTGACGGCGTTCCTCGAGACGCTGGTGCTGTTTCCCCCGGACGACACGGCGTCGAATCTCGACCCGGGCGATCGCACCCTGCCGGGGTTCCCCCAGGCGGGTCACGGCAGCATCCGGTTGAGCGTGCTCTTCAACGACCCGCGGAGGGTCGAATAGCGGCGCAGGCTACGGCAGCGCGAACGCGACCACGCTGCTGCCCGAGGGCGCGCCGTTCTTGCCGCCCCCGCAGGCGATGACGACGTACTGCTTGCCGTTCCGCACGTAGGTGGAAGGCGTGGCGTTGCCGGCGGCCGGAAGCGTCGTCTCCCACAGGAGGGTGCCGGTGGCGGCGTCGAACGCCCGGAACTTCTTGTCGAAGTTCGTGGCTCCGATGAACAGGAGCCCGCTGGCCGTCACGATCGGGCCGCCGTAGTTGTCGCTGCCCGTGTTGGTCATCCCCGTGGCGGCCAGTGCCGGCACCTCGCCCAGCGGAATGCGCCACCGGATCGCGCCCTCGTTCAGGTCGATGGCGTTCAGCGTGCCCCAGGGCGGCGTGACGGCCGGATAGCCGTCGGGGTCGAGGAAGATCGACTCGCCGTCGCTCCGGTACTTGAGGTACCCCGGGGCCGACCGGAAGGCGGGATCGGCCGCCTTGTCCTTGCCCGTGATCAGGAAGTCCGCCACGTCGCCGATGTTGCGGCCGCCCATGTCCGGGAAGCCCGGCATCCGGCCCGTGCCCTGGCGGATGATGGTCATGATCTCGTCGCGCGACAGGCGCGTGCCGACGTCCACGAGCGACGGGGCGGCCGGCGTGCCCCTGCGGTCGGCGCGGTGGCAGGTGGCGCACTTCGAGGTGTAGAGCGAGGTGTCGTTGTTGGGGATGAGCTTCACCACCCACGGCATCTCGTTCGCGTTCACGAAGAGGAGCCCGGTGGCGGGGTCGAAGGCCGAGCCGCCCCACTCGGCTCCGCCGTCGAACCCCGGGAACACGATGGTGCCCTCGAGCGACGGCGGCTCGAACATGCCGGAGCGCATCTTCCTGAACCGCGCCAGGACATCCGCGTGCGCCTCGGGGGTGCGCGTGGTCAGCATGTCCTCGGTGAGGCCCTGGCGCGTGAACGGCGGCGGCTTCAACGGACGCGGCTGCGTCGCGGCCGGGTACTCGCCCTCCACGCCCTGCGTCGGCACGGGCCGGTCCTCGATCGGGAAGAGCGACTCGCCGGTGCGCCGGTCGAGCACGAACGTGTCCCCGTACTTCGTCGTCTGCGCCACGGCCTCGACCGCCCGGCCATCGCGGGTGACGGTCACGAGCGTGGGCGGCGACGGGAAGTCCCAGTCCCAGATGTCGTGCCGGACGCCCTGGAAGTGCCAGACGAGCCTGCCCGTGCGCGCATCCAGCGCCAGCACGCAGTCCGCGAACAGGTTGTCGCCCTTGCGGGTCGTCCCGTAGAAGTCGAAGGACGCCGATCCGGTGGCCGCGAACACGAGGCCGAGAGCCGGGTCCACCGTGAGGCCCGCCCACGGGTTCGCGCCTCCGGCCAGCGTGTAGGCATCCGGCGGCCAGCTGTCGTAGCCGAGCTCGCCCGGCTGGGGAATCGTGTGGAAGACCCACCGCTGCTCGCCCGTCTTCCAGTCGAACGCCCGGATGTGTCCGGGCGTGCCCGGCAGTGTCTCGGGCACGCTGCTCGGCAGGATGAGCAGGTCGTCGAAGACGACGCCGGGCGTGCTGGCGCTGATGGTGACCGACGCGGGCGGCTTGCCGAGTCCCTCGCGCAGGTCCACGCGGCCGCCCGCGCCGAAGCTGGCGATGGGCTGCCCGGTCTTCCGGTCCAGCGCGATGAGGACGTTGCGATAGGTGACGAACACGCGGTCGGCGTGCACGGCCACGCCCCGGTGCCGGAAGCGCTGGCGGCCGCCGGTGCCGCCGCTCGGGTCGTACTTCCACGCCTCACGGCCCGTCGCCGCGTCGAGCGCCACCACCTGCATCGTGGGCGTCGTCACGTAGAGCAGGCCGTCGACCACCACCGGGTTGCTCTGCATCTCCGACGCGGTGAAGTGGTCGCCGCTCTCGTACGTCCAGGCCACCTGCAACTGGCGGACGTTGTCCTTCGTGATCTGGGTGAGCGCGGAGTAGCGCGCGTTGCCGGGCCCACCGTTGATGGGCCAGTCCGCCTGCGCGGGAGGTGGGGGCGTTCCGGAACAGCCGGCCGCCAGGGCAAGGCAGGCGATGGAGGCGAGCGCGCGCATCACGGATCCCCTAGCGCAGCGGCGGCGTGCTCACCGGAGGCCGGCGATGCCGCGAGCGCTGCTCGTATGCGTAGGCAAACGCGATCAGGTTCGCCTCGTCCCACGCCTTCCCGAAGAACGTCATCCCCGCCGGCAGCCGGCCGCCGCGCGTGTAGCCCATCGGCACCTGGATCGACGGGAAGCCCGTCGTGGGCGAGAAGAACTGGCTGTTGTCGCCGCCCGGAGTGTTGAGGTCGCCGATGAGGCGCGGCGGGTTGCTCCAGGTGGGATAGACGAAGGCGTCGAGCTTCAGGGCGTCCATCGTCTTCGTGACGGCCGCGCGCACCTCGTCGCGGTAGGCCCGTTCGGCGGCGCAGTCCGGCGAGTCCGGCCCGTTGGCCTCGCCCTGCTCGGCCTGCTCGAGCCGCCGCTGGACGGTGGGGTGGAACTTGCCGCCCTTCACGACCTCGGCGAGGTCGGCGACGGGCACGCGCCCCTTGCGGGCGGCCAGGAACTGGTTGATGTCGTACTTGAAGCCCTGGCACGACGTGCCGGGCGGCCGGCGGATCGTGTTCAGGCCCTCCACGGTGGCCGGATCGACCACCACCGCGCCAGCCAGTTTCAGGTCCTCCACGGCCGTCATGAACACCTGCACGATCTCGGCGTCGGTCGTGTCGCGTTCGTAGGCCTGCCGCAGGATCCCGATGCGCTTGCCGCGGAGGGCGTCGCGCGACAGCCCGGCCGCGTAGTCGGGGATGGCGCGTCCGCGGGCCGCCGCGGTCGCCGGGTCGTTCGGGTCCTCGCCCACCACCACCTGGAACACCGCCGCGGCGTCGGCCACCGTGCGCGCCATGGGCCCGGCGATGTCGGCCAGCAGGCTGAGCGGGAACACGCCCGCGCGGCTCGTGAGCCCCATCGTGGAGCGGATGCCCACGAGGGCCTGGTGCGAGGAGGGCCCGCGAATCGAGTTGCCGGTGTCGCTGCCCAGCCCCACGGCGCCGAAGCTCGCGGCCACGGCGGCGGCCGTGCCGCCGCTGGACCCGGCGGTGACGCGGTCGAGGGCGTAGGGATTCTTCGTGTAGCCCGGCAGGATCGAGCTGAGGGTCTCGTTCGGCGTGAAGGCCCACTCCGCCAGGTTCGACTTGGCGAGCACGATCGCGCCGGCCGCCTTGATGCGCGCCACCTGGAAGGCATCGGCCGCCGGCACGTACCCCTCGAACGTCAGCGACCCGTTCGAGCTCTGCATGCCGGCCGTCTCGAAGTTGTCCTTCACGATGGCAGGGATGCAGTGCAGGGGCCCGACGGGCCCGCCCGCCTTGTAGCGCTGGTCCAGCGCGTCCGCCTCGGCGAGCGCCCGCGGGTTCACCATCACGATGGCGTTCACGGCCGGCCCGTTCTTGTCGTAGGCGTCGATGCGGCGGAGGTAGCGCTCGACGAGGCCGTGGCAGGTGAGCCGGCCGTCCCGAAACGCGGCCTGGATGTCGGCAATCGACGCCTCCTCCACCTCGAAGGGCGGAGGCGGCGTCTGCGCGCGCGGCGTGAGCACGGCGGCGAGGACGAGAGCGGAGGCGATCGGGGCGGTGCGCATCGCGCGCATCATACGTCGGGGCCGGGGCCGGGTCAGCGCAGGAAGGCGCCGATCCGATCGTTCAGGAACGCCGCGTCGGCCGGATTCGCGCCGCCGCCGGCCGCGTGGCCCCACACCGACGGGATGGGCAGGAAGGTGGAGTCCCGCAGGAACTGCTGCTCGTACTTCGCGTCCTCGACCGGGAAGTAGAGGTCCGTGGCGCTCGGCATGTACAACACCTTCGCCGTGATGGACCGGAGCGCCTTCTCGTGGTCTCCGCCGAAGCCCGGGGTGCCGCCCACGTCGTGCCGCTGCCAGGTGCGCGCGTGCAGGATGAGGTTGTTCGGGTCGCGGCCGCGGTCGCGCTCGACGCGCGACGCGATCACCTCCTCCACGGTCTGCTGCTGCGGCTTGTAGAGCTCGCGGCGCCACCACTCCTGCGACCACACCCACGCGGCCCAGTGGGCGGACCACGCCCGCATGCCGGCCGGCGGCGGCGTGGTGTAGCGGCCGCCGTCGAACGCCGGGTCGGCCGTCAGCGCCAGGATGGCGCTCTCGAGCCTGGCGATGCCATGGGGATAGGTCTTCGCCGTGCCGCACCACGGCACGATGCGATCCATGAAGCCGGGATGCGACACGGCCCACTGGAACGCCTGCTCGGCGCCCATGGAGAAGCCGACGACGGCCCTGAGGTGCGTCACGCCCAGGTGCTCCAGCACGCGCCGCGACGCCTCGACGTCGTCGCGAATCGACACCGCCGGGAAGTCGGGGCCCGCCAGCGGCGCCGGCGTGTTGCTCGGCGAGGAGGAGAACCCGTTGCCGAACATCTCGGTCAGCACGACGAAGTACCTGTCGGGATCCAGCGCCTTGCCGGGACCGACCAGGAAGTCGTAGCCGTGGTAGTCCGCGCCGTAGTACGAGGGCACGAGCACCGCGTTGTCCTTCGCGGCATTCAGCCGGCCGAACGTGGCATAGGCGATGCGCGCCGTGGGCAGGACCCCGCCGCCCTCGAGGCGGAAGCCCGCAATCTCGAGGAAGCGGCGATGCTCGTCCGGCGGCGCGGCCGTCTGGGCGGCGGTGACGACGCCGGCGCTCGTGAGCGCCAGCGCGGCAAGAAGCTTCGGGGCGGTCGGCACGGCGCGATTCTACTGCCGGTTGAGCGGCCGGAACGGCGCGGATAGACTGCCGCCGTGGATCGCGAGTTCGCATTCGAGATGGCGGCGTCCAGCGTCCGGTTCGGCGCGGGCGTCACGCGGGAAGTCGGCTCGGACCTGGCCGACTGGGGCCTGGCGCGGGTGCTGGTCGTCACCGATCCGGTCGTCGCGCGCCTGCCGCCGCTCGCGGCCGTGCTCGACTCGCTCGACCGGCACAAGGTGGAGGCCATCGTGTTCGACCGCGTCCGGGTCGAGCCCACCGACGAGTCGTTCAAGAGCGCCATCGCCTTCGCCGCCGAGCAGGCGGTGGACGGCTTCGTCGCCGTCGGCGGCGGATCGGTGATGGACACGGCCAAGGCCGCGAACCTCTACACCACGTATCCGCCGGACGACTTCCTGGACTACGTGAACGCCCCCATCGGCAAGGCGCTGCCGGTACCCGGCCCGCTCAAGCCGCTCGTGGCCATCCCGACCACGGCGGGCACGGGCAGCGAGACGACCGGCGTCAGCATCTTCGACCTGACCGCCCTGCACGCGAAGACGGGCATCGCCAGCCGGCGGCTCAAGCCCGCGCTCGGGCTCCTCGACCCCGACAACACGCGGACGATGCCGCGCGAGGTGGCGGCCTCCAGCGGGCTGGACATCCTGAGCCACGCCATCGAGAGCTTCACCGCCCTGCCGTACTCGGATCGGCCGCGGCCCGACCGCCCGGCGGTGCGGCCCGCCTACCAGGGATCCAACCCGATCAGCGACGTCTGGTCCCTGCAGGCGCTGCGGATGGTGTCGGCGTATCTCGTGCGCGCGTTCGACGACCCGGGCGACGACGAGGCGCGGGCCCAGATGCTCCTGGCCGCGTCGTACGCCGGCGTCGGCTTCGGGAACGCGGGCGTGCACCTGCCGCACGGCATGTCGTACCCGGTGTCGGGCCTGGTGCGCGGGTACCGGGCGCCGGGGTACGGCCTGACGCACCCGCTCGTGCCGCACGGCATGTCGGTCATCCTCAACGCCCCGGCCGTGTTCCGCTTCACGGCCCCGGCCAGTCCCGCGCGTCACCTGCAGGCCGCCGAGGCGCTGGGCGTGGACATCTCGGGCGTGGCGCCGGACGACGCGGGCGCGGTGCTGGCCGACCGCATCGTCTGGTTCATGGAGCGGCTGGGAGTCCCCAACGGCCTCGAGGCGATCGGCTACACGTCGAGCGACATCCCGGCCCTGGTGGAGGGCACGCTCCCGCAGCACCGCGTGACGAAGCTCTCGCCGCGTCCGGCCGCCGCCGACGACCTGGCCCGGCTCTTCGAGGATGCGATGGCGGCCTGGTGAGGCGCGGCCCAGCGGCCCGGCGTGCGCGGCGTCAGAGCCCCAGCCAGTAGGTCAGTTTCAGGATGAAGACGTGGGTGCCCCGGCCCCGGAAGGCGTCGGCCAGGTCGCGGCCCGCGGAGAAGACGCCGGGCCGGGCCTCGTCGGCGGCCGAGAGGTTCCACACCGCATAGAACGTGCTGCCACGCTTGTACTCCCAGCGGAAGACCACGTTGCTCCGGAGCGACTTCGTGTTGAAGTCCGGATTGTCGGCCAGCGTCACCGGCGCGAAGTCGAAGGAGCTCGGCCGCGCCAGCCGGCGGATGTCGGTGTAGTCGCCGACCGCCACGAACGGCTGCAGGTAGGCCTCGAGCGTCATGTCGCGGGTGAAGGCGAAGGTGCCCCGGCCCGTGAGGCTCACGACGTGGCGCTCGAGCCGGCCGTAGACGTGGTCGGTCTCGCCGTCGCCGGTGGCGTCCGTGTTCTCGATCCACTGGGCCGCGTCGTGGCCGCGATCGTAGGACCCGGCCACGCTCACCTGGAGCCGCCCCGTGGGCTGGACCCGCAGCGTGAGGTTCGTGGACCGCATGTTCGTCCCGGCCTCGTCCGTGCGGAGGTTGTTGTTCAGGAACACCTGCCACGTCTTGCGGGAGTCGCTCCGCAGGCCCAGGAACGTCTGCCAGCCGCCGGGCTTGACGATGGGCGGGCCGCCGCGCGAGTCGAGGTCGTCCAGCCGGCGGAAGTCGTGCCCGGCCTGGACGAACAGCCCCGAGAAGTTCCGGAAGACGAGATCGATGCCGCCCGAGAGCCCGCTGTCGAAGACCAGCCGGTCCTGGTTCCAGGAGCGCTGGCCGAAGAGGAACACGCCCTGCGATCGGAAGATCCCGCGCGGGTCCGGCTGCCGGACGCTGACCGAGACGTTCACGTTCGTGCGATCGACGCGCGCGCCCAGGAAGCCGAGGTCGCTGTTGCGGAACGTCGGCGTCACGCGGTCGACATGGCTGAACAGGCCGATGTGCTTCGCGTCGTAGCTGAGGTTCGACACCGCGGCCAGGCCCGACTGCTGCCGCCCGTCCACCGGCGCGTAGGTGCCGAGCGCCAGGCCCGTCCACTGCGCCTTGTTGCTGGCCCAGCGCCACGAGAAGTCCGCCGCGCCGGTGAAGGCGTCGGCGTCGCCGTCCCGCACGACGCTGGTGGCCATCAGGCCCACGTTCGACTGGCCGTTCCGCGAGTCGCGGCGCAGCCGCCCGACGCCGTAGAGCGTGCGCGCCTCCACGAGGCGCTCGGTGCGGTGCATGACGGTCTCGCCGGAGGCGGACGTGACGGGCGCGTCGACGACGGCGTACTCCGGGGCCGTGAGCGCCGTGATGCCGCCGTAGACCCAGCGGTCCTTGCGCCCCGTCACCTTCGCGGCGCCCAGGATGGTCGTCTGCTCGGGCCGTGAGATCTCCACGTCGCCGTCCCGGAGGGCGAGCCGGCCCGGCGCCCGGCCGATCCGGCGGGAATGGAACGGCAGGAACACCGGAAAGGGCGGGACGAACATGCGGCTGTCCTCCACGAAGAACGGCCGCCGCTCGGGAAAGAAGTTCTCGAACACGGTCAGGTTCAGGACGGCCGGGTCCTGCTCCACCTGGCCGAAGTCGGGGTTGAGCGTGGCCGACAGCGTGGCCGACGTGCCCAGGCCGAGCCGGGCGTCCAGCCCGAACTGCCCGGAGCCCGTCAGGGCGCCCTCGGCGGGCCGCTCGGCCCGCGCGAGCGCCACGGGCAGGATCTCGATCCGGCGGGGCGGCGCCATCGTCTGCTCGAACACGAGGTGCCCGAAGCGCGAGACGAAGCCAGCCGCGCCGCGGGGCGTCGGCACCCACCGGTCGTAGCCGCCGGCGCGGTAATGGTCGCGGCGCAGGTTGAAGCCCCACACGGTGCGCTCGCCGGGGCGGACGGTGAAACGAAGCTGCGAGAACGGAATGGCGTACTCGGCGAACCAGCCGTCGGCGGCGATCGTGGTCCGCACGTTCCACACCGCGTCGAAATCCGGGCTCTGCCGCGTGTCCTCGTAGAACAGGTAGTCGTTCTGCATGCCCGACGGGTTGGTCTCGAACACGACGGCGTTCTGGTGGTCGTGCCGCGTGTCGAAGCTCATGCGGATGAGATCGCTCGGCGGCAGGTTGTCGCGGCGTCCGAGGCCCGTCGTGACGAGCGAGGGATCCTTCGTGAAGCAGCGCACGGCCGCATACAGCGTGCGGTCGTCGTACGCGATCTGGACCACCGTCCGGTCGCGCGGCGGCGCCATGTTGTCGGGTTCGTTCTGCACGAAGTCGTCGATGGCCTCGGCCCGGGTCCACACGTCGTCGTCGAGGACGCCGTCCACGACCGGCGGCGCTCCCGTGATCCGGAGGGCGTGGAACTCCTTGCCCGCCTTTTCCGGGACGACGGGCTCGCCGGCGGGCGCCTGCGCGGACCCGCGTGCGGCCAGGAGGGGCAGCGCGACCGCGCCGAGCACGAGAGCCAGGCGGCTTCCGGGCCGGCACCATCGACGCATGCGGGACAATTAGACCCCGGCGGGCCGGGATTGGCCGTCGCCGGCGTGCCGCATGTCGGCCCCGCGCCGCGCAATGGCGGTCGGGGACGGCGCCTGCCACAGGTACGAGGGCCGGCCGTTCGGCCGCGGCAGGATGCGGATCGCGCCGGCCTCGTCGAGCGCGCGGCGGTACGTTCGCGGACAGGCCGCCGTCAGCCGGCCGGAGACGGGTCGGCGGCGAGCCCCGACAGGTAGTCCAGCACCGCCTGCCGCGCGCCGGGCCGCGTGTAGACGTCCCTGGCCCGGCTCTCGATGACGCCAGCCATCACCTCCGCCACCTCCTCGGCGCTCTGCGAGTTCGGCAGGCCGCGGGAGTCGGGGCCCCCGTGGACGGCGTTCAGGCCGAACTCGGTCCGCACCACGCCCGGGGAGACGAGCGACACGGCGATGCCAGGGTGTGAGGCGGCCAGCTCGTCGCGGACGTTCGCCGTGAGCGCGTTCAGGAAGTGCTTCGCGCCGCTGTAGGCGGAGCGGAAGGGCGCCAGGGGCATGCGGCCGAGCATGGAGGACACGTTGATGATGTGACCGGCCCCGCGCTCCTTGAAGTGCGGCAAGACGGCCTGGATGCCGTACAGGGCAGACTTCACGTTCACGAGCATCATCTGGTCCAGATCGTCGTCGGTGAGTTCGGTGGCGGGCCGGGTGATGCCGCGCCCGACGTTGTTCACCCAGACGTCGATCCGGTGGAACAGCGTCAGCGCTTCGGCCACGGCCCGCGTCGCGTCGCCGCGCTTGGTCATGTCGGCCACGATGGCGTGGCCGTGCGGCCGGCAGCGGGCCGCCACCGCGGCGAGGGCCTCGGGCCGGCGCGCAATGAGGCCCACGGCCGTGCCGTCGCGGGCCAACCGTTCGGCCAGCGCCGCGCCGATTCCGCTGCTGGCCCCCGTGATGACGACGACCTTCTCTGCCATGGTTCCGGCCTCCTGGTGGGTCCGATGATACGTTGCCGGCCCGGTGGGGCCCCGTGGACCGGGCGTCCGCGGACGAGCCGGCCCGGGGGTGGCAACCCTTTGTCCGGTCGGCTCGTCTACTCCAGGCGAGGTTGCCCATGTCCCTGACCGCCCGCCTGTCCGCAGCCGTCCTCGTCACCTGCCTGGGAGCGACGCCGGTCCTGGCCCAGAAAGTCGAGGAACGGGTGGACCGGACCCTGCCGTTCCGATCCGGGGGCACCGTGCGTCTCAAGACGTTCTCGGGCAAGGTGGAGATCCGCGGCACCGACGGCGACCAGGTGGTCGTGCACGCGGTCCGGCGGGCCGAGGCCGAGAAGCTGCGGGACATCACCTTCGACATCCGCACCGAGGGATCGGCCATCGTGATCGATGCCAACCACCGCGACGGCGGGTGGCGGCGGAACGACAACGTCGTCGAGGCCGACATCGAACTGCAGGTGCCGCGGCGGACCACGCTGGACGTCACGACCTTCAGCGCGCCGGTGACGGTGCGCGGGGTGGAGGGCCGGCACGACATCGGCGGCTTCTCGTCGACCATCCGTGTCGAGGACGCGGTGCAGGGGCTGCGGGTGAAGACCTTCAGCGGCGACGTGATCGTCGCCGCCCGCTCGTGGCCCGACGGGCAGGACATCGACGTCAACACCTTCAGCGGCGGCATCGATCTCACCGTGCCGGCCGATGCGCGCGGCAGCCTGGCCTTCAACACCTTCAGCGGCGACCTGGATTCGGACCTGCCGATCGCGGTGTCGCGCTCGCGCGGCCGCCGGAACGTCGAGGGCACGCTGAACGGCGGCGGTTCGAGCAGCGTCCGCCTGAAGACCTTCAGCGGCGACGCGCGCGTCCGGCGCTAGGTCCCCCGCTCCGGGGCCGCGCTATCAGGGACGCGGGGCCGCGGTCAGCCCGGGGTAGACAGCCCGGAAGAGCGCGAGCGCCGTGCGCCGTTCGTCCGCCGTGAACCGGCCGTCGCCGGGGAGCGGCACCGGCGCCGACAGCCGTGCGACGACCCGATCGGCGACGGCCGTGCGGACGTCGTCGGGCAGCGCGGCGAACGCCGGGCTCTCGACCGTGTAGCTCAGCGGATAGGCCATGAGGCGCGTCGCAAGGTTCAGCTCGTGCAGCGACCGCCCGCGGCCGTCATGCGGCCCCCGGCCCGAGAACCACTCCCGGAAGCCCGACGTCCCCGACAGCCCGCCCGGCATCGGCGCTTCGTCCGCGAACACCAGGTAGCCGGCCAGATCGTCCACGAGCGCGGTCACGGCGAGCATCTCGAGCGGCACGCGACCCTCGTGCCTGGCCACCCGGGCCTCCCAGCCGAGCCGCGTCATGAGATTGAGCGCCCGGGTCTGGTGATCGAAGACGGCCAGCGCCGCCACGTCGCTCAGGTGCGACGGATACCCGCCGAGCGGCACGACGCCGTCCAGCGTCTCCACGTCGCCGGATCCGCCCGGCACCAGGGGCCGCGTGGTCCCATCGCGATCGACGACGACGTTCCCGCGGTGCGTGATCGCGCCGAGCCGCCCCGTCACGTAGAACCCGCCCCACCGGTCGGCGAACGCCGTCCGGTGATCCACCAGCGCCTGGCTGAAGAACTTGAGCGTGGGCGTGCCGTCGGGCCCCGCCGTCAGGCTGCGCGTCAGGAACCCGGGCACCTCGAGGGTGGCAGACGCCACGTGACAGGTGAGGCAGCTGGTCTGCCGCGTCAGGGACGGCCGCTCGGAGGGCCGCTGGTCGAGGGTGTAGAACACGGCGCCCTGCGCCGGATCGTGGGCGATGAGCTCCAGGAACGGCGCGCCGCGGATGTACCCCACCGCCACCTGCTCGTTGAAGTACAGCGCCCGCGGGTTCATCGGACGCGTGACCTCGCGCTGGACGCCCGTGCGCGACAGGACGAGCATCTGCGAGGCGACCGGCACGTCCAGCGCCGCCAGCAGCGGCCGCAGGTAGCCGTCGGCGCCGTCGAAGGCGAGCGTGCGCTCGCCGGCGGCCAGGCGCGCGTTCAACGCCGCGACCGGATCGGTCGTCGGCCGCATCGCGTACTCGATGGCCGGGTGCTCGTCGAGGACGCCCACCCAGCGGCCCGAGGCGTCGCGTTGCGCGCCGGCAACGGCCGTCGTGGCCGCCACCGTCGCCGCCGTCAGCCAGCCCGCCGCGCGGACGGTCGCCGCCGATTTCATGGCGATCGAATGGTACCCTACCGCGATGCGTGCCCCGCGATGATCGCCCGGCTGCTGGCCAAGGTCGGGCTCGTGACGCCGGCGCAGCAGGCGTGGGCCTGGTACGACTGCGGCAACTCGGCCTACTTCACGACGGTCATCACGGCCGTCTTCCCGTACTTCTTCGCCAGCTACGCGGCCAAGGGCCTGGCGCCGGTCGAGGCGACGACGCGCTTCGGCGTGGTGACGACGCTGGCCATGGCGATCGTGGCGGTGACGGCGCCCGTGCTCGGCGCCTACGGCGATCACACCGCGCGGAGGAAGCAGCTCCTCGTCGTGTTCGCGGCCATCGGCGTCCTGGCCACCTTCCTCCTCACGACCATCGTCGAGGGCGGCTGGCAATGGGCGGCGCTCGTCTTCGTCCTCGGCAACATCGGCGTGTCCGGGTCGCTCGTCTTCTACGATTCGCTGCTGCCCAGTGTGGCGGCGCCGGAGGACACCGATCGCGTGTCGTCGGCGGGGTACGCGCTCGGCTATCTCGGCGGGGGCGTCCTGCTGCTGCTCAACCTGGCCTGGATCCTGAGTCCGGCCTCGTTCGGCCTGCCGGACGCGGTCGCCGCGACGAAGCTGTCGTTTGCGAGCGTCGGCGTCTGGTGGCTGCTCTTCACCGTGCCGCTCCTCCGCACGGTGCCCGAGCCGCCGCGGCTCGCCGGCGCCGACGAGCGCGCGGGCTCGGCGATCGCCGGCACCCTGGCGCGCCTGTCGCACACGTTCCGCGAGATCCGCCAGTACCGCCAGGCGTTCCTCGCCCTCGTGGCGATGCTGGTCTACCAGGACGGCATCCAGACGATCATCCGCTTCGCCGGCATCTACGGCGCCGAGGTGGGCGTCGGTCAGTCCGAGCAGATCGCGGCCTTCGCGATGGTGCAGCTCGTGGGCGTGCCGTTCTCGTTCGTCTTCGGGTCGCTGGGCGCCCGCATGGGCACGAAACGCGCGATCTTCCTGGCGCTGGGCGTGTACGCCCTTGCGGCCGCGCTCGGCTACTTCATGCGCAACGCGACCGACTTCTTCATCCTGGCCGCGATGGTCGGCACGGTGCAGGGCGGCGCCCAGGCGCTCAGCCGGTCGCTCTTCGCCCGGCTGATCCCGGCGTCGAAGACCTCCGAGTACTTCGGGTTCTACGCCGTGGTCGAACGCTTCGCGACCGTGCTGGGACCGCTGCTCTTCACGCTGAGCGGCGCCCTCACCGGGTCGACCCGGTCGGCGGTGCTCGGCATGATCGTGTTCTTCGTGGCCGGCGGCTGGCTGCTCTCGCGGGTGGACGTGGCGGAGGGCGAAGCCGCCGCACGCGCCGTCACGCCGTGAACGTGAGCACTCCGTTGGCGAACTGCGAGGCGTAGCCCGCCAGCGCCCGCGACGCGGGGCCGCCGGCGGCGGCACCCGACGTCGTGAACTGGGCGCCGTGGCACAGGCAGACGAACCGGCTGCCCGAGTACCCGGTCACCGTGCAGCCCTCGTGGGTGCAGGTGGCCGACAGCACGTTGAACGCGGCGTCGCCGATCCGCGCGATCAGGAACGCCCCCAGCGGCGTGGAGGCCAGGGCCGCCGATCCGTTCGACGCCAGCGGCGATCCGGTGCCGACGGCCACGCTGACGACGCGGCCGGACACCGTGGCGGACACCGCGGAGAGCGCGGGCGCATCGGTGCTGGAGGGCGAGGTGGGGCCGCCGCCGCACGCCTCGGTCACGAGGCCGGCCACGGCGATGAGCGAGGCCGCCTGACACGCGTGACAGACAAACGCACGACGGGTCGACGACGAGGAGGGGATCTGGTGAGACTCGGGCATGACGGACTCCGTTCGGTCCGTCCGTCTGCAAAGTTCGGGTCAGTACCGGCCGAGGGATCGGCGTGGCTTCGCCGCACCGCGCATCGAACGGCGCGCCGGCGTCGTCCGCGGCCGAGGTCAGGAGGTGGGGTCGGAGACGGCCTGCCGCAGCAGCGCGCCGGCCACGAACCCCGCGCCGGCGACCGCGGCGCAGAAGAGCGCCATCATCGCGATCGAGTCGTAGGTGTTCGGCTGAATCGTGTCCGGCAGGCCGAGCGCGTGCTTGACCAGGTGCGCGGCCGGGACCGGCAGGCAGACGGCCAGGGCCGCCGGCCACCCGGGCCAGCCGGCCCAGCCGCCGATCGCGGCGGCCGCCGCGAGCAGCAGCGCCACGATCACGACGGGGCTCACGTGGCCGCCCGCGGCCAGGTTGTCCACGGCGCTGATGGCGAGCCCCAGCCCGGCGCCGATGGCGACGGGAACGACGCGTCCGGCCGGTGTCAACCCGAGTGCCTCACGGCGTGACTATACCGTCCCGGCACCAGCCGCGTGGCGCCGGCCGCGCGCAGGGGGTATCGTGCTCGTGCATGGTGCCCCTGTCGGTGCTCGATCTCTCGCCCATCCTGGAAGGCGGCACCGCCGCCGACGCCTTCGCCCGCACGCGCGATCTCGCGGGCCACGCGGAGCGGCTGGGCTACCGGCGCTTCTGGCTGGCCGAGCACCACAACATGCCGGGCATCGCCAGCGCGGCGACGGCGGTGCTGCTGGCCGACGTCGGCCGGGCAACGACCACGATCCGCATCGGCGCCGGCGGCATCATGCTGCCGAACCACTCGCCCCTCCAGGTGGCCGAGCAGTTCGGGACGCTGGAGTCGCTCTTCCCGGGCCGCGTCGACCTGGGGCTGGGCCGGGCGCCGGGGACGGACCCGTCGGCGGCGCGCGCGCTCCGCCGCACCCTCAACGCCGACCCCGACGGCTTCCCGAACGACGTCCTGGAGCTCATCGCCTACCTGGAGGACGCGCAGCCGGGACAGGCGGTGGTGGCGGTCCCGGGCGCGGGTCTGCGGGTGCCGCTGTGGATTCTCGGCTCGAGCACGTTCGGGGCGCAGGTGGCGGCGGCCTTCGGCCTGCCCTTCGCGTTCGCGTCCCACTTCGCGCCGACCTCCCTGCACGACGCGCTGGCGATCTACCGCCGCGACTTCCGCCCGTCGTCGCGCCTCTCGGCGCCCTACGTGATGCTCGGCGTGAACGTGGTCGCGGCCGACACCGACGAGGAGGCGCAGTTCCTGGCCTCGTCGGGCCGGCAGTCGTTCGCCAGCCTGCGGATGGGACGGCCCATCCCGCTGCCGCCGCCCTCCCGGGAGTGGGCGCGCGACCCCGCGGACATGAGCGATCCGAGCAACCGCACGCGGGTGTCGTTCGTCGGCAGTCCAGCGACGGTGGCCGAGGGCATGCGGACGTTCGTCGAGCAGACGGCGGCCGACGAGCTGATCGTGGTGTCGCACATCTACGGCCACGAGGCGCGGCTCAGGTCCTACGAGATCGCCGCGACGCAGGCGTCTCCGGCGTCCCACCCCCGCTGAGTGGCGGCGCGGTGGGCGCAGCGGCCAGGCTGCGCGCCACGCAGCGGACGAGGGCAGGCGGCTCGACCCGCTACGGTTCGTCGTCCGTCGTGAGCCGGGAGACGGCCGCCGACACCGTCTGTCCCGGCTCGAAGCCGCCGACGATCCACCACGCATCCCCAGCGCCGACCAGTCCGCGGTGGTCCATCGTGGGAAGGCCCAGCCGCGGCCCTTCGATCCAGCCGTCGGCCGCCGTGTCGTAGAGCCACGACGTGGCCTCGGGTTCCGACGGCCGGCCGTCGTACCCGATCCCGTTGTAGTTGTACGGATTCGCCGTGCCGCCCACGAACAGGATGCCCGCGCGACCGGTCATGCGGACCGGGCCGGCAGCCGCGCGGTAGCGGGCAGGGCCCGGGTGCGGCGCGATGGCCCGCCACGCGATCGAGGCGGGCGCGGCGGGATCGATGTCGCCCCGGTAGCACTCGGCGCTGATGCCGTACTTCGGGGAGCCGCCCGCCAGCATCCTCGCACCACCGCAGTAGACGATCGTGTCGCCGACGATGCCGCCGGCGTGCCCGAACACGGGCGTGCCTGGAATCGGCGTGGCGGCGATCCAGCGATCGCCCGAGGGGTCGTATGCCTGGACGGTCGTGACCGTCCGGTCCGTGGACCAGCCGCTGACCATGTAGATCAGGCGGTCGCGCCACACGCCGGAGACGGCGTCGTCGAGGGCGACCGGCGCATCGGCGCCGCGCACGAACCGGCGCTCGCGCACCAGGTAGACGTTGGTGGCAGGACTGGTCGTCTCGGCGCCGTCGGCAGCCACCTCGTACCCACCGAACACGTACACGCGATCGCCGATCGCCTGCGCCGTGGCCGCAATGCGCCCCACCCGCCCCGGCACGTCCGGCAGGGCCTCCCAGCGGCCCGCGTCCACGTCGAGCGCGAGGGCCTGCCGCGTAATGGCTTGGTAATCGCGCGCGGCGCCAAGTCCGAGGAAGGAGAAGACCCACGGCCGCCCATCGACGACGGCACCGGCGACGGCGTTGTTCGTGATTGGCAGCGGCAGGTTGGGGCCGGGGTCGACACGCAATCCCGCGGCCGGGGGCGAGGTGTCGGGTGTGCGGCCGGCATCCGGCGGCGGCCCCCCGCACGCGACGGCGGCCGTCGCCCCCAGGATCGACGCCAGGACGCACGTCCGGGACCGCGTCACCGCGGCAGCGTATCATGGCCGTTCGCCACGAGTGCCGGCGGCGCGAACGCCGGCGGAAGGAGAACGCGATGCGGACGGTGTGCGCCTGGGCCGTGGTGCTGCTGTGGCCGGCCCTCGCCGTGAGTCAGCCGGCGGCAGCGAAGGACGAAGCCGAGATCAAAGCGGCCATGGTCGCCATGTGGGACGCGATCGAACACGGCGATGTGGACCGCTACGCCACCTTCGTGCACCCGGACTTCACGTCCTTCGGCGAGAACGACACCTACATCACCGAGGGCAAGGACGCCGAGGTCCGCAACTACCGCGCGTACCTCCAGCGGGCCTCGGGCGTGCATACCGACATGCACCAGCCCGTCGTGACGGTCCGCGGCGACACGGCCTGGATCACGTACTACTGGACCGACTCGGGCACCCTCGACGGCACGCGCTTCACCTCGCGCGGCAAGTCCACCCGGATCTTCGTCCGCGAGGGTGGCCGCTGGCTCTGCATCCACGGCCACTACACCGCCGTGCCCTAGATCCGATCGGCGCGACAGGACGCACGAGGCCCGATCGCCGGCGGCGCCAGGCACGCGCCGGACACCCGTGGCGCGGCCGCTACCGCGCGGTGGCCGAAATGTCGTACTGGAGATCCACCCCGCAGTTGCCGCCGCCCAGCCCAATTCGATGGCCGCCCATGCCGGTCCAGGCGCCTCCCCGGAACGTGTGCACGAATGTCTCGGCCCGGTCGTTCATGTCGCTGTCCCTGACGTCGGTCACCGACGGCGGAATGATCACGACCTTCTTGTCCCACTCCGTCGCGCGGAACTCCACCTCCACCGTGGCCCCTTCCCGGCTCGTCAGGTCGAACGTGACGGTTCGGGCGATGACGCGGGACGCGAGTTCCTTCAGCTCCAGGAACGAGCCGGCCGAGGGGTAGCTGGTCGTCTGGAAGACGACGGCGTCGGCGCGGCCGGTGGCCTTGACGCCGACCCGGACGGAGAACTCGCCCTCCGGATCGAGGATGCCGTCGCACGACCCCCGGGCCGTGAAGGCGACCGTCTTCACCTCGAAGGCGAACACGTCCGGGCTCACCGTCACCGACGTCTGGCCCGACTGGCCCTGGTAGGCCGCCGTGATCTGCACCGAGCCGTCGCGGACGCTCCTGACGAGGCCCGCCGCACTCACCGTCGCCACGCCGGTGTTCGACGACGTCCACGTTGCCTGACCGGTGACCACCTGCGTCGTCCCGTTCGACAGCGTCGCCGTGGCCGTCAGCTGCGTCGTGCCGCCGACCTTGAGCGACGACGTGCCCGAGATCGCAATGGAGGTCACGGTAGAACTGCTGCCTCCACCGCCGGATCCGCTGGGTCCGGTGGGTGAGGACTTGCTGCACGCTCCGGTGAGCACTACGGTCGCACAGACCACCAGTCGTCGCACGTGGGTTGCCATGATCTCTCCACCGGGCCGGCGGCCCGCTATCTACGCGGCTCGTGAATCGACGCTACTTCTTGGTGGCCGAGATCTCGTACTCGAGATCCACGGCGCAGTTGTTGCTGCCCAGTCCTACGGTCTGGATGCCAAGGGAGCGCCAGGACGCCATCGGCGGAGGGGTACTTGTCCGTCGAGAAGAGGACTTGCTGCACGCGCCGATCAGAAGCACAGCCGTAAGGGCTGTCAGCCGTGGAATGTCTCTGCCCATCGAACCACGCCTCCGTGCCAGCCACTGTGGCGGCGGGCCACCGGCGCTGTCGATGGCGGGAGGGTGGCATCCACATGACACCGCAAGCAGTTCAGCGATCACGGCTTGCGCGCGGACATGACAGGCGCGGCGGACCGGGATCATCGCGGGCCGTCGGGCGCTACACTGGTGTTCCCCCGAAAGATGTCGTCATCCCGCGGCGTGGTCCGCTTCGGTCCGTTCGAGTTCGACCCGGCAGCCGATCAGTTGAAGAAGGGCGGCCGTGCCACCCGCCTGCGCGGCCAGCCCCTGAAGGTGCTGACGCTGCTCGTCGACCGGCCCGGCGAGGTCGTCACGCGCGACGACCTGCGGCAGGCGCTCTGGGGCGACCAGTCCTTCGGGGAGTTCGACGTCGGGCTGAACGCGGCCATCCGCCGCCTGCGGCGAGCGCTCGCCGACTCCGCCGACGTGCCCCGGTACATCGAGACGCTGCCGGGGCGCGGCTACCGGTTCATCGCGCCCGTCGAGCCGCTGGCCGACATCACGGACGAAGCGGACGGAGCGTCGCACGGGACCGTCGCCTCCGCGCCCGACTCCGCGATCGCACCAGCCGCCACGCGCGTCGATGACCGGGGCCGGTGGCGATGGGCCGCCGGCGTGGCCGCGCTGGGCCTCGTGGCGGGGCTCGGCGCCTGGCAGGCGGGTCTGCTGCGTGCCCGGGACGATGCCTCGCCGGCCGGCGCGCCCATTCGATCGGTCGCCGTGCTGCCGTTCCAGAACCTGTCGTCGGACCAGGAATGGGGCTTCTTCGCGTCGGGCCTCGCCGATGCCCTGCTGGCCGAGCTTGGACAGATCCACGAGCTCAAGGTGATCTCGCGCACCTCGACGCTGCGCTATGCCGACACCACCCGCTCCATCCCCGAGATCGCCGGCGAGCTGGGCGTGGACGCGGTGGTGGAAGGGTCGGTGTCGCGCAGCCCTGAACGCGTGCGCGTCACGGTGCAGCTCATCGACGGGCGGACCGACCGGCACCTGTGGTCGAACTCCTACGAACGCCCGATCGAGGACTCGATTGCGCTCCAGGACGACCTGGTCACCGCGATCGTGCGCGAGATGGGCGTCGCGGTGACGCCCGAGGAAGCGACCCGCCTGGCCGCGGCGCCTCCGGTCTCGACCGATGCCTACATGGCCTACCTGCGGGGCCGGTACTTCTGGGAGCAGCGGACGGTGCAGGGCCTCGACCGCGCCATCGCGCTCTTCGAGGAGGCCATCGCGCGGGCGCCCGGCTATGCGGCGGCGTATACCGGGCTCGCGGATGCGTACGGCCTGCTGCCCCGCTACGGCACCGTCGATCCGCGGGTGGCGCTCGCCAGGTCGAAGGAGTACGCCGAGCGCGCGCTCGCGCTCGATCCGGACATGGCGGAGGCGCACACCGCGCTCGCGAAAGCCCTGTACACGCTCGACTGGAACTGGTCCGACGCAGGGGCCCACTTCGAGCGCGCCATCGCGCTCAATCCCAGCTACGCCACGGCCCATCACTGGTATTCGCTCCACCTGATGATCGTGGGCCGGATGGACGAGGCCCTGGCCGAGGCGCTCAAGGCGCGCGAGGTGGATCCGGTCGCACGGGCCGTGCACACGCACGCGGCCTGGGTGCGGTATCTGGCCGGAGACGCGGCCACCGCCGGGCGTGAGGCCCAGGTCGGCATCGACATGGCCCCCCGCCACTTCGGCAACTACCAGCTGCTCGGGTGGATCGCCCGCGCCGAGGGCCGGTACGAGGCGGCCGAGGGCGCGTTCCAGACCGCGGTGAACCTCGATCCCGACGACTGGCGCGTCCGGGCCGCGCTGGCCGGTGTGCAGGCCGCGGCCGGGCGCCGGGACCAGGCACAGGGACTGATGCGGGAGCTCGAGGCCCGCCGCGCGACCGAGCCGATCCCGACCGAGGCGTTCGTCAACCTGAACACGGCGCTCGGCGAGCTCGACCAGGCCTTCGCGTGGCTCGAGCGGTGTGCCGAGGACCGTTCGATCTCCTACTTCCTCTTCGACCTCCGCTACGAGCCGCTCTACGCGCCACTGCGGAGCGACCCTCGTCTGGCGGCACTGTTCCGCTCGATGGGCCTCGACCTGGCGGCGGGCGCGGGCGCCGACGCGCGGACGAGCCAGTAGCGCCCGCTCACTACGAGGCCGTGCGCGCGCGCAGGTAGGCGGCCACGGCGGGCTGCTGGCCGTACTCGGCCCAGCCGAGGGGCGTCCCGTTCCACAACGCATCGCGGATGTCGAGCCTGGCGCCGCGGTCGACGAGCAACTCGACCACGGCCAGATGTCCGCCGAGGGCCGCCTGATGCAGCGGCGTGGCGTGCGCGTGGAACCCCTCGGGGTTGCGCCGGTCGGGACGCTCCCCCGCGTCCAGCAGCCGTCGAACGACCTCGACGTGTCCGAGCTGCGCCGCCAGGGCGAACGCGGCGTGGCGATCGGCGGCCGTGGCACCGGGCAGGAGATCGTCCACGGCGGCCAGCCGGCCGAGCCCCGCGGCCGTCACCAGCCGGTCGACGCGGGCGCCACGACTGACGAGCGCGTCAGCGGCCTCGGCGAACCCGAAGACGAGCGCGGTCTGCACGGGTGAGCGCCACTGGCCCTCGCCGCCGCCCTCGACGTCCGCTCCGGCATCGACGAGGGCGTGAACCAGCGGCACCTGGACGCCGGCGTCGGCCGGCGGCGTGCTCGAGACGAGCATGGGCAGCGTGGGACAGGTGCCGCCGTACATGCCGGCGAGCGCGTTCGGATCGACGCCCGCGCCGAACAGCCGCTGCGCCACGGCGACCGCGTTGGACGGCGACACCTGGCGATAGCCTTCGACGCCGTTGGCCGCCAGGTAGTGGAGGAGCGTGGCACCGTGGACGGGCGGGTCGTGCGGCGTCACGCGCGTGGACCGCGCGCGCACCAGATCCGGGTGGGCGTGAAGCAGGCGATCGAGCGCGTCCAGGTCGCCTGACACGACGGCGTCGACCGCCAGCTCGAAGGCCCCGACCGGCGAGCCGTCCCGCCGGACGTCGGCGACGAGTGCCGACAGCGCGTCCCAGTCGCGGAAGGAGTAGCGGCGCGCAAGGGCGAGGCGCGCGTCGTCGAGGTCGAGCGCGGCGGCCGCGATCTCGTCGGGGGCGAGCCTGCGCGGCTTCCAGGAGACGACGGGATCCAGGAAGCGCGGATGGCGTTCGTGGAACAGCCGGATCGCCGGCAGTTCACCGCGGCGGTGTGCGTCGAGCAGCGCGCCGGCCTGCGCCTCGTACTCCGCGAGCGGCGCAAGCGGCGGCAGCGGTTCCCAGGCCCAGGGCATGGCGTCCGATCGCGAGCATACCCGACAGAACGGACCGGGCAATGCCGCCCGGCGGCGCGATCCGCCGCCACCGGGGCGCGGAGACACGAAGGGCCCGGCGGGGTGTTCCCACCGGGCCCTCATCGTGACAGCGTGTCAGGCCCGGGTCCCTGTTCCCGGGTCCCCGATCCCTGCGGGCATCAGGGAGCTACCGTTCCCGCTCCTCGGTCGTCGCCGTGGCCTTGCGCTTGGCCTGCTCCGCCTTGAACTCCTCGTCGTTCATGTAGACGATGTTGATCCAGGCGTGCGCCATCTCGTCCACGGTGCGATCGCCCCAGCCCACCCACTGGTTCGGATCCGGATTGGTCTTCTTGGCCGTCGTGTTGTCGTGCCACGACGTGACCTTGAGCAGCGTGCCCTTCGGCAGGAGCGGCGCCACGTCGTCCGCGTAGACGAACGTGGTCATCCACTGGAAGTTGAAGTTGTCGACGTGGCTCAGCACCTGGCGCTGGCCGGTCGGCAGGATCGCCTCCACCATCATCGCCTTGCCGCGCAGGTGCATGTGGGGCTGGAAGCTCTCGATGCGCGCGTTCTCACGCAGCGGGTAAAAGCCCTCGGTCACGGTGACGGCGTTCGGACGGAGGTCCAGGTTGCCCAGCGCCGCCGGCACGAGCGACAGCCGGTTGCGGTACTTCGGCTCCTGGCCCTTCGGGTAGAGGTAGATGCCCATCTCGACGTTGCTGGTGATCTCCTCACCGGCCTGCGAGTAATGGATGTCCCAGCGGAACCGCGAGCCGGGCAGGAGGAGCTTGCCCGTGTCGGGACGCATCATCTCGCCCTGCTTGCCGACGGCCCATTCCATGAACGGCGCCGGCAGACCCGGCATGGCGCCCGGCTCGTCCTGCTCGAGGTAGGCGATGGCGTGGTGGGTGATCTTGCGGCCCTTGATCGAGTTGGGCCGGATCTCGATGGCGCGGACCCAGCGCGGCTCGGTGATGCCCGACGGCGTCACGCGCTTGTCCCAGGCGTCCTGCGCGACGGCCGGCATCGTGTAGGAGTCGGACTTGATGATGATGTCCGGCTCGTCCTGCCCGAAGACCTTCGCGAAGTTCCAGCCCTGGTCGCTCGGCCACTCGACGGGCGGCGGCATGTCCTTCGGGTTGCCCTGCGGCGCGCCGGCGTCCACCCATTTCACGATCGTGTCGAGGTCCTCGGGCGACAGCGAGTCGTCGTTCTTGAACTTCGTCACGCCCACCGTCCGGTCGATCTGGAACGGCGGCATGGAGTGCTCCGTCACCCGCGCCTTGATCGACCGCGCCCACGGCCGCGCCTGCTGCCAGGTCTGCAGCGACATCGGCGCGATCGAGTCCGGCCGGTGGCAGGCCTCGCACTTCTTCTGGAAGATGGGCGCGACGTCCTTGGTGAACGTGGGCCCCTGCGCCGCCGCCGCGCCTGGAACGCCGATCACCGCGGCGACCACGAGCGCCCCTGTCGTGCCCCCCACCCAGCCGAGCGATTGACGGTTCATCATCAGGCTCCTGTCGTCACTTCACGGTGACTTTCACGTAGGCGTTGGTCCAGCAGCACTGGAAGCCGGCGCCGCCCTCCCCCGAGTCGTCGTTCGCCTGCACGCGCACGAGGTATTCGCCGGGACGGTCGAACGTGGCCTGCGCGGTCACGGTCTCGCCCTGGGTCTTCACTTCGATCCGGTCCGGTTCGAACTTCACCGCGCCGGGGCCGCGGAACTTGTGGAACGAGAGGTTGGCGACCAGGCCGGCCGTCCGGCGGGCCGTCAGATCCGACCCCTTCTTCACTTCTTTCGGATCCGTCACGGAAAACGCGATGGCCACCGGCTGGCCGACGGTCCCGCTATAGCTGGCTGCCACGGTGGTGGGCGGTCCGAACACCTTGGTGCCGGTCGCCGTGAAGGTGAGCTCGGGGGGCTTGTTGCCCATGCCCGACTCCTGGAAGGGCTCGATCGTGTAGCCCTTCGCCACGCCGAGCGGGATCGACTGCGTCTCGCCGTTGGCCGTGATCGTCCACGTGAGGGTCTTCGACCCGATGTCCTTCGGCACGCGGATGACGAAGACGCCCCACTCGCGGCCGACCTCGAAATGCGTGGGCTGTCCCTGATCGGCGGGGCCGGGTTCGATCTTGTTGTTGGGCCCGATCGGAATGTCGAGCGCCTGCTCGCGGTTGCGGTTGAAATAGCCGACGAGCAGGCTGAAGCTGCCGTCGGGATTCTCGTACCAGCCTTCGAACGCGGGCGTCACGCTGGAGCCGCGCGCGCGGGCGGGGTCGAGGGGCATCGGCTGCGGCGTCTGGGGCGCCTGGGCGACCAGGCTGACTCCGGCCACGACGGCCAGGAGCGCCGGGAACGCCACGGCGCCGTGGACCGGGCTGAACCTGCGCATGAGCCGTTGATCTTAACCGCGAGCCTGCGGTTCTGCCACCCCCGGGAGCCCGTCGCCTGAGTGCCGAAACCCATGCAACCGACTGCGAAATAGCATGACCTCAGCTGATGGATGTTCGGGGCTGACCCTGCCGCGCAGGGGGACTACCGCCGCGAGCGCGGGCCCCGGCTGGGGCCGCGGGACGGGCTGGCGGTCCGGCCCGTCGAGGCGGGCCGCCTCGGCCGGCGTGGCGCCGCAGGCGGCGTGACGTAGTCCACCCCGGGCGCCGGGCCGGCGCCGCCGGCGACCCGATAGGCCAGGGCGACGATGCCGCTGCCGGGCAGGACGCGGTGGTCGCTCAGGATCAGCCGGGTCTCGACGCCCGGAGGGAGGAGGGGAATCCCGGCGCCGAGCAGCACGGGCATCACGGCCACCTCCACCGTGTCCACGAGGCCCGCGGCGAGCAGCGTCCGGCACAGCTCGCCGCCTCCGAACAGCCAGAGGTCCTTCCCGGCCTCGCCCTTCAGACGGCGCACCGTGTCCACCGGGTCGTCGTTGGTGACCTGCAGGCCGGGCGCGGTCCGCGGCGGCAGCGTGCGCGAGAACACGATCGAGTGCACGCCGGGCGTCACGCCGCCGCCCTCCTGCGCGGCGGCCACCTCGTAGGTCCGGCGGCCCATGACGAGGGTGTCGAACTGCCGGAAGATCGCGCCGAAGTCGATGGCCTCGTCGTGCACGATCCAGTCGAAGGAGCCGTCCGCACGGGCGATGAAGCCGTCGAGACTGACGGCGACGTGGTAGCGCAGGCGGCGGGCAGGGGAGGTCGCCATGGCTCGAGGCTCCGCGGTGAGAGACGGCGGCCACGATACCATTCGGCGCGCGGCGCGGGGGGCGGCGCGGAAATGCGCCGGACGCGGCCGTCTCTTGCAGAGGGCGCGCGCGGCGCGTGGGCGCCGGGCCCCGGGCGCGAGGAGCAGTCATGGCCAAGGCAGCGACAGCACGGCGGTCTCCGGCGGCACGACGCAGGGTCGCGGCAAAGGCCGCCGCGGGGGACGCCTCCCGGCCGCTGGTCCTCTACATCCACGGCGTCGGCCGCCACAAGCCGGTGGACGAGCTGAAGGCCGAGTGGGACCTCGCCCTCTTCGGCAGCGACCGGGGCGACGCCACCCGCATGGCGTACTGGTCGGACATCGTGCATCCGCCCGCCGCGGCCAAGAAGGGATCGAAGAAGGTCACGCGCGCGGCCGACGAGCCGACCGGCGACGTCGCGGAGCAGGCCCTGAACGACGCCGGCGTCTCGTCGAAGGCGGCCGGCGCCTACGCCGAGGCGATCGCCGCGATGCTGGGGGCCCCGCCGGACACCACGCGCCGCCCGGGCAAGAAGGTGCTGCCGCTGCCGCGGTTCCTGCGAAAGCCCGTCTCGGCGGCGTTCCTCAAGGCCTTCATCGGCGACACGGCGGCCTACTTCTTCGACACCGGGAAGCGGCGGCGGATCCGCGAGCGGTTCCAGGACGTCCTCCCCGACGACGGGCGGCCGCTCACGGTCGTGGCGCACAGCCAGGGATCGATCGTCGCGCTGGAGGTGCTCGCCGCCCTGGGCGCGGCAGTGAACGTCGTGAAGTTCGTCACGATCGGGTCGCCGCTGGGCCTGCAGGAGGTGCAGGACTTCCTCGACGTCCGGCCCGGACGCAAGCCCTTCGACATCCCGGGCGGCGTCGAGCAGTGGCACAACTTCGCCGATCCGCTGGATCCGGTGGCCCTCGACAAGGGGCTGCGCGGCGAGTTCGGCCGGCCCCGGGACGCGAACCCGCCGCGGCCGCTCATCGTCGACGACCTCGTCGTCAACGACGGCTCGCGGAAGCTGATCGGCTTCAACCCGCACTCCGCGATCGGCTATCTGGCGCATCCCAAGGTGCGGCGCAGCGTCCACGAGGGCGCGCAGTTCGATTCCATGGCGCGGTTCGTCGTCGCGCGCGACGTGGCGGAGGGCCTGGCGGTGGAGGGCCGGCAGCCCGTGATCATCGAACTCCTCGAGCCCGGCTACTGGGCGCTCGGCGAGAAGGGGCCGGAGCTGGAGGCGCGGGAGGACCGCGAGCGGCAGGCCCACGGCGAGATCACGCTGGCCGACCGCGTCGAGCGCGCCGCGGCCCAGATCGGCGACGTCGTGCGACGGATGGCCCGCGCCGACGGCCGCGATCCGGACCAGGCCGAGACCGACGCCCGGATCGACCCCCTGCGGCGCTTCGTCGCGGCCCGGCTGACCCCGGACGAGGTCCGGCAGGTCGCCGTCGAGCACAAGTCCTTCAACGTCTACGCGGTGTGGAAGAGCTCGTCGAAGAAGAAGCTCATCGCGCGTTCGCAGGCCGTCCTCCAGGTGGACGCCGCCCGCGGCAGCTACGGCGCCCGCGGCGGCGGCATCGTGTGGGCGGTGCTGGACACGGGGGTCCGCTCGGATCACGCGCACTTCAAGAACGGCACGATTCAGGCCGTCTGGGACTGCACCGCGCGCGGCGCGCCCAAGCGGCTGAAGGCCGACACGGACAGGGACGGTCACGGGTCGCACGTGTCGGGCATCATCGCCGGCGAAAGCCGGCACGACGGCACCGTGTTCGCGGGCATGGCGCCCGACGCCCGCCTCGTCGTCTACAAGGTGCTCGACGACAACGGCCAGGGCGAGGACGCGTGGATCATCAAGGCGCTCGACCACATCGCGCGGCAGAACGAGAACGCCGCGGGCCAGGTGATCCACGGGATCAACCTCAGCCTGGGCGGACCGTACGACTCCACGGTGTACGGGTGCGGGTTCACGCCGATCTGCCAGGAACTGCGCCGGCAATGGCGGGCGGGCGTGGTCGTGGTGGTGGCGTGCGGCAACGAAGGGCAGCTCGACGTGCAGACCAGCGACGGGGAGGTGGAGATCAACACCTCGATGTCGATTGGGGATCCCGCCAACCTCGAGGACTGCATCGCCGTGGGGTCGGTGAACGCCGACAAGCCGCACCTGTACGGGGTGTCGCCCTTCTCGTCGCGCGGCCCGACCTCCGACGGGCGGCTCAAGCCGGACGTCGTGGCGCCGGGCGAGCGGATCATGTCGGTGAACTCGCGCAGCAAGACCGATTACCGCGTCGAGAGCGGCACGAGCATGGCGGCGCCGCACGTGTCGGGGATGCTGGCGGCGTTCCTCTCGGCGCGCCGGGAGTTCCGCGGGCGTCCCGACGACGTGAAGCGCATCCTCATGGACGCCTGCACGGACATCGGACGCGACCGCTACCACCAGGGCCGCGGCATCCCGAACCTGATGCGGATGCTCCTCAGCGTCTGAGGACCGGCAGCCACCCGCCGCTTTGCGGTAGGGTGTGCCGATGAACACCCGACGACAGTTCCTGCTCACGGCGCCGATGGGCGTCCTGGCCGCCACCGCCGCGTGCGGCCCGGGGTCCGCGCCGCCGGCCGGGGAGGCGCCCGCGGCGTCCGTCCCGTCCACGCCGGGGGCGCCGCCCGCATTCGGCACCGGTCCGGCCTCGGGACCGCCGCTCTCGGCGGCCACCTTCGCCGAGGCCGAGAAGGTCGCGCGGGTCACGATGACGCCGCCGCATCGCGAGGTGGCGGCGTCCAGCTTCGCCCGCACCTTCGGTCCCCTCTTCGAGCGGCGCGAGGGCCCGCGGCGCGTCGACCTGCCCGACACCGTCGCGCCGGCCAGCCGCTGGCAGCCGTCGTCGATCGATGCCACGCCCGGCCCCGCGCGCGATCGCTTCGTGCGAAGCGCCGGTCCGGCCGTGCCCCTCCCGGCCAGCGACGCCGACATCGCCCACGCGCCGGTCACGCAGCTGTCCCGGTGGATCGAGCAGCGGCAGCTCACCTCGGACCGTCTCACGCGCATCTACCTCGCCCGTATCGATGCGCTCGATGCCAGGATCCGGGCCGTCATCACGAAGACCGCGGACCTGGCGCTCACCCAGGCCGCGCGCGCCGACGCCGAGATCGCCGCCGGCCGCTATCGCGGTCCCCTGCACGGCATCCCGTACGGCGTGAAGGACCTGCTCGACACGGCCGGCATCCCGACGACCTACGGCGCCGAGCCGTATCGCAACCGCGTGCCGGCGGCCGATTCGGCAGTCGTCCGCCGCCTGACCGAGGCGGGAGCGGTGCTCGTCGCGAAGCTCAGCCTCGGGGCGCTGGCGCTGAACGACATCTGGTTCGGCGGCATGACGATGAACCCGTGGCTGCTCGAGGAAGGCGCGTCGGGCTCCAGCGCCGGCCCGGGCGCCGCGACCGCGGCCGCCCTCGTGGCCTTCTCGATCGGGAGCGAGACCGGGGGCAGCATCATCGCGCCGGCCATGCGCTGCGGCGTCACGGGCCTGCGGCCCACCTTCGGCCGCGTGCCGAGAACCGGCGCCATGACGCTCTGCTGGTCGCTCGACAAGCTCGGGCCCATGACCCGCAGCGTCGAGGACGCGCTGCTCGTCCTGCAGGCCATCTCCGGACCCGATGGCGGCGACGCCTCGAGCGTGCCCTGCGCGCTCGACTTCGATGCCACGGCCCCGGTGACCGGGCTGCGCGTGGGCTACATCCCGTCGTGGATGACCGCGAGCCCGGCCACCGACGTCGATCGCGCGGTCCTGGCGCAGTTGTCGACGCTCGGCCTCACGGCGACGGAAGTCGCGCTGCCGGACTGGCCGTTCGACTCCCTGCAGACGATCATGTTCGCCGAGGCGGCGGCCTCGTTCGAGGAGCTGACCCTCTCGAACGGCATCGATGCGATGAAGGTGCAGGTGCCCGACGCCTGGCCCAACCTGTTCCGGATCTCCCGGTTCCTCTCGGCCGTGGACTTCGTGCAGGCGGACCGCCTGCGGCGGCGGGTGGCCGACGAGATGCGGCGGATCTTCACGGAGGTGGATCTGCTCCTCGTGCCATCGCTGAGGGGCGAGATGCTGACCATCGGCAACCACACCGGCCATCCGTCGCTGACGCTGCGGGCCGGGTTCGTGCAGGTCGCGGAGGCGCGCAGCGACTGGGCGCCCGATCCCGACCATCCCCTGCCGACGTTCGATCCGCCGCGCCGGGTGCCGCACGGGGTCACGCTCCTCGGCCGGCTGTTCGACGAGGGCACGATCGGCCGGGTCGGTCTCGCGCTGGAGCGCGCGCTCAAGGTCGCCGACGAACGCCCCGCGGGTTTCTGACGAGGCACGTCGATCGCCCGCGGGCGCGGCCGCGGGCCACATGGGAGGCTGACATGCCGCAGCTGCTGTGGGGTGGAGTCGCCGGCCCGATCCTGTTCGCGACGGTCGCCACCCTCTGCGCCTGGCTCCGGCCGGGCTACTCGCAGATCCACCAGTTCATCAGCGAACTCGGGGCGACGGGCACCGCGAACGCCTGGCTCATGAACGGGGCCGGCTTCGTGCCTGGCGGCCTGCTGATCGCGGGCTTCGGGCTGGCGCTCCGCGACGCCCTGCCGCGGCGGCGCCTGTTCGCGGCCGGATCGCTGCTCGTGGTCGTCTTCGGTGCCGGCATCGGCGCGTCCGGCCTGATCCCGTGCGACGTCGGCTGTCCGCAGGGCACGGGATCCGCGATGAACCGCGTGCACGACCGGCTCGGCCCCCTGCTGTTCCTGGCGGGGGCGCTCGGGGCGATCGTGCTGGGTCTCGGCTTCCGCGGCGTCCGCACCCTGAGGGCCCTCTGGGGCTACTCGGTCGCCTCGGGCCTGATCGCGCTCGTCCTGCTGGCCCTCCTGGCCAGCACCCTCGAGACCCGCGTCCGCACGGGTCTCTGGCAGCGCCTGCTCGTGGCCACGCTGTTCGCGTGGTGCGCCGTCGTGGCTATCCGCGTGGCCCGCCGCGGGGCGGCCTCGCCGGACGCGGCCGGCCCGCGTCAGGGCACCACCTGACGGGGCACGGGCGCACGCCCGCCTTCCTCCCGGGGTGACGGCGCGGAGCCCACGCCGGCGGTTCCGGCGCGGCCGGCGGGCCTGCGCGGCCACCACAGGGACGCCACGACGCTCCCGGCCAGCAGCGCGGTGATGACGCCCAGCGACCACGTGGTGGGGAACTTGCCCCCGAAGGCCGCGTTCAGCCACGCCATCTTGGAGCCCACGAAGACGAGAATCAGCGCCAGTCCGTACTTCAGCATGTGGAAGCGCTCCACCGCCCCGGCCAGCAGGAAGTACATCGAGCGCAGCCCCAGGATGGCGAACACGTTCGAGGTGAAGACGATCAGGGGCTCGCGGGTCACCGCGAAGATGGCCGGCACGGAGTCGACCGCGAAGACGACGTCGCTCAGTTCCAGGAACACCAGCGCCACGAGGAGCGGGGTCGCGTGCCACCGCCCGCCCAGCTTCACCAGGAACCGGGCGCCATGGAGCTCCGGCGTCACGGGTACCAGCCGCCGCAGCAGCCGGACCACGGGATTCGCCTCGGGATCCATCTGCCGCTCGGGCGCCCGGATCATCTTGATGCCCGTCACCACCAGCAGCACGCCGAAGAAGACGACCACGGCGTGGTACTGCATCAGGACCGAGCCGATGGCCACGAAGATGCCGCGCAGCACCAGCGCGCCGAGGATTCCGTAGAACAGCACGCGGTGCTGGTACTGCAGGGGAATCGAGAAGTAGGTGAACACCAGGACGAAGACGAACACGTTGTCCACGGCCAGCGACTTCTCGACGAGATACCCGGTCAGGAACTCCAGGCCGATCTGGCGGCCCGTCGCGTCGCCGAAGCGTTCGCCCGCGTAGACGAAGAGCCCGGCGTTGAAGAGGAGGGCCGCGGCGACCCACACGACCGACCAGGCCACGGATTCACGGAACGTGACGGCATGGGCGTTCCGGTGGAAGACGCCCAGATCCAGGGCGAGTAGCGCCAGGATGCAGGCGGTGAAGGCGGCGTAGAACGACCAGTACTCGGCGAACGGAAACAGGGTGGGCATATGGGTGCTGGCGGACCCGGCCTGCGCCCGGCCCGCACGCACCCACGGTAGAGCCGCGGAGGCGTTCCAACAAATAGATAGTTACTGGACGCCCTATCGGTCTGCTCTATGTGACGTCAAGGAGCGAACACCTCGGTCCTCGCGGCCGTGGTGATGGCCAGCACCCCGGGATGCTTCAGCCGGCGCTCGGCCGAGATGGCGTAGTACCGCTCGCGCACGGCCGGCGTGCGCCCGATCGCCTGCACCCGGTACTGGCGGGCGATCTCCCGTGCCGCCGCCGTCGGCCCGGGAAAGGCCGCGCCGCCGTCCTGGCCGAAGGTCTTCATCAGGGCGGAGTCGTCGAACTCGCCGACGATGCGGGGGTTCAGGCCCTCGGCGTCGAACCACTGGTCGAGCGCCCGCCGCAGGGCCGTGGCCGGCGTCGGCAGCAGCAGCGGGACGCCGTCCAGCGAGGCCGGAAACCGCCGGCGGAGCTTCCCGGCCAGGGGAGCGGCGGCGAAGAAGGTGGTGTCGGACTCCCCCAGCAGGTGGTTGAAGACCTTGCCCCGGACCTGCGTGGGCGCCGGCGCGTCGGAGATGACGACGTCGAGGGCGTGCATGGTGAGCTCGGTCGTGAGCACCTCGAGCCCGTCCTCGCGGCACACCAGGCGCATCGCGGTCTGCCCGGACAACACGGGTGCGAGCAGACGATGGACGACGAGCTTCGGCAGCGCGTTGGCCACGCCCACCGCCAGCGTCAGCAGGCGGCCGCCCGCGGTGCGATCCCGCAGCGCATCGAGCAGCTCCCGGCCCATGCCGAAGATCTCGTCGGCGTAGCGGTACACGAGCCGGCCGACGTCGGTCAGCACCAGCCGCCGACCCTGCCGCTCGAGGAGCTTCTCCCCGATGACGACCTCGAGCTGCCGGATCTGGGCGCTGACCGTGGGCTGGGCCAGGCGCAGCTTCTCGGCGGCGCGCGACACGCCGCCCTCGTGGACGGCCGTCCAGAAGTACAGCAGGTGGTGGTAGTTGAGCCACTCCATGGGGTACGAGTCTACGGGCGGGCCGTTCCCGGGGACGCCGCGGCCTGCCACGCCAGGTGCCGGCGCCAGACGATCGGCCACAGCGCCGCGATGCCGGGGGGCGCCAGACCGAAGCGCTCCCGCAGCACGCGGACGTACTCGGCCGCGTCGGCCACCACGCGGTCGCGCGCGCCCTCCGCGGTCACCTCCCGCAGCGTCGCCGAGCGCAGGATGACAAGGCCGTCCGGCGTGAAGCGCTCGCAGACCGTCGTCTTCACGAAGCTGGACGCCGGCGAGGTCTGGAGCTCGTGGCACTTCGCCGCGAAGGAGGCGTAGTCGCGAGGCGCCAGCGTGAAGTCGAAGCTGTCGGCCCCGCCGTGGGCGTGGTTGTGCATGCGCCACCAGTCGCCGTCGCGGCTCAGCCGGAACTCGAGGAACCCCTGGCGATAGGTGCCGGGCTCGAGCGGCAGGGGGTCCAGGAATCCGTCGCCGAACCCGACGTCCACGACGTACGGGCGGTCCAGCGTGACGATGAGCACGAGGTGGTTGTCGTGCGCGGCGTCCCCGCTCGTGGCACGGCCGGCGGCCCCGGCGACGTAGCGGACGTCGAAGCCCATCGACTCGAGCACCCAGCCGAAGACCCCGTTCATCTCGTAGCACCAGCCGCCCCGCCGCTCGTCGACGAGCTTGTGGAAGGCCGCCTCGCGATCGAGCGGCAGGGGCCGGCCCAGGTGGATGTCGAGGTTCTCGTAGGGGATGGCGTGGAGGTGGGCGCGGTGGATCGCCCGCAGCGTGTCGAGCGTCGCGGCGGGCCGCCCGTCGAAGCCCACGCGGGCGAGATAGCGTCCCAGGCGGTCGGCATCGAGCATCGGGGTCACTCCCACCGGAACAGGCGGTTGGCGACGGCCGTGGCCACGAGCGCGGTGAGGATCAGCGCGGCGACGTCGCCGCCGTGCGCGGCCCATCCCTCGCCCCGCCAGATGCCGCGCTGCAGCGACACGGCGTAGGTGAGCGGCAGCACGCGGGCGAGGGCCTGGAGTCCGGCCGGCAGAATCTCGATCGGCACGAAGAGCCCCGACACGGCCAGCATCGGGTACAGCACGGCCGCCGCGGCGGGCTGCGCGAACCGTGCGGTCGGCACGACGCTCGCCAGGACGAAGCCGATCGACAGCACGCAGGCCGTGCTGAAGAGCACCGCCAGGCCGAAGGACAGGAGCGGCGGGTCCATGTCCGCGGGCACGAGCCGCCGCCCGGCCAGCGCGAGCACGCCGAGGGTGAGGGCCGAGAACACCAGCTTCACCAGCACGTGCGCCGCCAGGATGGTGTGGGGGCGCAGCGGCGTCGCGCGCAGCCGCTTCAGGATGCCGCCCTCCCGGTAGATGGCGACGATGGCGACGAGGGACATGACCGATCCGAGGGCGATGAAGGTGGTGACCATCACCGCGAGGTCGGTGCCCACGAACGCGGGCAGGTCCCCCGCGCCCCGCCGCCCGCCGATGCGCCCGAACACCAGGTACAGCAGCACCGGCACGGCCAGCGTGCCGATCACGCCGAGCGGCTCGCGCACGAAGATCTTGATCTCGAGCCAGGTGAGTTGCCAGAGGCCGCGAAACACGGTGTCCTCCCCGTTCACTCGCGGATGACGTGCCCGGTCACCTCGAGGAACACGTCCTCGAGCGTGGGGCGCGCGGTGCGGAAGCCGGACACGTGGATCTGCGCGCCGGCGATGGCGCGGATCACGTCGGTCACCAGGTCCGGGGTGCCGCCCCGGATCGTCAGCTCGCCGTCGGCCGCCGTGACGGCCGGCCCGCCCGGCAGCGCCTCGAACACGGCCCGGGCGGCGGGGGTGGTGGTGGTGACGACCACCGTCGTCGTGGGACAGTGGCGCCGGATGAGCTCATCGGGCGTCCCGATGTCCACCACCCGTCCGTGGTCGATGATGGCCACGCGGTCGCACAGCCGTTCGGCTTCCTCCATGAGGTGGGTGGTCAGGCACACCGTGGCGCCCCGCGCCTGGATGCCGCGCACCAGCTCCCAGATGGCGCGCCGGGCCTGCGGGTCCAGGCCGGTGGTGAGCTCGTCCAGGAAGACGACCTCGGGCCGGTTGATGAGGGCCAGGGCGATGAGCAGCCGCTGCTTCTGCCCGCCCGAGAGCGTCATGAACCAGGCCGCGCGCTTCTCGCCCAGGCCGAGCTCGTCGAGCAGGCGATCGCCGTCGAGGGAGGTGCGGTACAGCGACGCCCACAGGCGCACGGCCTCGCCCACGGTGATCCGCTTCTGGAGCTGCGCCTCCTGCAGCTGCACCCCGATGCGCGTCTGGAGCCGGCGGACGTCGCGAATCGGGTCGAGACCCAGCACCGACACCACGCCGCCGTCCGGCGTCCGGAGCCCCTCGACGCACTCGAGCGTGGTCGTCTTGCCGGCGCCGTTCGGGCCGATCAGGCCGAAGATCTCGCCCGGGTGGACGTCGAAGGTGACGCCGTCCACGGCGCGCAGCCGGCCGTAGGACTTCCGGAGCGCCTCGACGCGGATCACGGGCTCGGGCACGGCTGCCCGCGATTGTGGCACGAGGTATCATCCAGCCGCGCCGCCACCCGTCCCGATGCCGACGATCCTGCGTTCGCCACTCGTGCTCATCGCGGCCGCGGTGCCGCTCGTCGCGGCCGCGGCGGTGAGCCGGCCCGCCCTGCCGCCTATGGACACCCAGCCTTCCTCCATGCCCGCCGCCGTGCGCGCCGAGCTCGCGCCGAACGGCCGCCTGCGCGCCGCCCTGAACTACGGCAACTTCCTGCTCGTGTCCACACGCGCACCCGAGCACACGGGCGTGGCCCCCGATCTGGCCCGGGAGCTGGCGCGACGCGCCGGCGCCGCCGTGGAATTCGTCGGCTACGCCAATGCCGGCCTCGTGGCGGATGCCGCGAAGGACGAGGCCTGGGACGTGGGCTTCATCGGCGCCGAGCCCGCGCGGGCGGCCTACATCACGTTCACGCCGGCCTACGTGGAGATCGAAGCCACGTATCTCGTGCCGTCCGCCTCGCCGCTCCGCACGGTGGCCGACGTGGATCGTCCGGGGATTCGCGTCGCGAGCAGTCCGCGGGCGGCCTACACGCTGTTCCTGCAGCGCAGCCTGAAGGCGGCCACGGTCACCGAGGTGCCCGGCATCGAGCCCACGGCCGACTGGTTCGCCCGCAGCGGGTACGACGCCGCCGCGAACCTGAGCCCGCGGCTCGTGGACGACGTGAAGAAGAACGCGGGTGTCCGGATGATCGACGGGCGCTTCACCGCCGTGCAGCAATCCATGGCCGTGCGGAAGGAACGGACCGCCGCGGCGGCCTATCTCGTCGCGTTCGCCGACGAGATCAAGCGCTCGGGGCTGCTCCAGTCACTGATCGACAAGCACCACGCCAACGGCCTGCTGGTCGCCAGGTAGCGCGGCGCCGCCGGCGCGTCGATCCGGCTAGGGCCGCCGGCGGCCGCCCGGGGACTTCTTCGCGGCCTTTCGTGTCCGGGGGCGCTTCGCGCTTCCCGTCGTGCTCCTCGCGGCCCGCGTGATGACCCCGCCGATCACGTCGCCGATGACGCCGCCGAGCCCGGACGGGGGTTTGGTGAGCCAGACGCGCAGCAGGATCGAGTTGCGGCGGTTCGGCTTCTGGTCGAAGTCCACGTTCACGATCCAGTTGTGGTTGAACCCGTCGCGCAGCAGGCCGAGCATCCCCTCGCGCACGGGCGCGTTGGCGTCCTGGCGCAGCTGGAAGCCGAAGAAGTCGCTCGGCCGGTTCTGGAAGCCGATGACCACCTCGGCGTCGATCTGGTCGCTGGGGGGGCCGAACTTCGATCCGCGCTCGTGCACGCGCAGCAGGCTCAGGCGTCCGCTCATGTTCACGATACCCATGGCTGTCTCCTCCGTGACGGCTACTGCTGCACGACGCGCACGATGTGGGCCGTGCGGCACCCCGTGCGCGTGAACTCGAGCCGCACGACGCGGTTGGCGTTGAACGCGTCGCGCAGCAGGCCCAGCAGGCCCTCGGCCACCGGACGGTCGGCGCCGGTCCGGAGCCGGAAGCCGAACGCCTTCTCGGGCTGGGAATCCAGGAGCACCACGACCTCGCCGTCGAGCCGGTCCCCCGGCGGGCCGAATCCCGTGCCCACGTCGTGGACGCGCAGGAGCGTGATGCGGCCCACGGCCGCCTGCAGCGATCCGATCGGGAAGTCCCATTCGGGCGGCAGCGGCGCGATCTTCAGGAGGCCGCGGTTGCTCGTGGACACGTAGAGCGCGCGCGGACACGACGCGAAGTCGTAGGCGAGGTTCATGGGGCGGCACGCGGACGCCGACGCGCGCAGCAGGCACGTCCAGCGCGACCCGTCGAGCGTCTGGAACACCCCGGCGGGCCCCACGGCGTAGCGATGCCCCGGCTGGTGCGGATCGAACTGCATGTCGCGCAGGAGCGCCGGCGCCGGGTTGCCGTCGTCGGGGGTCACGAGGGGGAACGCGCCGTTCTCGGTGAGCGCGCGCTCGAGCGCGGTGTCGACCTGCCAGGTCGCGCCGCCGGTGGTCGAGCGATACACGTGGTCGTTCCCGAGCACGTAGACCAGGTTCGGCCGATACGGGTCGGCGAAGAAGCGCTGGGCGGCCTGCGGGCCCCGGCCGACTCCCGGCGCCGGCACGATCGGCTGCCAGTCGGCCATCCCGGCCGTCCATTTCCAGAGGCGATCGAGACCGACCATCGTCGGGCTGTTCCGATCGCGCTGATCCCCAACGTAGAAGGTCGGCGACGCGTGGCCACCCGACGCCTGCACGACGCGGATCTCGCGCGCCGGCAGCGGCGGGCCCACCTTGAAGGCCCGCACGTCGGGCCCGTCGGCGGTGGCGTGCGTCTCCCAGAACTGCGCGTCGGTCACGCGGCTCACCTTCGTCGAGCGGACCAGCTCGGGCAGGTCGTCGGTGAAGCGGATCGCCACGAAGTCCACGTCGGGCGGCACCGATTCGCCCTCGGGCGTGAGGACGAGCGGCCGGTAGCCCACGTTGTAGAAGAAGCTCACCGCGCTCCACGCCGCGGTCAGCAGCGACAGGGCGGTGCCGGGATCGTCGCTGTTGAGCGCCTCGATGATCTTGCTGGGCAGCGGCGGCGCGCCCGGGATGCGCTGCACCTCGCTCGTGCCGTGCGACGTGTCGGGCGCGCGGTCGGCGGTCGTCGCATACAGGTAGACGACGCCGCGGCCGACGCCGCCGTCGCCTTTCCCGTCCCGCGGCCCGAAGACGAGCACCTTGTGCGGCTGCCGCGGGTCGCAGAACGCGCAGTCGTTGTCGCCACCCAGGTAGTGCTGCGTCTCCCAGGTGACGCCATCGTCGGGGCTGGCGTAGCCGAAGTTGTCGCCCATCCCCATGCAGATGGCCGCGCCCGTGCCCGTCTGCGGCGCGACGGCGGCATTGACGATGCCCAGGCTCGACACGCCCCGCCCGTTCGTCCAGCTCCGCGCGCCGTCGCCGCTGATGTTCGGCCCGCCGTCGTTCACGAGCAGCGCCCGGCCGGCGCGTCCGGCCCGGGAGAACGCCGCGGACGCCGCGAACCCATGAGGATCGAGATGGCAGTTCGGATCCTCGATGCGCGTCCAGCCCGCCGGGTCCGCGGGCTCACCCTCCGCCAGGTGGACGGTGCGGCGGTCGCTCGCGACCAGCACGAGCCCGCCCGTCTTCGCGTCGAGGACGGGCACCACCCAGCCCGAGCCGCTCGCCGTGACGCTCGGGTAGTTCAGGGGAAGCGGCGGAAGGCGGAGCCACTGTCCGTCGCCGGTCGCCGTGAACGTGCCCCGCCAGACGATGCCCTCCACGTTGTTGATGGCCGTGTTCGGCTCGAACCTGGCGACGAAGACGGTCGTGGGACTGCCGGGATGGACCGCGAGGCTCCGGGCGCCGGCGCCGGCACCGTCGCCCTGCGCGCCGACGGCGAGCGCCTGCGGATCGACCCGCCAGGTCGTGCCGCCGTCGGCCGAGTGCCACAGCCGCGTGCCCAGCGCGTAGACGTGGCGGACCGCGCCTCGGGCCGGCGCAACCGCCACGTACCACACCTGCTGGAACAGCATGGGCAGCGGCAGGGTGGTCCAGGTGATGCCGCCATCGACGCTGCGCGCCAGCGACGTGCCCCCGGCCGCAAACACCAGACCGGGGTCGTCGGTGGCCATCGACAGGCAGTTCGCCTGGCTCACGGCGGTGCCCTGCACGAACTGGTGGACGCGCCGCCACGTCGCCCCGCCGTCGGCCGATCGCCAGATGCCCACCTGGGTGGGCATGCGCGCGTCCTTGCCGACGGCCGCCAGGAGGAGGTCGGGGTCGGCCGGCGAGACGGCGAGGTCGTAGATGGTGGTGCCCAGGAGCGCCCCGGGCACGGTGACGACGTTGCCCGGAGGCTGCGGCCACTCCAGGTGATGCCAGGTGGCGCCCCCGTCGTCGGACCGCCAGATGCCCGAGTGCCCGCCCAGGTACGCCCGCCCGCCAGCGGGATGCAGGGCGCAGCAGAGCGCCTTGCCGGACACGGACTGGAAGTCGCGTCCCAAGCGCCGCGTCGTGTTGTCCTCGCGCGGGCTGATGTCGACTATCTGCATGGCGCGCTCCCTGTGGGTCTGGGACGACTCGGCCGTGCCACCTCGGCCGCGATCTGTAATGCGCCGTCGGGCCGGCATCCTCCTCGCGCCGGTGCCCGGCGGCCGGCGCCCGGTGGCCGGTCAGACCCCGAGTATCCACCCGCCCGGCCCGGCCGGGAGGCCCGGCAGGCGGTCTATCATGCCCCCCATGCGCACCCGATCCCTGCTCGCGGCGGTCGCGATGGTGGCCGCGGTCTCTCCGTCGTCCCGGGCCGAGACGCGCGGGCCCGCCACCGGCACCCTGTTCATCGTCGGCGGCGGCATGCGCGACCGGGCGCTGGTGAAACGCTTCATCGACCTGGCCGGCGGCCCCGACGCCCCCATCGTCATCGTGCCCACGGCCGGCGACGACGACACCTACGCCCAGGACTACCCCGGCACGAAGCAGTTCCGGGACGCCGGCGCCAGGAGAATCACGGTACTCCACACGCGCGATCCCAAGGTGGCCGACACGGAGGCCTTCGTCGCGCCGCTCACGACCGCCCGGGGCGTCTTCTTCCAGGGCGGCCGGCAGTGGCGCATCGCCGACGCCTACCTGGGCACGCGCACCCAGCGGGAAGTCGCGCGCGTGCTCGAACGGGGCGGTGTGGTGGGCGGCACGTCGGCCGGCGCCACGATCCTCGGCTCGTTCCTGGTCCGCGGCGACACGAAAGGCAACGAGCTGATGGTGGGCGATCACCTGGTGGGCTTCGGCCTTCTCACCGACAGCGCCATCGACCAGCACCTGCTCCGCCGCAACCGGCAGTTCGACCTCGTCCCCGTGATTGCCGAGCGGCCGCAGCTGCTCGGGATCGGCATCGACGAGGACACGGCCATCGGCGTGACGCAGACCGCGTTCGACGTCCTGGGCAAC
>JBFWXO010000007.1:0-152540 GCA_050187355.1 Vicinamibacterales bacterium
CGCCCCGGCGGAACACCGCCGCCCTGAGCGCCGCCGGGAGGCCCGGGCCGTCGTCGTCCACCGTGACGACCACGTCCGGCCCCAGCGCCGCGGCGCCGACGGCGACCTGCCGCCGCGCCCACTTGCAGGCGTTGTCCACGAGGTTGCCGAGCAGTTCCTCGAGGTCCTCCCGCTGCAGGCGCACGTGCAGGGGGGGCGGGACGTCCACGGCGATGTCGATCGCGCGATCGGCGTGCAGCGATCGCATGGTGCGGGCCAGGGCGTCGACCGACGTGGCGAGGTGGGCGCGCGCGCTCGCGTCGGCGCCCGAGGCCGAGGCCCGCGCCTGGGCCAGGTGGTAGTCCACCTGCCGGCGCATGCGCTCGACCTGCTGCGTGATGCCGGCGGCCAGCGCCGGCTGGCCCGCGGCCTCGGCCCGCGCGGCCTGGCGATTGAGGAGGGCCAGGGGCGTCTTCAGCCCGTGCGCGAGGTCCCCGGCCTTGGCGAGGGCCCGCGCCAGGCGCGCCTCGCGTTCGCCCAGCAGCCCGTTCAGGTCCACGATGAGCGGCTGGACTTCCGCCGGGTACTCGCCGTCCAGCCGTCGGGCGCGGCCTTCACGCACGCCGGCGAGCCGCGCGCGCAGGACGTCGAACGACTCGAGGCCCCGCCGGACCTGCACGAGGCCCGCGAGCAGGCACGCCACCGCCAGCGCCGCCAGTGGCACGGTGTTGGCGAACCAGCCGTGGAACACGCCGGGCGCGTCGGGGTGGCGGAAGAGCAGCTGGGTCAGGACGATCCCGGCGGCCACGAAGAGCCCCGCCGTCCAGAGCACGGCGCCGAGCCACACCCGGCCCTTCAGCGACGGCGGGCTCACGCGGCCTCGTGCATGCGATAGCCCATGCCGCGGACGGTCTCGATGAGGCCGACGCCCAGCTTGCGGCGCAGCCGCGCCACGAACACCTCCACGGTGTTCGAGTCGCGGTCGAACCCCTGCGCGTAGATGTGATCGGTCAGCTCGCCCTGCGAGACGATCCGGCCGCGGTGGTGCATGAGATACGAGAGCACCCGGAACTCGTGGCTCGTGAGGCGGACCGGCGCGCCGTGCACGGTCACGCGGCCGCCGCGCGGGTCGAGCACCACGGGACCGCACGTGAGCTCCGGCGCGCCATGTCCCGCGGACCGCCGGATGAGGGCCCGCACGCGGGCCAGCACCTCCTCGATGCGGAAGGGCTTGGCGACGTAGTCGTCGGCGCCGCCGTCGATGCCCCGCACCTTCTCGTGCCAGGCGCCGCGCGCGGTCAGCACGAGGACGGGCGTGGCCAGTCCCGCCTCCCGCCAGTGCCGCAGGACCGTGAGGCCGTCCACGCGGGGGAGGCCCAGGTCGAGGACGATGGCGTCGTAGTCCTCGGTGCGCCCGAGGAAGTCCGCGCGCGCCCCGTCGGCGGCGCGGTCCACGGCGTACCCCGCGTGCTGCAGTGCGCGCGCGACCTCGTCGGCCAGGTCGGCCTCGTCCTCCACCACCAGCACCCGCATCGCCGTGCCCTCCCACTCTGACGTCCGGCGGCTGAACCGGGTCTGAACGGCGCCTTCACGTCCCGTTCAGCCGCCGGCGGCTATCGTCCGTGCCACGGAGGCACGACCCATGACGCAGACGGGATCGGTAGCGGCGGTGTTCACCCTGGTGGCGGGCCTGGCGGCGGCACAGACGCCCGTGGCGGCACGCGACTTCGCGGGCACGTGGAACCTGACGGTGGCGAGCCACCAGGTGGCGATGGTCATCGAGGCCGTCGATGCCACGCATGTCACGGCCACGCTCATGATGCCGGGCGGCGACGTGGCGCTCAAGGGCGAGGTCCTGAATCGCACGCTGACGCTGGTGGGGGTGAAGGATCCCTCGGCGCCCGCGGCGTCCCCGCACGGCGGCGTCGAGGAGCCGCCCGCGGACGGGGGCCGGCGCCCGGCACCGCGGCCCATCACCGCGACGCTCGAGGAGGACGGCACGCTCTCGGGCGAGATGACGACCACGCGCGGGCCCGTGGCGTGGACGGGCGAGCGGCTGCGCCCGCGCAAGGGCTGACCCGTGTTCCTGACCGGGCGGGCGCTGACCCGCCGGCACGTGCTGAAGGGCGTCGGCGCCGCCGTGGCCCTGCCCGTGCTCGACGCCATGACCCCCGCGGGAAGCGCGCGGGCCGCGGCGATCGCCCTGCCTCCGCGCCTCGTCTGCATCGAGATGGTGCACGGCGCCGCGGGCAGCTCCGCCTACGGCCGCCAGCAGCACCTGTGGGCGCCGGCCGCGGCCGGGCGCGACTTCGACCTGGCGCCGACGAGCCTCGCGCCGCTCGAGCCGTTCCGCCGCCAGTTGACGATCGTGAGCGGTGCCGACGTGCCGAGCGCCGATCCCACCGAGGCCAGGGAGATCGGCGGCGATCACTACCGGTCGAGCGCGACTTTCCTCACGCAGGCGTATCCGAAGCGCACCGACCGCGCCGACGTCCGGGCCGGCGTGTCGCTCGACCAGCTCTATGCGGCCCGCGTGGGCCAGGACACGCCGGTGCCGTCGCTGCAGCTCTGCATCGAGGGCGTGGACGGGGGCGGCGGCTGCGAGTACGGCTACTCGTGCGTCTACGTGGACACGATCAGCTGGGCCACGCCGACGACCCCGCTGCCGATGACCCGCGACCCGCGCGTGGTCTTCGATCAGCTGTTCGGCGACGCGCGCGACGGGACGCCGCAGTCGCGCCGGGCCCGCCGGGAGGCGGACCTCAGCCTCCTCGACGCGATCCGCGAGGCCACGGCCCGCCTGATGCGGCGGCTGGGGCCGGCCGACCGGGCGCGCCTCGGCGAGTACCTCGACGCGGTGCGGGAGATCGAGCGCCGGCTGCAGGTCGTCGAGCGGCGCAACGGGCAGGGCGAGCCGCGCGAACTGCCGGGCGCGCCGGCGGGCGTGCCCGACGACTACGGGGATCACGTCCGGCTGATGTTCGACCTGATGGTGCTGGCGTTCCGCTCCGACCTCACGCGCGTGGCGGCGTTCAAGATGAGCCGCGACGGATCGAATCGCGTGTTCCCCGGGAGCGGCAGCCGCGAGGCCTTCCACCTCGTGTCGCATCACGGCGACCGCCCGGATCGCATTCAGGAGCTGGCGCGGATCAACCGCTACCACGTCGGCCTGCTCGCGGCCTTCCTCGCGACGCTGCAGGCCGAGCCCGACGGCGCCGGTACGCTGCTCGACGGCACGGTGGTCGTCTACGGCTCGCCGATGGGCGACCCGAACCGCCACAATCACCGGCACGTGCCGTTCGTGATCGCGGGGGGCGGCGCGCGCCTCGCGGGCGGACGCCACGTGGCGGTCGCGCCGGGCACCCCGCTCTCGAACGTGATGCTCGGCCTGCTGCACGCGCTGGGGCTGGACGACGTCGAGCGCTTCGGCGACAGCGAGGGCGTCGTCGATCTCGCGTAAACACCAGGCCCGCCGGCTCCGTAGAATCCACTGATGGACGGACGACTGTGCGCGATCGGCTGGCTGGCGGTGGGACTCGGCGTGACGGCACACGGATGGGCGGGCCCAGCGGCGCTCGTCCCGCGGGACGCCGCGTCGGTCACGCGCGCGGCGCCGCCGGACGCGGCCCTGGCGCGCGCGGCCGACGACCTGCTCTCGGCCGATCGCGCCTTCTCGGCGGCGGCCGCCACCACCGACGTCGTGACCGCGCTCACGGCCATGTTCCTGCCCGACGTGATCATGCCGCAGCCGGCGGGCCTGGTGCGGGGCATCGACGCCGCGCGCGACGCCCTGCAGGCCGCGCGCGAGAACCGCGAGGGGCGGGCGGCGTGGACGCCGATCCGGGCCGGCGTCTCGGCCGACGGCCAGCACGGGTTCACGTTCGGCTTCATGACGGTGCGCCTGGGCGACGGCACGACATCGCCGCTGAAGTACATGGCGTACTGGGTCCGGCAGCCCGCGGGGTGGCGCGTGGCCGGGTACAAGCGGGCGCGCCGCGGCGCCGGCGACGTGTCGCTCACGCCGATGCCGCCGCACGTGCCGGCGCGCGCGGTGCCGGTCGTGACCGATGCGGCGCGGCTCGCCGCGGGCCGCCAGTCGCTCGTGGACGCCGAGCAGGAGTTCTCCGACGCCGCGGCCGGGGTCGGCCTCGGGCCCGCCTTCGTCAGTCACGGCGCGCCGACCGCCGTCAACATGGGCGGTCCCGACAGCGCGGCGTACGTGGTGGGCAACGACGCCATCGGCGCGCTCGTCGGCGCCGGGGCGCCCGGCGTGCCGAGTCCGGTCGTCTGGTCGTCCGAGACCGTCGTGGTGGCGCCCAGCGGCGACCTGGGGATCTCGTTCGGCTACATCCGTCAGCGCGCCGCCGGCGGCGGGCCGCAGGCCGGGCCCGGACGTCCCTTCTTCACGATCTGGGCGCGCGAGAGCCCCACGGCGCCCTGGCGCTACATCGCCGAGTAGCCCGCGCCGGCCGCCTCACAGCCACGCCATCCACGGGGCGGGGCGTTCGGCGCGCCGCTGCGCGAACCACCGGCACGGCACGTACAGGGCCGCCACGGCGATCGTGAACACCAGGTACAGCAGCGGCAGGCTCCACGCGTAGCCCTCGGGCACCGGCGGCGGCGCCATGGGGTGGTTGCCGAACAGCCACGGGTCGACCCGGCCCTCGCGCAGCAGCGAGACCGCGAGCGCGGCGGCGTGGATGACGGGAATGTGGAGCAGGTAGTAGAGGAGCGGCACCCGCCCGAAGGTTGCAGGGACGCCGGCCACCGGCCCGCGCCAGCGCTCGGCGAGGCCCACGGCGGCGATGACTGGCCCCAGCGTCATCAGCAGGAAGAGCAGCGACGCCGGGTACTTCGACGTGTTGAGAAACGCGAGGCCGACCGGCATCCGCCCGCCGGCCCATGGGCGGGGATCGCCGTAGCCGTTGGCCAGGCGCAGCAGGACGAAGGCCATCGTGAGCGCCAGTCCGAGCCGGAGGCAGAACGTGCGGCGCCGCTCGCTCGGCCACGCCATGACCGCCCCGAAGGCGTAGCCCGCCATCATCACGCCCAGCCACGGCACGATCACGAAGAGCACGAGCAGCGGCGGGCCGTCGGCGCCGAGCGGCACGGCGCCGCCGAAGTACGCGATCCGCAGCAGCCAGCCGGGCTCGCCGCCCATGAGGGCCGCCAGCCGGGCCGGATCGACGAGGTCCACAAGGTTGTGCGTGACCACGATCGCGGCGCCCGTCGCACCGACTGCCTGCCAGGGGAGGAAGACGACCGCCGCCATGGCCACCATGCACCAGCCGAGCATCCAGATCACGCCCGCCAGCAGGTATTCGTCGAAGCGGAGGTTGAAGGTCCAGGCCACGCGGAGCACCGTGAGCTCCAGGAGCACCAGCCACAGGCCGCGGCGGACGAGCCCCAGCGCCAGGGCCCGGCGGTTCGCGAGGCGTGCGCCCCTGAGGTAGATGGCGGTGCCGGCGAGGAACACGAACGCCGGGGCGACGAGGTGCGTCACCCAGCGGGTGAAGAAGATCCCGGGCGTCGGGCCGCCCGCCGGGAGGCCCGAGTAGACGCGGACGTGATCGATGGCCATGAGCACCATGGCCAGGCCGCGCACGGTGTCGATGGAGCGGACGCGTCCGCCGGCGGCGGGAGTGGCCACGGCCGGTCTCAGTCCTCGCGCAGGACCGCGGCCGGCGGCGTGCCGAGCGCCCGCCGGGCCGGAACGGCCGACGCCCCGAGCGCGGCCGCGACGAGGAGGGCCACGGCCCCGCCGAGCGACACGGGATCCCACGGCGCGACGCCGACCAGCTGCGCCTCGAGCGCGTGTGCGCCGAGGGCCGCACCGGCCAGCCCGAGCGCGACGCCCCCGGCCGTCAGCCACGCGCTCTCGGCGAGCACGAGCTGGAGCACCTGCCGCGCGCCCGCGCCGAGCGCGAGGCGCACGCCGAGCTCCCGCCGCCGCTCGGCCACGGCGAACGCCACCACGCCGTACACGCCCACGGCGGCGAGCAGGAGCGCGGCCGCCGCGAACAGGCCGGCCAGGCGGGCCGTGAACGCCCGAAGCGCCCGGGCCTCGTCCACGTACGCCTGCAGCGGCCGGATGTCGTACAGCGGCAGCGCGGCATCGAGCGTCCCCACCAGCCGGCGCACCGCCGGCACGATCGCCGCCGGATCCCCGGAGGTCTTCACGAGGTAGACGGACGGATTGCGCCGCGCCTGCCGGCCGGGGAAGTAGACCTGTTCGCGCACCTCCTCGGTGGGCGAGCGGTGGCGCACGTGCCGCACGACGCCGACCACCGTGGCCCAGGCCACGGGCTCGCCGGTGACGGCCGGATCGACCGCGATGCGGCGTCCGACGGCCGGCGCGCCGGGCCAGGTCCTGGCGGCGAGACGTTCGTCGACGACGACGACCGGAGCGGTCGTCTCGTCGTCGGTCTCGGTGAAGGTCCGGCCGTCGCGCAGCCGGACGCCGAGCAGTTCGAAGGCGCCCGGCGAGAGCGCGCGGTAGTCGGCCTGCGGCGCCGTCGAGGGGTCGGCGCCCTCCGTCGCCACGTAGGGGCCGCCCCAGTTCGGGACGTGGTCGTAGGGCGCGTGGCTGATCGAGGCCGCGCCCGTCACGCCCGGCAGGTCGGCGAGCGCGTCCTGCAGGCGCCGCGAGAACGCGTTGAAGGCCGCCTGCGTCGGGTAGCGCGGGCCGGGGAGGGCCACGCGGAAGGAGAGGACGCCGCCCGCGTCGAACCCCGGATCGATCTGCTGGACCCGCTGCACGGTGCGGGCGAGCAGGAGCGCGGCCGCCACGAGCACGACGCTCAGCGCCAGCTCGGCGAGCGTGAGCAGGCCGCGCAGCCGGTTCCACGCCCGGCCCCCCGTGCGGCTCCGGTCGTCGCCGAGCACGTCCGTCAACGACCGCGCGGCCGATCGGCTCGCGGGGACCAGCGACAGGAGCGACATCCAGAGGACCACCGTCGCCAGCGATACCGCCGCGACGGTGCCGTCGATGGAGGCGAGCTGGAGGCGGCCGAGCGACGGCGGCGCCACGCGCAGGATGAGCGTGAGTCCCCACTGCGCCAGGCCGAGCCCGAGCCCGGCCCCCAGGCCGCCCAGCAGCAGGGCCTCGGTCAGGTGCTGGCGCGCCACCCGCAGGCGTCCGGCCCCGAGCGCCCGCTGGACGGCCGTCTCGCGCGCCCGTGCCGCCGCGCGGGCCACCAGCAGGGCGCCGACGTTGATGCAGGCGATGAGCAGCAGGATCGCGGCGCCGGCGCTCAGGGCGAGGAGCGGGCGGCGCACGTCGTTCACGGCGTCGACGGCCAGCGGCACCATCTCGAACGTCCGGCCGGCGGCGCCGTAGAACGCGTGCGCCGCCGAGATCTCGCGGCCCACGCGTGCCACATCGGCCTGCGCGTCGGCCTCGCTCACCCCCGGACGCAGGCGGCCGATGACGCGCAGGTAGCGTTGGCCGCGCGGGCCCTCGCCGAAGCGGCGGTTCAAGAGGAGCCAGGCCTCGAGGTCGTCGGGCACCGCCGCGTCCGGCGGCATCATCAGGCGAAACCCTTCGGGCATGACGCCCACCACGACGGCGGGCTGCCCGTTGACGTCGACGCGGCGCCCCACGATGCCCGGATCGCCGCCGTAGCGCCGCCGCCACACCGCCCCGCTCAGGAGCACGGTGGTGGGCGCGCCCGTCGTCTCGTCGTCCGCGCGGAAGGTCCGGCCCAGCGCCGCGTCGGCCCCGAGCAGGCTGAAGAAGTCGCTCGTGACGAGGCCGATGCGCAGCTGTTCCGGCTCGTCGTCCCCCGTGAGCGCCGCCGTCGTGGCCCAGATGCCGGCGAAGCCCTCGAAGCGGGCGCCCCGCTCGTCGAGGTCCATGAGCTCGGGTCCCGAGAGCGGTGCCCGTGGATAGCCCTCGGCGGTCTGGTCGGCCCAGACGAAGACGAGGCGGTCGGGCGCACGGAACGGCAGCGGCCGGATCAGCAGCGCGTGGGCCACGCCGAAGATGGCGGCATTGGCGGCGACGCCCAGGGCCAGCGTGGCGAGCGCCGCGGCCGTGAACGCCGGCGCCCGCCTGAGCCCGCGCCAGGCGCGGGCCACGTCGCGGAGGAGTTCGTCGAGCACCCGGCCGGCGCGCCCCTCCCTGACGTGTTCCTTCACCGTCTCGACGCCGCCCATCTCCGCCAGCACGCGCCGCCGCGCGTCGTCCCGCGGGACGCCTCTGCTCACCAGCCGCTCGGTCAGCTCGTCCACGTACGCGGCCAGCTCGTCGTCGAGCGCCGCGTCTGGCCGACGCCCGGTCAGCGTCCGCCACGCCTGGAGCGCCCGCGCCCACGGCCGCACGGCGCTACCTCGTCTCCAGGACCAGCCGCATCGCCTCGACGACGCGGGTCCAGTCGCGCGTGCCGGCGGCGAGCTGGCGACGGCCGGCGGCGGTGAGGCGATAGGTCTTCGTCCGGCGCCCATCCACCGTCGTCCACTCGCCGGCGATGGCGCCGTCGTCCTCGAGCCGGTGGAGCGCGGGGAAGAGCGAGCCGGCCTTGACGCGGAAGGTGCCGCGCGTGAGCTGCTCGATCCGATCGGCGATCGCGACGCCGTGCCGCGGCTCGAGCTCCAGCGTGCGGAGGATGAGCAGGTTCAGCGTGCCCTTCATGAGATCCAGTCGTGCCACCCTCGGCCTCCCGCGCTGATATCGGTCGTCAATATAGAACAACGATATCAATAAGCCAAGCGGCGCCCCGGGCGGCGCACCCGGCACCCGTCCTGGCCGCCGCGCCGCGGCCGGGAGGCGCCCCGATCGCGGTCGGGTCCGGCCGCCGCCGCGCCAGCCCTCGGCGCCTGGGGCCGACAGGGGCACCACTCGGAGGGGCGGATCGGGTGGTCGGGGTGCGATCCGGGACGGTGGGCGCCTGGCCGGCCCGGCGGCCGGGGTGTATGGCGGCCCGACACGAGGCCGGGAAATCCTACGCAGGCGGACGGCCAGGGGCGCCGGTCCAGCCGGCCCGGAGACCGGGCGCGGCGGAAATGGGCCCGCCGATTGCCGCCGGCCGAGGTTGGCGACGAGCTTGCTTTAGGTGGGGACGAGGGCGCGTCGAGTGCCCAGGGAGGGAAGCATGCGTGCCAGTTTGTGGATTGCCGCGGCAGTGATGGCCTCGGGAGTTGGATGTTCGTCGCCGGCCTCACCGCCGGCCGCGACGCCCGAGGCCGCGGCCGTGGCTCCCGCTCCCGCCGCGGCGGGCGCCCCCTCGGCGCCGGCCGAGGTCCCGGCGAGCGCGGGCCCCGTGTCGACGCCCGCGCCCGCGACGACCGCGGCGGCGCCTCGGGCGGCGTCCCCGGCGTCCCGCCCCGCCGCACCTGCCCCGGCGGCCGCGGCCGTCGAGACACCCGCGCCGAAGGCGGAGATGCCGGCACCCGCGCCGGCCGCCCCCGCGGCGCCGCCCGCACCCGTCTACAGGGAAGTCACGATCCCGTCCGGGACCACGCTCTCGATCGAGCTCAGGACCGCGCTGTCGTCGGCCACGAGCGCGGTGGAGGACCGCGTGCAGGGCGTGCTCAGGCGCGCGCTCGTCGTGGACGGCGTCGAGGCCGTGCCCGCGGGCGCCGCCGTGACCGGCGCGGTCACCGACGCCCAGCAGTCGGGGCGCGTGAAGGGCCGCGCGCACCTCGCGCTCCGCTTCACTTCCATGACGATCGACGAGGCGCCGACCTCCATCGCCACGGCCGCGATCGCGCGTGAGGCCGAGAGCACCAAGAAGGACGACGCGAAGAAGATCGGCATCGGCGCGGGCGCCGGGGCGGTCATCGGCGCGATCACGGGCGGCAAGAAGGGCGCGGTCGTCGGCGGCACGGTGGGCGCCGGCGCCGGCACGGGCGTGGTGCTGGCGACGCGGGGCGACGAAGTGGAACTGGCCGCCGGCACCGCCCTGACCACCACGCTGACGCGGCCGCTCGTCGTGCGGGTCCGCGAGCCCTAGGAGCCCGGGCCGCCAGGCTAGAGCCCGGCGGGCAGCCGTCCCGAAGCCATGGCCGCGAGCTGGCCGGCGTCGAAGGGCGGCGTGAAGAGCGTCCCGTCCCGATGGCGCGCCCGGAACAGGGCCGCGATGTAGTGCATGCGCTGCGGCAGCGCGGCCCAGTCGACGGCGCCCGATCCTCGCGGCGACCTTGACGCCGCCTGGAACGGCGCCAGCAGCGCCACGACCTCCGGCGTCGTGAGCCGGGCCAGCGGCGGCGGATAGGTGCCAGGCACATCCCGCCCCAGGTGCAGCGCGCCGCCCGGGAGCGCCAGCGTCATCAGGTGATCCGTGACGACGACGCGCACCACCGCCGCCAGCTCGCGCGCCAGGTGCGCCGCCAGGCGCCGCGCGGCCTGCCGGGCGATCCCCGTGCGCACGGGCCGGCCGAGCGGCATGGCGCGATCGAGCGCCGCCAGCACGCGCGCCGTCGTCGCCGCGACGTCCAGCACCGCCGCGTCCATCGCCTCCTGGATCTCGGGCTGCAGCCGCGTCTGCTCGTGCAGCCCGATCCGCACGTTGGCCAGGAACATCAGCTCGTCGCCGGCAGGCGTGGGCCGCCGGGCCGCGCCGTAGTGCTGGAACGCCCGCGCGAGTTCGGCCTGTCCGCCCGGTGGCGGACCGGGCCGCAGGCCGGCCGCCACCGCCGTCACGTCCGCGTCGCCCGCCGGGGGCGTCGCGAGGACGTCGGCGAAGACCCGGCCGATTTCGCCGAATACCTTCAGGTTGCCGCGCGCCACCGCGCCGGCGGCCCGATCGAGGCCCGGCAGGCCCGCCGTTGCGTCCGCGATCACGGCCTCGAGGCGGGCCGGCGTGAGTCCCAGGCGATCGTGAAGCTCGCCCGGCAGCGGGAGCCCGGCCACCCGCTGTCGCAGGCGGGCCGTGACCGCCCGGCCGAGATCCTCCTTCCGGATCGTCTGGCCGGCCTGTCGCGAGGCCCACGTGGCGAACGTGCACCAGTTGGCGCCGCCGGGCTGACGCGTCGCGAAGGCCGCCGAGAGCCGGCCGTACGCTGCGGTGATCTCCAGGTTGCGCCGGACGGCGTCGCGCATCCCGGCGATGGCGTCGACCTCGGCAGTGGTGGGCGGCGGGGCGCTGGGCATCGCGTCGGCGGGTCCGCGCGCATCATACGCCTCCGCCGGCCGCGCGCTGGTCCGGCCGGTCTATCATCGCCAGGACTCGAGGATCGCGAGGAGACAGCCATGATCTGGAAGGCGCAGTGGGACGGCGGCTTCGTGGTGGGCGGCGAGGGGAACCTGCGGCTGACGCCGAACTTCCGCCTGAAGGAGTTCGTCCGGCCCGACGGCCGGGTGAAGGTGCACCGCGAGCTCGTGACGGCGCTCCAGATGCTCCGCGAGCGCTTCGGCAAGCCGCTGGCGATCCGGCGCGTGGACGACGACGGGCTCGGCGCCGACGTGAGGTGCGCCTCGGTCCCGGACCTGCTGGGCGCCGCCGAGCGCGTCCGCGCGCACCACCTGTTCCGCGAGGTGGCGGCCGCCGGCGATCTCGTGCACGTGGCCATTCCCGATCCCGCGGCCCTGCCGCCGATCGAGCTCGAGCAGGCGCTGGAATCGGCCTTTTCGGTCACCGCCTGCTTCGAGACGAGCGGGGACCGCTTCCAGCAGGTGACGGGCAACTTCGACGGCGCCGGCATGTCCTTCGGGCCGGCGCAGTGGAACTTCAAGAGCGGCACGCTCGTGCCGCTCTTCCGCGCGTTCGAGCGGGCGGACCCCGCGGCCTTCCGCGCCTGCTTCCCCGACGCCGACGACCTCGAGGAGTTCCGGCGCGTGCTCGACCTCCCCGGCGACCAGCAGATCCGGTGGGCCGATGCCATCAGCACGGGCCGCGGCAAGCAGGAGATCGCCGAGCCCTGGCGCGGGTACTTCCAGGCGGTGGGCCGGGTCACGCGCTTCCGCGCGATCATGGTCGAGGAGGCGCTCCGGATGTACGGCGCGAAGGTCGTCGAGGCCGTCCAGTACCTGCAGGGGCTCGTGCCCGAGGTCCGGATCGACCACCTCCGCTGCCTCTGCTCGCTCTACGACCTCGTCATCCAGCAGGGCAGCCTGTCGAAGGCCAAGCCCCGCATCGAGGCCGCCGTCCGCGAGGCGCGGCCCGCCGACCAGTTCACGCTCGTGCGGCTGGCCGTGGAGGCCCGCGGCCGCACGGCCGCCGCGCCGTGGCAGGCCGACTGCGTCAGCCGGCGCGTGGGCATCCTCAACGGCGTGCCCGAGACGGTGGAGGGCCACCAGCGCGCCAACATCAACTTCTACCTGCTGCGCGACGTGCGGATCCGCGACGCGCAGACGTTCATCGGCGCCGATCCCACCGAGCGCCTCCAGCGCGTGGCCGACGCGCTGGCCACGGGCGAGACGCTGTTGAACTGACGAACTCGCGCCGGCCGGCCGGCGCGAGTGGACGCTGTCTTTCAGATGGCTGACCGTTGTCCTGGCGGCGTGCGTGGCGGTGTCCGCCCGGGTCTTCCGCTGGGAGTGACCGCCCCGGGGCGCCGTGGGCACGCCCCGTCCGGCGGCGCGGGCTACCGCGGGATGCGCAGGAGCTGACCAGGCCGGATCGTGGTACGGCGGTCCATCCCATTGACCCGCTGGATGGCGGTCACCGACGTGCCATAGCGGCGGGCCAGCGCGCCGAGGGTGTCGCCGCGCGACACCCGGTGGCGGACGGTCGCCGGCGGACCGTTGCCCGCGCCGGGCACCCGCAGCGGCTGGCCGATGCGAATCGTCGACCGGCGGCCGAGCCCGTTGGCGGCGCGCAGGGCCGACACGGTCGTGCCATAGCGGCGAGCCAGCGCGCCCAGCGTGTCGCCACGGGCCACGCGATGGGTCGCCGTGGCCGTGGCCGGCGGCGCCGGCTCGGGGGCGGCCAGGTCCGGAGGCACGGTGGCCAGGGCCACGGTCGTCATCGCCGCCTCTGGCGCCAGGCCCAGCGCCGCGTGTACCAGCGCCGTCCGGTCGTCGGCGAGGGGAATGCGCAGCACCGTGCCCGCCGGCACCGCCTGCAGGTGCCACAGCCCGTTGGCGGCGCGCATCGCGTCGGGGGCCACGCCCAGCGTGAAGGCCAGCTTGAGGTAGTTGTCGCCGTAGCGCATGCGGTACTCGGCCGCGCCGTCGACCGCGCGGAAGAGATCGGTCCGGGGCGTCTTCGGATACGCGACGAGCTGACCGGCGAGCAGCCGCCGCTGGGCCAGGAAGGGATTGTGGAGGCGCACTTCCCACTCGCGGACGCCGAGCCGCGCGGCCACCGCGGCCCAGTCCTCTCCGGCCCGCACGCTCGTCAGGTCGATGCCGGTGGCCTGCTGCCGGATCGAGGCGTCGTGGAACTTCAGGACGGTACGGTACTGGCCCACGCCGAGCACGTACTGCAGCGTTTCCAGCGGCAGCCCCCGGTTGCGGTCGACGCGGGTCGGTCCGCCGTTGTAGGCGGCCACCGCGCGGTCCTCCCGCGCGAACCGCTTCACCATCTGGCCCAGGTACTTCACGCCGGCCTCGATGTTGGTCTGGACCTTCAGGGAGCGGAAGGTCCGCGGCATCACCTGGAAGTAGCCGCGGGCGCCGGGCCGCGACGCCAGCCCGGCGTTACCACCCGATTCGTACAGGCAGATGGCCCGGGCCAGGTCGTAGTCGACGCCGTAACGCTCGGCATGCCGCCGGATCTGGTCTTCGATGACCATCACCTTCCGGTACATCCCGAGGAAGAGCGGCGAGACGTCGTCGGGCTGGAGCGTCTCGGCGGCGTGGGCCGCGACGGCGTTCCCCGCGGCGCCGGGCGCCGGCAGGGCGAACACCAGCAGCAGGGCGGCGGCCGCCCTCCAGGGGACGCGACACCTGCCGGCGGGGGCGTGGGCGCGGGTCGAGTCGTGCATCTGTCGTCTCCGAGCGCGTGGTCTGGACCGGATACGCGCCGCCGCCGGGCCCGGGGCACGGCACATGGGGAGGCGGCGCGCGTGGACGGGACGTCCACGGCAGCGTCAGAAGACGCCGCGGCCGGGATTACGGAAAGCCAGGGGATTCCTGCCGTCGGCGAGGCGGCAGCGGTTGGACGCGCCGCTGCCGGAATCCAGCGAGACGTGCCGGGCGTGCACGGCGCTCACGGTAGCGTCGATGTCGATGGCTGTCAACCCGAGCACGCCGGAGCGATCGGCGCGGCGGCCCCCGGCGCGATCGGCCCCGTCACGGGACCGGTGGCGGCGCGTCGACGACGAACGGACTCTCGACCTCGACGGACCCGTTCTCCGACCCCGGGATCGCGTTTGCGCCTCGTCTGTAGCACGATGGACGGCGAGGTGTGACCACGTGAAGCTGACCGACCTGCGCGGCATCCTGCACTACATCCCGGAGTTCCGGGAACGGATCTTCGTGCTCGCGATCGACGCCGAGATCGTGCAGGACGAGCGCCTCGCCACGCTGCTGGTCGACATCGCCCTGCTCTGGTCCCTCAACATCCGCGTCGTGCTGGTGCACGGCATCGCGCCGGAGCTCCGGCGGCTGGCCGCGGAGCGTGGCCTCACGGCCTCGAACACCGACGGCACGGGCCCGACCGATGCCGCCACGCTCGACCTGGCCGTCACCGCCGCCAACCGCCTGACGCACGAGATCCTCGAAGGCCTCGCCGCGAACGACCTCCGCGCGGCCTGCACCAACGGCATCGTCGCGCACCCGGCCGGCGTGATCCAGGGCGTGGACCAGCAGTTCACGGGCAAGGTCGAGCGCGTTGACGTGGAGCTGCTGCAGGCGCTCCTGGCGCAGGGCGTCGTGCCGGTCGTGCCGCCGCTCGGGTTCGACGGCGAGGGGCGCACCTACCGCGTCAACTCCGACGGCATGGCGGTGGCCGTGGCCGCGCAGCTGCGGGCGACGAAGCTGCTCTACGTCACCACCGCGCCGGGCCTCGTGCATCGCGGACAGCCGATTCGCCAGATGATGGTGGCCGAACTGGCGGACCTGCTGCAGAAGGACGCCGCGGGCTTCGTCGGCGAGCACCTGTCGAAGGCCCGCCACGCCGTCCGCGCCTGCCAGGCCAACGTGCCGCGCGTCCACGTGATCGACGGCGCGCTCGACGAGGGCCTGCTCGGCGAGGTGTTCTCGAACCACGGACTCGGCACGCTCATCCACACGAACGAGTATCAGAACATCCGGCCCGCCCAGCGCGCCGACATCCGCGCGATCCAGCAGCTGATCCGCCAGGGCGTGGACGCCGACGAGCTGCTGAAGCGGTCGCGCAGTGCCATCGAGCAGCAGCTGGGCGACTACTTCATCTTCGAGATCGACCGGAACCCGGTGGGTTGCGTCGCGCTCCACGTCGATCGCGAGCGGAACCAGGGTGAGCTGGCATGCCTGTACGTGAGCGGCGCCCACGAGAACCAGGGCATCGGCCGCCGCCTGATTCAGTTCGTCGAGAACCGGGCCCGCCAGCTCGGGCTCGACCGCGTGCTGGCGCTCTCGACCCAGGCGTTCAATTACTTCCAGGCGAAGGGCGGGTTCGCGGAGGGCACGCCGGACGACCTCTCGCCCGCCCGGCGCGAGGCCTACGAGAAGAGCGGCCGCAACTCCAAGGTGCTCGTGAGGCGCCTGCGCTGAGCGGCGACGGACGCGGCGTTCCGCGGCGACCCGCGTGGATGTGACCCCGCCGACGAGGGCCTGACGCCCCTGGCGGGCCTCAAGGCTCTGCTCCCACACCTGTCTGGCGGTGGACGTGGACCCGGGCGGGAGCGGCCGCTGGACGCGACGGGCTGACGCTCACGCGTCGGCCAAGCCGAGTGAGGTGCGCAGCGCCGCAAGGCCGTCGCCGAGGCGTGACGCCACGGGCGCGGGGGCGCCGTACAGCGAGAGCCACACGCCCAGGGTGTGCGTGTCCTTCAGGCCTTCGCGTTCGACGAACAGCAGGCCGTCGTTCCAGGCCGGCACGACGAAGGCGATGCCACGCGGCAGCCGGGCCACCGCCACAGTCGCCGCGGCCTCTTCGCCGCCCACTGTGAGGTGGCACGCGTCGCCGGTGCGCAGCGCCTCGACGGCGGGCCGGACCTGTAGCGCCTCGGCACCGAACACGGGATGCGTGCCGCCAACGGGCGCCGTCGTCGTGAAGCGCGCCGACAACTGCTGGCGCGCGACGCCGCGATGCCGTTCCAGGGCCAGCTTGAGGTTGAACAGGAAGAACGTCCAGCCGGCGTCGAGGCCGTCGATGTAGCCGTCCCAGGACTCGCTGTCGTCGAAGCCGGAGTGGACGAGGCGCACGCGCACGGTCCCGTCGCGCGCCTCGACGTAATAGTCGACGGCCAGGCGCACCACGCCGCCGTCCTTGGTGGGCATCTCGCTGACGGTCTGCAGGTGCCGGTGCGGCTCCCACACCGTGATCGGCGCGTCCCACATCTCGTTCGGGTCCCAGCCCACGCCGACGCTGCCGCCCACGCCCGGCGTCACCTTGGCGTAGGGGCCGAACCACCGCGCGATGCCGTCGCCCGTGGTGAGGGCCTGCCACACGTCCTCCAGCGTGGCGTCGATGTCGATGCTGAGGTCCAGGTGCCGGCCTGGGGGCGTGCGGTCGTCGCTCATGGCGTCTCCTATGCGTCGTTCCGAGTGTCGGGGGTGGCGGCGGTGCGGCTCCGCACGGCCGGATAGCCGCAGGCGAACACCCGGAAGGTGCGGCCCTGCGGGGCGTCGGGCTGGTGATACTTCGCGGCCAAGCGGGCGAGCGTCCGCGCCAGCTCGTCGGCGAACTGGCGCTGGTCGGCGGGCGTGGCGAAGCGGACGTCGGTTTCGACCGTGAGGGTGGGCACGCGCTTGCCGCGCGCCGCGGCGGCGCGTCCGAGCGCGGCCAGATCGTTCAGGGCGCGGCCGGCCACGGCCCACAGGTAGGCCGACGAGAACGCGTCGGTGACCGTCTGGGGATCCACGGCCACGCCGCCCAGCGCGTTCGGGGCGATGGCATACGACGTCGCGGTGCGGATGTAGGTGCGGTCGATGCGGCGGCCCACGCTGCCGTGGTCACGCGCCTCGACCAGGTGGTCCGCTTCGAGCTTCCGCAAGTGGTAGAGCACGCGCTGGCGGGGCATGCCGATGGCGCTGGCGAGTTGCGGGGCGGACTGCGGCCGCTCCAGCAGGTGCAGCAGTTGCCGGCGCACCGGCTGCAGCGCGGTGCGGGCGCGGGCCGGGTCGTCGATGATGTCGAGCGGTCGGGCAGTCTTGGGCATGGCCAACGAGTAGACGGACAAATTAATGTGTCCGTAGTGGTCCTGTCAAGCTGCGACGCCTGCAGAAATGGTGCAGCCCGTGCCATCGACGGGGCGACCGTGGCACGCGTCGGATCTACAGCCGCGTCGCCCCTGGTGATCCAGTGGACCGTGCCCGACGCGCCCCGGCCCGCATGCCCCGCGCGCGGTCAGATCACGCTGAACCGCGGCGGCTGCTTCCCGGCCTCGCCGGTGGCCGTCTGCCACGCCGCCGCCAGGGCGATGAGATCGCCCTCGCGATACAGGTGGCCCGCGAACATCACCGCCGTGGGCGTGCCGTCGGCGCGGAAGCCGTTGGGGATGGCGATCGACGGATGGCCGGTGAGGCTCAACACGGGATTGAGGCTGGTCCGCTCGTCGAGCGTCATGGACGTGAACATCACCGCGTCCACGCCGCGAAGGCTGCGCGCCATGTCCTGCATGATCGCGGCGCGCCGCCGGTTGGCCTGCAGGTAGTCCACGGCGGTCACGAGTTGCCCGGCACGCAGGAAGCGGCTGTTGCGCTGGCGCAGGCCGGTGTGGCGGCCGCTGGTGGTGACGCTGTCGAACGCCGCCGCCCGTTCCGTGTACTCGATGAAGTAGCTGAGGTCGCCACCGGCCGGGATGGCCACCGGGTGCAGCGTGCACCCGAGCCGCGTCAGCATGGCGAACACGCGTGCGTTGTTGGCGCGCGCCTCCGGCGCCGTCTCGGCGTCCATCATCGCCGGCACGTAGCCGATGCGCGTGGGCAGCGGCGCCCGCGCGTCGTAGACGATGGGGCGATCGCGGACCACGGCCAGATCCTTGTCGTCGGGGCCTGCGATGGTGCGCAGCACCACCGCCAGATCCTCGGCGTAACGGCACATCGGCCCCATCTTGTCGAGCGTGCTGCCGGCCGTCATCACGCCGTGGCGGCTGACGCGTCCGAACGTGGGCCGCAAGCCCACGAGCCCGCAGCGCTCGGAGGGCGAGAGGATCGAGCCGCCCGTGTCGCTGCCGATGCTGAACGCCACCAGCCCCGCGGCCGTCGCGGCTCCGGGCCCGGCCGACGATCCGCTGGAGCCCTGCTCCGGGTTCCACGGGTTGTTGGTGCGGCCGCCGGCCCACTGATCGCCGAAGGCCATCTCGCCGGTGGTCAGCTTGGCGACGAGCACGGCGCCGGCCTCGTGCAGGCGCTGGACCACCGTCGCGTCCTCGTCGAAGGTCTGCGTCTCGAACGGCGGCGCGCCCCAGCGCGTGGGGGCGCCCATGGCCGCGATGATGTCCTTCACGCCGTAGGGGATGCCGTGCAGCGCGCCGCGATACCTGCCGGCGGCGATCGCCTCGTCCGCCGCCGCGGCTTCGGCCATGGCGCGCGCCTCGGTCAGCGCGGCCACGCAGTTGAGCACGCCGTTGTGACGCCTCAACCGGTCCAGGTACATGGTGGTCAGCGCGGTGGACGTGACCTGGCGGGTCTCGATCAGCCGCGCCAGGTGCGCGATGGGCCAGTAGGCCACGGCCTCGATGGACGCGGGCGCTTTCACCTGCGGCGCCGGCGTGGTGCGGAACACCGCCGGTGGCGCCGGCGGCAGCGGCGCGCCCGGAGGCACGGGGTTGAAGTGCACGGGCAGCGGCGACGCGTTGGTCAGCGACGCCTTGCCCACGGCGTCCGTGCCGCGTGCCAGGCGCGACAGCGAGTCGAACAGATCCTGGCACTCGGCATCGGTCCAGGTGAGACCGGCGAGCTCGGCGGCCCCGCGCACCATCTCCAGCGTGATGGCCTTGGTGCCCGGCTGGATCTGCGCCCACAGGAGGCCTGGCAGCAGCGTGGCGCCGGCGCCGCTTGACGCGCACACGGCCAGGAACTCACGGCGGTCGTTCAGCGGCATCGATCGGTCCCTCAGGGCGAAGGTGAAGAGCGCGTCGCGCGGAGCGCGCCACGCGGTTGCGATCAGTCCGCGACGGCCGTCGCCGTCGCCGCCAGCGTCGGGTGCTTCAGGTGCACCCCGGTGGCGTCCTGGTATGCCTTCACGACGGCCAGCAGTTCGGTTTCCTTGAAGGGCCGTGCGAAGAAGGTGATGCTCGTGGGCAGGCCGGTCGGCCCGAAGCCGTTGGGCACGGCGACGGCCGGATACGTCGCCAGGTTGGCCATGGCGCTGTGCCGCTGGCCCGCGCCCTGACGCCGCTGACGTCCGCCGCCGCCCGGGCCGCCGGGGCCCCGCGCGGGCGCCGGGGCGCCGCCGTTGCTGGGGCCGAGGTACACGTCCACGTGCGCCGTGGCCTCGGCCAGCTTCATCATCATCATCATGCGGACGCGCTGCGACTGCAGGTAGTCCACGGCGGGGAGCACGCGCTCGCCCTTCCAGCCGTTGGCGCGGCCGGGGTTGGTGAGCAGGGCATCGCGGCCGCTGCGCATCAGGCCGTCGAAGAACGTCGCCGATTCGACGTTGATGGCCGACACGTCGGTCGTGAACTCGGGCACCTCCACCGGCACGATGGTGAAGCCCAGCGCGGCCACCGCGTCGAAGGTGGCCCGTTGACGTTCGCGCGCGATCGGATCGTCGTTCTCGTCGAACGCCGCCTTCAGGTAGCCGACGCGGATCGTCTTCAGGTCCAGCTTCGCGTTCCAGTTGAAGGGCAGATCGACGCAGCTCATGTCGCGGCTGTCGGCGCGGGCGATGACGCGCATGACCAGCGCGCAGTCCTCGGCGTAGCGGCACATCGGTCCCAGGCGATCCTGCGTCCACGACAGCGCCATCACGCCGTCGCGGCTGATGCGCCCCAGCGTGGGGCGCAGGCCGGTGACGCCGCAGCGCGACGACGGCCCCAGGATCGATCCGCTGGTCTCGGTACCGATCGAGAAGCCCACGAGGCCCGCGGCGGTGGCGGAACCGGGCCCGGCCGACGACCCGCCCGAGCCGGTGGCGGGATCCCACGGGTTCTTCGTCTGCCCGCCGAACCAGCGATCGCCTTGCGCGATCTCGCCGCTCGCGAGCTTGGCCACGAGCACGGCGCCGGCGTCGCGCAGCATCTCGACGATCGAGGCGTCCTTGTCGATCACCTGATCCTTGTAGGCGCCCGAGCCCCACGTGGTCTTGTAGCCCTTGACCGCGATGATGTCCTTGGCGCCCCACGGGATGCCGTGCAGCGGGCCCTTGTATCGGCCAGCCGCGATCTCCGCGTCGGCCTGCTTCGCCTGCGCCAGCGCCAGTTCGTCGGTGATGGTCACGGCGCAGTTGAGCAGCGGGTTGTAGCGGTGCAGCCGGCCCAGGTACATGTTCGTGAGCTCGGTGGACGTCACCTGCTTCGTCTTCACCAGCTGCGCCAGCTGCACGACCGGCCAGAAGGCGACGTCGTCGAGGTTCGCGGGACGCTTCACCGCGGGCGTGCTCATCACGAAGGGCATCGTCCTGCGGTCGAGCGTCATGCCGGGGACGAGCGCGCTGAAGTGGAACGGCGGCGACACGTCGTTGGGGATGTCGATGGCGCGCAGCTCGGTCATGCGCGTCAGGTTCTGGTTCACCGCGTCGAGCATCTGCTTCTGGTCGGCCTCGCTGAAGGTGAGCCCGGCCATGGCGATGGCGTGCCGCAGCATGTCGGCCGTGACCGGCTGGCCGCCCGACTGCGTGACCTCCGCCCACAGCATGCCGGGCAGCAGCGTGCCGCCGAGGCCGAGGGCCGAGCACTGCGCAATGAACGAACGGCGGGCGGACGCGAGGTCGGGTGTGGCCATCAGGAGACTCCGGGGCACACTCTACTCCGGGTCGGGACGATCCGCGGCGGCGGCGCAGGGCCCGTGGCGCGGCGCCGTGCTTCCCGCCAGCCGCCGGCGCGACGCCGGCATGACCGCGCCGCCCGCCGCGGGTGGTCCCGTCGCGCCTGCATGGCCCAGGAGGCGGATCCGAACTCACCGGATGCAAGACGGTCGCGCACTCCGACGGGACCGCCGCCTGCGGCTGCGTGGTGTCTGGATGGCGTCTAGACCGGCTGCGCGTCTGGGGTCGACTGCCGGGTCGTCGCCAGCGTGGCCAGCGCGGCGCCGGCGGCCGCAACTGCGAGGGCGACCAGCGCGGCTTCCTCGCCGTGTAGGGCCTGCCAGCCGCCGGCCTTGACCGCGTGCTCGACGCCCACACCGAGGAGCGCGATGCCGAGGTAGAGCGGCAGGTGGGCGCGCGTCCAGATCTCGAGCGCGCGGCAGTCAGCCTCGGTCCGCACGGGCCGATGGCTGGCCGCCCCGGTGGTCTCGAAGTAGCCCCACCACACCGCGCAGACGAGCCCCACGCCCGACAGCGCGGTCAGGGCGGCCGCCGCCGACCACAACGGCTGCTGCTGTACACCCCGCATCACGGCGACGATGGCCTCGCCGAGCAGGATGAGCGTGAAGAGGCCGAAGCGCTCCGGCAGGTGGCCCTCGTGCGGCGGGATCGCCAGCGTGTGGCGCCGCGCGGCCTGCGCCGTGCCCAGGTCGATGGCGATCGCCAGGGCCCAGCAGGCGTAGCGCCAGGGCACCGGCGTCACGGACGAGGCGAGCCAGACGGCGGCCGCGGTCCCGAACCCGATGGCGTGCAGGCGCGCCAGCGGGCCCGCCCCCGGGCGCCGGCCGGCGCGAAGATAGCGCGCGACCAGGATCGCGCGCATCACGGCGTACGCCGCCGCGAAGCCCGCCGACGAGACGCTGTCGAGCCCGTCCTCGGCGTTCGCGGCCATGAAGATCACGGCCAGCATCTGGAGCAGCGTCGCGCCGCGCTCGACGAGGTCGTCGGTGTCGAAGCGCGTCGCATACACGGCGTACCCGTGCCAGGCCCACCACACCACCAGGAGGAGGAACGCGTAGCGGCCGACCTCCTGGAACGAGTAGTGGAGGGCCAGCGGCGTGCCCACCTGCGACACGGCGGCCACGAACACGAGGTCGAAGAAGAGCTCCACCCACGTGACCTTGCGTTCGAGCGGCGCGGGCAGCGGATAGGCGTGCGGGTCGGACGGCGGCATCGACATCCTGTTGGATGAAGGCCGCGGCGCCGGGTGTCGGCGACGGAGCGCGCCGCCTAGAGCGTCCGGCCGCCCAGGGCGCCGGAGACGCGGACCAGGGTCCGGCCGCGCACGGCGCGGGTCGTGTAGCCGTCGAACGCGCCGGGCAGGTCCGCCAGATCCACCGTGCGGCTCACCACCGCCTCGACCAGGTCGCGGTCCACCGTCCGGGCCAGCCGCGCCCAGACCCGCGTCCTGAGCGGCAGCGGGCAATAGGTGGAGTTGATGCCGAGCAGGTTGACGCCGCGCAGGATGAACGGCATCACCGTGGTCGTCAGCGCGTGGCCGCCGGCGAGTCCCACGCTGGCGACGTTGCCGAGGGGCTGGGCGGTGGCGCACAGCCAGTGCAGGGTGGCGCCGCCGACGGCGTCGATGGCCCCGGCCCAGCGCGCGCCCTCGAGCGGCCGGGTCTTCTCCGGTACGTCCGCCGCGGGCAGCACCTCGGCCGCGCCCAGTCCGCGCAGGTACGCCTCGGCGTCGGGCTTGCCCGTGATGGCCGACACGCGGTAGCCCGCGCGGGCCAGGAGCGCCACGGCCAGGCTGCCGACCCCGCCCGTCGCGCCGGTGACCGCGATCGGGCCGCCGCCGGGGTGCGTCCCGTTGTCTTCGAGCCGCTCGATTGCCTGGGCGGCCGTGAATCCGGCCGTGCCGATGGCCATCGTGTCGCGGAGCGTGAGCGGCGCCGGCAGGGGCACGATCCAGTCGCCCTTGACCACGGCGCGTTCGGCGTAGCCGCCGTCGTGCTCCTCGCCGAGGCCGCAGCCGATGACGGCCACCGCATCGCCGGGGCGGTAGCGGGCGTCGGACGAGGCGTCCACCACGCCGGCCATGTCGATGCCGGCGGTGAGCGGCAGCCGCCGCATGATCCGACCCGTCCCGGTGACGGCCAGGGCGTCCTTGTAGTTGATGTCGGACCAGGCGACCCGCACCGACACGTCGCCGGGCTGGAGCCGGTCGGCCGGGATCACGGGCACGCGCTCGAGCCGCGCGGCAATGGTGCCCTGCTGGTCGTGGCAGCGGTAGGCGAGGCAGGTGTCGTCCATCGTCGGGGCTCTATTCGAGCACACCCGCCCCGGGGGCCGCGGCCTCCGGGGCCGGCTCGAGCCACACGAGCGCGACGGGACAGACCGCGAGCATCCGGCTCACCAGCAGCCGCGGCGGCCCGCCGTCGGGCCCCTCGGCGGGTTCGAGCCGCGCGCCCGTCACCAGGTCCCGGAGTCGACGGCCCCGGCAGGCGGCCGGCAGCACCACCGCCGTCTCGCCCCAGGCCCCGCCCAGGGGCAGTCCGTGCTCGCGGTCCACGACGCGGCGCGTCAGCCGGGGCACGACCGCGATGAGGGTCTGGCCCTCGTGGTGCCGCGCGAGTGCCACGACGTGGTCGGCGTAGCCGCCGGCCGCGGCCAGCGGCTCGTATGCCCCGTCGAGGAAGAGCGCCGGACGTTCGCGGCGGAGCCGGGCGCCCAGCGCCGTCAGGAACAGCTTGATCCTGCCGTCGGGCCAGGCCGTCACCCACTCGGACACCGTCGCGGCGCGCCCGGGGACGTCGTTGCCGGCCCGCGCCGGCGTGGCATGGGCCAGCCAGGGTTCGAGCTCGGCGAGGAGGGCCTGCCGGCGGGGCCAGTCCACGGGCCGGCGGTTGTCGGGATCGACCAGGCTGAGATCCCAGAGCTCGGTGCCCTGGTAGAAGTCGGCCACGCCCGGCGACGCGATCTTCAGGACGAGCTGGGCGAGCGCGTTGACCATGCCCGAGATCGCCGCGCGGCGCACGAACGGCACGAACGACGCCAGGAACGCGGGGGCCGTGCGTCCTGTGAGCGTCCGCTCGACGAAGGACGCCACCGCCGTCTCGTAGGCGGTGTTGGGCGTGATCCACGAGGTGTGCAGCTTGGCCTCCTTGATGGCCTTGTCCATGTAGGCCGCCAGGCGCGCGACGAGATCGGCCGGGGCCTGCCGCGGCACCTCGGCGCCGGCCGGCTCCGCGGGCCACGCGCCGACGAGCGTCTGGTAGAAGAGGTACTCGTCGTTCGGATCGGGCGCCTGCGTGCCGCCCAGGCGCGTGCGGTTGGGCCCGTTCATCCGCCGCCACCTGAGGACCGCCGCCTGCCAGCCGTCGGGCGTCTCGGTGAGCGCCGTGATGCGTGCGCGGGCATCCTCGCTGCGCTTGGTGTCGTGCGTGGTGGAGGCCAGCATCTCGCCGGGCCAGTCGCGGCGGCGGGCCAGGTTGGCGGCGTGGAACTCGTCCACCGTGCGGCCGAACCGGCTCGGCTCGCCGCCCACCTCGTTGAGCGACGCGAGCACCACGTAGCGGTAGCACGCCGTGTCCTCGACGCCCTTGGCCTGGACCGGCGCCGTGTACTGCTGGAACCGCATTGCCACGGCCATCGCTCCCGGCGCCGCCGGCGCGCCCGGCGCGGCGGCGGGCAGGAGGACGGCGCGCAGGAAGTCGAAGATCGACGACTCCACGGCGGGATTGCGCCGGCGTGCCTCGGCGACGGCGAGATCGACGGCCTCGGCGTCGGCGGGCGTGGCGCCGGCCGCCGTCACGTAGGTGCGGTAGACGGGGAAGCACGCCACCACCTCGCGCAGCGCGCGCCGGATGCTGCCGAGCGTGAAGTCGCGGGCCCGCCGGTCGTGCTCCGACAGGCGGTTCACGGCCTGCGTCAGCACCTGGAACTCGCTGCTGAGGGCGGTGGAGACGATGAGGCGCTTGCTCTCGTACGCCACGTCGGCGAAGGTCTCCTGGCGCCCGACGAAGCGCGCCCGGATCCGCTGCAGCCGCTTGGCCTGGCGCCCGTCCACGAGCACGCCGTTGACGTCGTTGAGGAACGTGTAGCCGGTGGTGCCGGCCACGGGCCAGTCCGACCGGAGCGGCTCGCCGGCCGACAGGATCTTCTCGACGACCACGTACGGACGGCCGGCGCCGGCGGCGCGGGCCTCCAGCGCGTCGCGCAGGCGGCGGAGGTACTCCTGGGGATCGAACAGGCCGTCCACGTGGTCCAGGCGCACGCCGGCGGCCTTGCCCGACGCGATGAGATCCAGGAGCAGCCGGTGGATCTCGTCGAACACCTCGGGGTCTTCCACGCGCAGTCCGGCCAGCTCGTTGATGTCGAAGAAGCGCCGGTAGTTGATCTCGTCCGAGGCCGTGCGCCACGAGGCCAGCCGGTAGGCCTGCTGCTCGAGGAGCTCGTGGAGGCGGTCGAAGCTGGCCGGCTCGCCCGGCGTGCCGTTGTAGGCGGCCACGGCGTGGGCGATGTGCGCCCGGATCGGCTCCGACCGGGCGGCCAGCGACGCCAGGCGTTCCCGCGCCACGGTCTTCTCGCGGTGCCGCTCGGCGATCTGGGCCGGGTCGCGCTCGGTGTAGGGCGGCAGGTTGCGCAGCGAGGTGAGCACGCTCAGGTACTCGCGCATGTCGGCGTGATCGGCGCCGAGCGTCTGCTCCAGCGTGTCGATGTCGAAGGCCAGGACGAGCGGCGCGCGCCGCGGGTTGATCGGCACCACGAGATCGCCGTACGCGAGCTCCAGCGCGCCGTCCTCGAAGGTCAGCCGCAGGGCGCCCCGCTCCAGGGCCTCGCCGTACTGCTCGCCGAGGATCGGCAGGAGCAGGCGGTCCTTGAGCTCGGTCTTGATCGGGTCCCAGTCCACGTCGAAGTAGCGCGCGAAGGGGGAGCTGGGGCCGTTCTCGAGCACGTCGCGCCACCAGAGGTTGGTGCGCGGGTCGTTGCTCATGTGGTTGGGCACGAAGTCGAGGAGGAGCCGCATGCCCGCGGCCGCCAGCGCGTCCGCGAAGGCCGCGAAGGCCGGCTCGCCGCCCAGTTCCGGGTTGATCTCGGTGTGGAGGCTCACGTCGTACCCGTGCGTGCTGCCCGGCTTCGCCGTGAAGATCGGCGAGCAGTAGCAGGTGGTCACGCCGAGCGCCGCCAGGTACGGCACGACCCGGCGCGCGTCGTCGAGCGTGAAGCCGCCGTGCAGCTGCAGCCGATAGGTCGTTGCCGGGGTCGCGGCCGCGGGGTCGCGGGTGGGCGGGATCACGGTCCGAGTCGCTCCTGGGTCTGTCCGTCGAAGAGGTGCAGGCGGCGCGGGTCCCACGAGACCTCCGTGGTGGCGCCGGGCGCGGGCAACGCCCCTTGTACCACGGCCAGCATCGCCGGCCCGTCGAGCCGGTCCAGGCGCAGGTGCACGATCGCGTCGGCGCCCCGGGGCTCCACCAGCTCGACGTGCGCCGTCACGGCCCCGCCGGCGCCGAGCCGCACGTCCTGCGGCCGGAGTCCCGCCAGCGCATCGGGCGCCGCGCCCACGCCGAGCCGGGCCGCCGGCAGGAGGTTCATCGCCGGGGCGCCGATGAACTGCGCGACGAAGGTGTTGGCGGGCCGCCGGTAGAGCTCCAACGGCGGGGCGACCTGCTCCAGGCGGCCGCGGCGCAGCACGGCCACCCGGCCGCCGAGCGTGAGCGCCTCCTCCTGGTCGTGCGTCACGTGGACGACGGTGGCGCCCAGCCGGCCGTGCAGCCGGCGCAGCTCGGCCCTCGCCTCGGTCCGGAGCGCCGGGTCGAGGTTCGACAGCGGCTCGTCGAACAGGAACGCCTTCGGCTCGCGGACGATCGCGCGGCCGAGCGCCACGCGCTGCCGCTCGCCGCCCGAGAGCTGCGCGGGCCGCCGGTCGAGCAGCGGCTCGAGCCCCAGCGCCGCGGCGACGGCGGCCACGCGCTGGGCCACCACCGCCGGCGCGGTGCCGCGCACGCGCAGGCCGTACGCCAGGTTGTCCCGCACGGGCATGTGCGGGTACAGCGCGTAGCTCTGGAAGACCATCGCCAGATCCCGCGCCTGCGGCGGCCAGTCCGTGACGTCGTCGTCGCCCAGCAGCACGCGCCCGCTCGTGGGCTGGTCGAGGCCCGCGATGAGCCGGAGTACGGTGCTCTTGCCGCAGCCCGACGGGCCGACGACCACCAGGTACTCGCCCGCCTGCACGGCCAGGTCGAGGTCGTGCACCGCGACGTGGCCGGTGGCGTAGGTCCGGCCGAGGCCGGCGAGCGTGAGCGTCGTGGCCGCCATGTCAGCCCTTGACCGCCCCGGCCGACAGGCCCGCCACGATGCGCCGCTGGAAGAGGAGGACGAGCGCGGCCACCGGCACCGTCGCCACGACCGTGGCCGCCAGCACCTGGCCCCACGGCACCTGGTAGCGCGAGCGGAAGAGCATCACCGCCACCGGCACCGTGTGGCGCTCCGGGCCCAGCGTGAAGGACAGGGCGAACAGGAACTCGTTCCAGCAGTACAGGAACGTGAGGATGGCCGTGGTCGTCAGGCCCGGCATCGCCAGCGGCAGGACGACGTCGCGGAGCACCCGCCAGCGCGACGCGCCGTCGATCATGGCGGCCTGTTCGATGTCCACGGGCAGGTGCCGGAGGAATCCCGTGAGCAGCCACACGGCAATCGGCGTCGCGAAGGTGAGATACGGCAGCACGAGGCCCGGGTAGGTGTTGAGCAGCCCGAGCTCGCGCAGCGCGAGGTACATCGGCGGCACGACCGAGATCTGCGGGAACATCGAAACGGCCAGCACCAGCGCCAGCAGGAGCGGCGTGCCGCGCGGCCGGAGCCGGGCGAACCCGTAGGCGCAGAGCGCGGCCACGGGCACGGCCAGCGCCGTCGTGGCGGCGGCGACGATCAGGGAGTTCCGGATGGGCACGAGGAAGCCGCGCTCGTCGAAGAGCGCGCGGTAGTGCTCCAGCGAGACCGCGCCCGGCAGGAGCGTCCGGGGCGCGAAGAGCGCCGCTTCGGGTGTCACCGACGACACGGCCATCCAGTAGACGGGGAAGGCCACGGCCGCCATTGTCACCGCCGCCCCGCCCACGACCGTCACCCGGCCGGCGGCGCTCATGCGTGCGCGTCCTCCACGACGCGGCCGAGCGCGCGCACCCAGAGGAGGGCGCACGCGAAGGCGATGAGGAAGGTGGCGAGCGACAGGGCCGAGCCGTAGCCGAAGCGCAGGCGATCGGTGAGGACCACGAAGGCGTAGAGCGACAGCGGCTCGGTGGCCGTCCCGGGACCGCCGCCCGTCACGACGTAGGCCAGGTCGAACAGGCGCAGCGCGTCGAGCATGCGGAAGGCGGCGGCCACGACGACCGACGGGCCGAGCAGCGGGAGCGTGATGGACCAGAAGTGCCGGACCGCGCCGGCCCCGTCGATGCGCGCGGCGTCGTCCACGGCCGGGTCGATCGTCTGGAGGCCGGCCAGCAGCAGCATGGCGACGAACGGCGAGGTCTTCCAGACGTCGGCGCCCACGATTGGAACCCAGGCCGAGAGCGGCGAGGCGAACCAGTCGTACGGCTCGGCGCCCGCGGCGGCGAAGGCGCCCGAGAGTCCGGTCTGCGCGTCGAACATGAACCGCCACACGAGCGCCGCCACCACCGTCGGAATCGCCCAGGGCAGGAGCGCCGTCACCCGGAGGAGCCCCCGCCCCCGCGTCGCGCGGTGCATGACGAGCGCCAGCACCAGGCCGACGGCGAGCTCGATCGGGACCGAGACCAGGGCGAAGACGACGGTGTGCAGGACGGCCGCCCGCGCGCGCGGATCCCCGGCGGCCTCCACGAAGTTCCCGGCGCCGACGAACGGGCGGCCGAGCCAGGGCAGGCGCAGGTCGTGCCCGTGCAGGGCCGTCCACGCCGTGGCCACGATGGGCACGAGCGCGACGGCCACGATGACGGCCAGCGCCGGCGCCACCAGGAGCCAGCCGTCGCGTCGGTCGCGCTGCCGCGCGGTGGCGGTGCTCACGACGGCCCTCCCGGCCGATCCAGCCCGGCGCGCGCGACGAGCGCGCGGAGCTCGCGGCCCGCCGCCGCCAGGGCGTCGGCGGGCGCCTGCTGGCCCGAGAGCGCGCGGTGCAGGTGCACCTGGAGCGTCTCGGAGAGCTCGCCGTAGACGGGCGTCGCCGGGCGCGCCACGGCGGCGTCGATCGCCGCGCGCAGCGCGTCGGCCGGCAGCGGCAGCGCGCCGGCGAACGCCGGCATGTCGTAGACGGATCGCCGGGCCGGGAGCTGGGAGGCCTGCCGCGCCCGCTCCAGCAACTGCGCCGGCGCGGTCAGGAAGGCGATGAGGGCCCGGGCCTGCGCGGCGCGCTGGCTGAAGCGGTTCACGGCCAGCTGTGCCCCGCCGAGCGCGGCGGCCGCCCGCCCGCCCGAGGCGGGCGGGAAGGTGGCGACCCCGACGTGGCCGGCCACGGCCGACTCCGAGGGCGCCTCGAGCAGCGTCCACGCGTAGGGCCAGTTGCGCATGAAGGCCGCCTCGCCGTTCTGGAAGGCGAAGCGGACGGGCTCTTCCTGCCAGTTGAGGGCGGCGGTCGGGACGATCCCGCCCGGACCGACGGCCTCGCACATCGCCGCGAGGGCCCGCACGGCCGGCGGCTCGTCGACGGTCACGCGTCCGTCGCCGTCGAGGATGGCGCCGCCGTAGGCGCTCAGGTACTCGAGGAACACGGTGACGAGGCCTTCGTAGCGGGCGCCCGTCCAGACGAGGCCGTAGCGGGTCTTGCCCGCCGCCCGCGCCGCGCGGGCCGCCTCGACGAGGTCGGCCTGCGATTGGGGCGGCGCGTCCATGAGGTCCGTGCGCCAGTAGAGCAGGCCCACGTCCACGAACCACGGCACCGCGTAGGCCCGCCCCCGCCACCGCGCGGCGTCGCGGGCCGCGGGCAGCAGGTCCCCCTCGTCGGCGTCCTCCAGCGGCGCGATCCAGCCGGCGGCGGCGAACTCACTCGTCCACACGACGTCGATCTGCAGCACGTCGGGCGTGGCGGCCCGCGCGTTCAGCCACTGCACGTACATCTGGTGGCGCTGGCCGGCGGCATCGGGCGTGACGCGCAGCTCCACGCGCACGCCCGGGTGGCGGGCCTCGAAGCGCGCGATCTGCCGGCGCGTGACCGCCGCCTCGGCGCCGACCGTGCTCGCCGCGATGACGAGGGAGGGCGGCGCGGCGTTTCCGCATCCGAGCGCGGCCAGCGCGAGCGCGGCCGCCGCGGCCCGGATCACGCCGGCGCGCGCTGGAGCAGGCGCGCGACGCCCTGAAGCGGGATGCCAACCCATGCCGGGCGATTGTGGATCTCGTACTCGACCTCGTAGAGCGCCTTCTCGAGCTCGAAGACGGCGGTCCAGAGGCGGAGGTCCTCCGCCGTGGCCGGCAGGAACGAGGCCGCGTGGCTCGAGGCCTGCAGCCGGTAGCCGTCGGCGTAGGCCTCGCGCAGCCGCGCCGAGCCCACCTTGGCCGCCGCCGGCGGATCCAGGCGCGAGGCGACGACCGCGGCGGCATAGTCGAGCGACCGCAGCATGCCCGCCACGTCCTTGAGCGCGCAGTGCTTCATGCGCCGCTCGTCGATCGGCTTGGAGGGCTCGCCCTCGAAATCGATGATGACGAAGCCGCGCGGTGTGTGGAGGGTCTGCCCGAGGTGGAAGTCGCCGTGGACGCGAATCAGATCGAACTGGCCGGCCGGGCCGTCGGTCACGACCGGTCCGTAGCGGGCCACGGCGTCGCGCGCGTCGAGCACCTGGCGGGCCCGCGACGCGGCCGGCTCCGGCCAGTCCCGGGCGTGCGCGGCCACGAGGGCGAAGGAGCGCTCCGCCTGCGCGAACAGCCCGTCGCGCCACGTCCGCCGGTCCGCGGCCGTGGCCGGCACCGGCGCGAACGCGGGGTCGTCGGTCCGGGCGGCCAGCGCCATGTGGAACCCGGCCGTGGTCGTGCCGAGATCGAAGAGCTGCGCGGCCAGCGCGCCGTGGTCGCCGTCGCGGCGGGCCGCGTCCTCGAAGTCGTGGAGCACGTGGCTCCAGCCGTCGCCGTCGTTGTCCACCCAGCCCTCGAGCGCGCCCAGGGCGCACGGTCCGGACCCGTCGGCCGGGACGTAGACGACCGACCCGTCCAGGGGCGGCGCGTCGCGGAAGGCCGTCGCCGTCAGGAACCGGGCGATCTCGAGCTGCGGGTGCTCGCCGCGCTGGACGCGGCGGAACAGCTTGAACACGAACGTGCCGGCCACCTTCACCGATGTGTTGCTCTGTTCGGCCGAGAGCGTCTTGAGTGTCAGGGGGCCGTGGTCCGGGGCGAGGATCCGCCGGGCGCGCGCCGACGCATCGCCGAACTGGAGCTGGCCGCCGCGCACGCTGGGGAGCACGGCATCCGAGGCGAACCCCGCCAGGAGCGCTCCGAGCGTGGCCGGGTCGGTGGCTGCCTCGATCGCCACCGCATCGAGCGAGGGCACCCGGCCCAGCGGCGGCGCGGCGCCGGCGCCCTCGGCCAGGGCGACGACGAGCGCGTAGCGCTCGTGCGGGCCGGCGTCGTAGGCCAGGTCGAGCACGACCACCGCGGCCTGGTCCGACACCCAGACGACGTCCTCGGTGGCCACGGCGCGGATGGTCCGGGCCTTGGCGCCGAACCACCGCTGCTGCGGCAGCCAGGCCGGGCACGCGGTCGGCAGGCCCTCCAGCAGCCAGGTGGTGGCGCGCTCGCGCGCCGTGGCGTCCCACGCCTTCACGTCGTGCCCTCCCTCCGCGGACCCGCGTCCGTCGCGTCCCCGGTCCCGCCCGGCTGCGGGCCGGTGTCGTCCGCGGTCCTCCCACCGCGGTGCAATGACGCTGCCACGCGTGAAATGCCCGAAAAGGTCCCGGCGCCCGGTCAGCGGCCGGCCCGTCCCGCGTCCTGGCGTGTGCGCTCGCGAAATAGCGTGAGTGGCGCGGCGCCCTGACGGTGCGTCGCGCCGCCCGCCGCGTCGCCCGCGGCCGACCCGATAGAATCCCCGCATGCTCCGCCCGCCAGGCGCCCCGCGCCGCCGATGAGCCAGGTGCCGCCCGCCCTCCGCCTCCTCGACCTGACCCAGTGCTACGGGACGACCCCGGCCGTGACCGGCGTGTCGCTGGACGTCGGCCCGCACGAGTTCGTCGCCATCGTGGGCCCGAGCGGCTGCGGCAAGTCCACCACGCTCCGGGCCGCCGCCGGGCTCGTGCGCCCCACCGAGGGGCGGGTGGACGTCGGCGGGCACGAAGTGCAGGGGCCCGCGCCGGACACGGCCATGGTCTTCCAGACGCCGGTCCTCCTGCCGTGGCGTCGCGTGGACGCCAACGTCCTCTTCCCGGCCGAGATGCGCGGCCAGGTCAGCGCGGCGCACCGCGCGCGGGCGCTGGAGCTGCTGGATCTGGCCGAGCTGGACGGCTTCGCCCGCCGCTATCCGCACGAGCTCTCGGGCGGCATGCAGCAGCGGGTGGCGATCTGCCGGGCCCTGCTCCTCGACCCGACGCTCCTGCTCATGGACGAGCCGTTCGGGGCGCTCGACGTCCTCACCCGCGAACGCCTGGGCTTCGCGCTGCAGCGCATCTGGCAGGAGACGCGGAACGCCGTCCTCCTCGTGACCCACAGCATCACCGAGGCGGTGCTCCTGGCCGACCGCGTCGTGGTGATGTCGCCCCGGCCCGGCACGATCACGGCCGTCGTGGACGTCGACCTGCCGCGGCCCCGCACGCCGCAGACGCTGGGCGAGTCGCGGTTCGTGGCCCTTTGCACCCAGGTGCGCGACCGCCTGGAGGGCGCGTGATGGCGGCCGCGTCCTCGTCCCTCGGGACCGCCGGGCGGCAGGTGCTCGCCGCCGCGGCCGTCCTGGCGGCCTGGGAGATCGCCGCGCGCGCCGCCGGCCTGCCGCAGTACGTCCTGCCGGCGCCGAGCGTCGTGGCGCAGAAGTTGTGGGAGACGCGCGGCCTGCAGGCGGAGCACTTGGCCGTGACGGGCGCCGCCACCCTCTCGGGCCTGGTCGTGGCCATCGTGGCCGGCGTGGGACTGGCGCTCGTGGCCGTGTACGTGGAGACGGTGGGCGCCCTCCTCCTGCCGGCCCTGGCGGCCTTCAACGGCATCCCGAAGGTGGCCATCGCCCCGCTGTTCGTCATCTGGTTCGGGCTGGGCGACCTGCCGAAGGTGCTGCTGGCCGCGCTGATGGGCCTCTTTCCGGTGTTCGTCGCCGCCTCGACGGGCCTGGGCGTGATCGACCGCGACTACCTGGACCTGGCACGCCTGGCCGGCGGCGGGCCGTGGCGCCTCTTCACGAAGGTGCGGCTGCCGCACGCGCTGCCCCATCTCATCGACGCGCTGAAGGTGGCCTTCCCGCTGGCGCTCGTCGGCGCGCTGGTTGGCGAGTTCATCGGCGGCAACCGGGGCATCGGCTACCTCATCCTGTCCGCGCAGGGCGCGCTCGACACCCCGTTCGTCTTCGCCTGCCTCGCCAGCATCACGCTCCTGACCAGCCTGGGCACGGCTGCCATCGTGGCGCTCGAGCGGTGGCTGCTCGCCTGGCGGCCCGCCCGCCGCGGCTGAGCGCGCCCCGCGGGCCTGCCGGCTGCCGACGGTGTGTAAGGACTTCGCGACATTTGGTAGGGCGCGATCGAGGCCGCCTCGAACCGTCGCCGATCGGCCGGCTCCAGGCTGGCCGCCCTCTTGCAGTCGATCGCACCAGCGCTTGAGGAGGAAGTCATGGTCAACGAGACCTTCGAGAAGCTGGAATCCAAGGCCGCGTCGATCGCCGAGCGCGTCGCCGAGACCGCCCGTCAGGCCGGGCATCTCGCCAAGGACGCGCGGCAACTGAAGGACCGGGCCGCCGTGGCCCTGGAAGATCAGGTGCTGGCGGCGCGGCGGGCCGTGCGCCAGACGCGGCGGGACGTCGAAGACCTGCGCGACGACGTCGTCACCACCGTCCGCCGTGCGCCGCTGGCCTCCGTGGGCATCACCTTTGCCGCCGGTCTGGCCACGGGCATGCTCGTGGGGTGGATGTCGCGGCCCAGGGCCCGGCGAAGCTGACGAGCCGGCGCCGGCGCCTGACGCCGCGTCTCAGCGCGGCATGAAGCCGTCGGCGAACAGGCGGGCCGGCGTCGGGACCGACTCGAGGCCCACGCCTGCCTTCACGAGGTCGATCGTGCGCTGCAGGCGATCGGTCGTGGCCGTGCCGTAGCCGCGCGCGGCGACCTCGGGCGTCTGCAGGGCGTCGAGGGACGCCCGCCATTGGGTCAGCGCCGACGTCTCGTCGAGCGCCGGGCTGCGCCGCGCCACCGCCCGCGCGGCCTCCTCCGGCTGATCCGCCGCAAACCGCACTGCGCGGGCCGTGGCGGCCGCGAACGCCCGCACCTGGTCCGGCGCGGCCGCGATCCGATCCGCCCGCGCCACCAGGAAGTAGCCGTAGACATCGTAGCCCCAGTCGGCGAACGACGCGAAGTGCACCTCGCGGTTCTGCGGGCCGGCCACGCGCCGCAGGGCCGGCACGTCCGAGTCGCTCGACGCGGTGATGAGATCCGCCTGGCTGGTGAGGAGCAGCGACAAGTAGGTGCTCGGATCAGCGGCCAGCCAGGTGACCGACGACGGCGCCACCCCGGAGCCCGTCAGCACGATGGGCAGCACGACCCGCGCCGAATCGGTCAGCGAGGCGGCCACGCGCGCGCCGGACAGGGCCGACGGCGACGGGTAGGGCGTGAGCGACGCCAGGCCGCTCGTGCTCCGATCCAGGTAGACGCCGAACGCCTGCACCTGCGCGCCGCGTCCCACCGCCTGGACGACCGACGCCGCCTCCGCGATGCCGAAGTCCGCCTGCCCGCCTTCGAGCGACGAGACGACCAGCGCGCTGCCCGTGGCGGGGACGATCTCCACGTCGAACCCGGCCTCGCGATAGAAGCCCTGATCGACGCCGACGAAGAACGGCGCGTGCCTGCCGATGAAGGTGTAGTTGGTCAGGAACGTGACGTGCGTGAGGCCCGACGTGTCGGGTCCGCAGGCGGCGGCGGTCGCCACGAGGGCGAGCGCCGCGAACAGGCGAGGGTTAGGCAAGGTAGTCCTTCAGGTCCAGGCCCGTCCACAGCGCGCGCGGCGGCTCGGCCACTTCGGGAAACGACGGATCGAGCGGCCTGGTGGCGTCGATGCCGAGACGGGTCGTGAGCAGCTTCGCGGCTCCCGGCGTCTGCCACGCCGGATAGCCGGTGGGATCCACGCGCGACACGTAGGACCCGGGCACCGTGAACATCGAGCGGTCCGCCTGCGTGCGCGTCATCACCGCCCACAGCACCCGTCCGTCGTCCTCGATGTCGATGTCGTCGTCCACCACGATCGCGCACTTGAAGCGGTAGGCGCCCAGCGCGGCCAGGGCCGCGTTCACGCCTTGCCCTTCCATGTCCTTCCGGATCTGCACGTACACGAGGTTGCCCGACCCGCACACCGGCACGGCGATGGCGCGCAGCGACGGGATGATGGGCGCGAGCGCCTGGAAGGCCTGGCCCTCCATGCCGAGCGAGAAGAGCACCAGGTGCTCGGGGCCCACGTTGAACACGTCCTGGAAGATGGCGTCCTGGCGGTGGGTGATGGCGGTCACCTCGAACACGCGCGCCTGCCGCGGCGGCGAGTAGTACAGCCAGTAGTCGCCGAACGGGCCGTCCGTCTCCCAGAGGTCCGTGCGGATGCGGCCCTCGATGACGATCTCGGCGTCCGCCGGCACCGGCACGTCCACGGTGCGCGCGGGCGCGAGATCCACGGCTTCGCCGACGAGCGCGCCCATCGTACCCAGCTCGAAGTCGGCCGCCGAGCCGCGCCGCTGCGAGGCCATGCCGAACGCCGGGTGGTGGCCGATCACGATGGCGGCGTCCACGTGCCGGCCCGCCGCCTCGGCGGCGGCCGCCGTGTCGGCGCCGTGGCTCATGGGCGCCATGTTCATGGTGAGCGTGGTGGGTGAAAGCACCCGGTTCCGGTAGATGCCGGCGTTCAGCGCGCCCGTGAGCGGGTGCCGCATGATGGTGACGCCGGCCGACAGGTACGGCCCCGCGTCCTTCTCGCAGTGCGTGGGGACGGGCAGGGCGCCGAGATCCACGTCCGCGCCGGTGCGAATCACGTCGTGCACGGGTCCGCCGTCCACCTGCCGTGGCGCGATTGGATGCGCCGACGCGCGGGCGAACGTGGTGACCACGTCGCGGGGCTCCACGCCGAGCGCCAGCGCCAGGTGCCGGCGGCTCGCATACAGGTTCGTGACGACGGGCATCGCGTGCCCGGCCACGCGATCGAACTTGAGCACCGGCAGGCGCCGCTCCTGCTGCAGGCGCATCTGCACGGCCGAGATCTCCCAGGCCGGCGCGACCTCGCGGGCCACGGTGGCGAGAAGGTCGGGCGCCTGGGACTCGAGCGTGCGCAGGAAGTGGCGGAGGTCGTGGTTCATGACGGCGGTGGCGACGCGCGTGTCCGAATGGCGCCGGGCCCGAGCATGATAGCCGCCCGGCCGTCGAGGCGCGCGTATCATGGCGCCATGCCCACCGCCGCCCTCCGGATGTCGCTCCTGGCGCTGACCCTCGCGGGTGCCTCCACGGCCCTGCTCGCGCAGGCGACGTCGACGCCCGCGCCCGCCCGCGAGTTCTGGATCTACGGCTGGCGCGCGCCCGGCATCCCGGGCGCCGACGCCCGCCTGGGCGCCATGGCGAAGGCCGGGTTCACGGTGGCCAACGCGAACGAGGACGAACTGCCGGCGGTGACGCGCGCCGGCCTCAAGGCGATGGTGCCCACGAAGGATCCCGCCGTGGCCCGGCGCCTGGCCGCCAACCCCGCCGTGTGGGGCTACCACCTGGGCGACGAGCCCTATCCGGAGGCGGTGTTCGCGGGCATCGGACGGGAGTTCCGCCAGTTCGAGCAGGCGGCGCCCCGGCAGGTGCCGTTCGTCAACATGCTGTCCACCACGGGCGAGTTCCTCCGCACCTACATGCGCGAGGCGAAGCCGCCGCTCCTGAGCTTCGACTACTACCAGTGGTGGTGGGGCAGCGACCGCTACTTCGAGAAGCTGGAACAGTTCCGCGCGGCGGCCCTGGCCGCGGGCGTGCCGCTGGCGGCGTGCTTCGAGGTGTCGGCCAACCCCGGCGTGGAGTGGGGCGACACGGCGCGGCTGCCCGACAACGACCGCCGGCTGCGCCAGAGCGTCTACACGTCGCTCGCCTACGGCGTGAGCGGCATCGAGTGGTTCCACTCGGACATGGTGTTTGCGAAGGACGGCAGCCTGACGCCGGCGGGCCGGGACGTGGCCGCCATCAACCACGAGATCGCGCCGCTCGGCCGCGCGCTGGCGGGCCTGACGTCGGTGGACGTCTTCCACACCGCGCCCCTGCCGGCCGGATCGCGCAGCCTGCCGAAGGAGCACTGGGTGCAGGCGATCCCCGAGGAGCGCGGCGCCGGCGTGGTGCTGGGGATGTTCCGCGACGGCGAGGGCCGCGACTACGCGATGGTGACCAACCGCGACTATCGCGAGTCGCAGACCGTGGTCGTCAAGCTGCAGTCCAAGTGGCTGGGCATCGCGCCCTGGTACACGGCGAAGCAGTACAAGTACGCCGTGGAACGCTTCGACCGCGCGACGGGCGCGTGGTCCAACGTGGCGAGCTCGTCGTCAGTGGGGTTCTCGTATGTCATCCCGGCCGCGGAGGCCGAACTCTTCCGCGTGACCACGACGGTGTCGGCGGACGGCAAGGCCGAGGGGTGGCCCGTGCCGCCCAAGCAGCCCTGAAAAGGGACGACACCGAACGCGCTCCCAGCCCTTCGGCGGATCTGATCCTCCTCGACGAGGTGATGCTCGCGCGCCCGCACGCGCAGTGCGAGCACCCCGCACGCCTGCCGCGCGACCTGACGGGCTCACCGTCGGAGGCGAGTGACGTGGGCCCACGAGTCGCGCAGGTAGGGGCGAGGAGTCGCACCGGCAGGGACCAGCGGTCGGCGGGGCCACTGGAGGCCCCGCGCGACCTTCCTCAGCGCTCGCGCGACCAGGTGCAGGCACCCGCCGCACCTCCCTGCGGAGCCCGCGGACCAACACGCAGCACGCGGCCGGTTTACGCGCAGACCCCACGGGCCTGCTGTCAGCGCTCGCCAGACCTCCGTGAGGAACCCGCGGACCAACTGTCAGCACCCTCCAGACCTGCAGCAGCATGTGTGCGGACCTGTAAGTGACTGACCGGAAGGCCGTTAGGTGTCGTCATGAGTGCGTGTCCCGCGGACCACTAAAGTGAGTCCGCGCTCCTGGTGCGGTCACCCCGCGGTGTGCTGCCGGCGGTCCGCCATCTGCTGCGCCCAGCCAGACGGTTGGTGCGGGTGGGCCTTCGGCTGTGACCGCCGGTCGGGCGGCTTGCGTGCTAGCATAGTGCTAGCGCTGAGGTCTGCATGCCGACAATTACCGTTCGCAACGTGCCCCCAAAGGTCGTGCAGTCGCTGAAAGCGCTGGCCAAGCGGCACAACCGTTCCATGGAACAGGAAGTGCGTGAGCTGCTCGAAGGCTACGTCGCCGAGCGTCGCGCGGTGCTCGACCAGATTGAAGCCGGCTGGCAGGCGCAGACCCGCCGACCGACGGCCGCCGAGGTCGATGCGTGGATGGCCGTCGGCCGGCCATGAAGGCCGTTGTCGACACCAACGTCGTCGCCTATCTCTTGCTGGGCACGGAGGCCTTCGTCGAGGAGGCGCGCCTCTGCTTCGAGCACGTGGCGATGCCGCTCGCACCCACGCATTGGGAGGCGGAGCTGGCGAACGTCGTCTGGATGGCGAGCCGCGCGGGGGTCCTGGCCCCGAGTGACGCGCCAGTGCGCCTCGGACTGGCCCGTCGACTCGGCATCGAATCGGTGGCCACGGCCACCCTCTGCCAAGGAGCGCTGCTGCGCTCGATTGACTCCGGACTGACCGTCTACGACACGCTCTTCGTCGAACTCGCCGCCCGCACGGCGTGTCCGCTCGTCACGTTCGACAAGGCCGTGCTGAAGGCGTTTCCGGAAATCGCATGCCGCCCTCGGGATCTGCCTCGTCGATGATTGGCCCGCCCAACGTCGCCGCTTCAGCCGCGGCCCGCTCATGAACCACCGCCGGCGCCGGCTGCAGCGCCGGGCTAGCCGTTCAGACGCCCGACGGAGAGGGAGGACGTTCCAGTGGCCGACATCATGCTGCGCTCACTTCCTTGATGACGAGGTGGCGCTTCATTTCTTCCATGTCGGACGACCACTGCCCGTCCCAAGATACCTCCAGTACGAGGGGTTTCGTGCGATCAACGTTGTGAGCCGATGCGATGAGGTGGACTTGCATCGCCTGGCCAGCCTCCACGTGGCCCCGAAAGTTGTTCGGGGTGACGTAGGTGGCAAGCGTGAACCTCGCGGCGTCTTCGTCGAGATGACCAAAATCACAGGTGTCGCTCGTGACGACAGTCGGAAACAGCTCATGAAACTGTGGGAAGGCCCACGTGAGTTGCAGAGGGGCAACAACTGGTTCCGGGTAGTAAGTACCGTCTGGCCTGCGCTTGGCGACGCCGACGACGAGCACTCTCACGGCCTTGGCTGGGCTCCAGGACCGGTCGTTAGAGACGGCAACATGGTAGTAGATCGTCTTCCGGCCGTCGGCCCGGGTGGTCAGGTCCCCTCGGGCGTCGCGGAGGGAGAGCGCGAGCTTCGGCCCAGCGAGCCATGCCCTGAGCTTGTCGCCCCAAATGGCCAGGATTGCGACTGCAACCGTTCCGACCGCGGTCAATACGGCGGCCGCAGTCTCTATCACAGAACTCTCCACGAGACCCCCAACGCTGTTCATCGATCTAACGTAGGTGGACGGCAGTCTTTCGCGGCCATGGCCTCCAGCGAATGCCCCCGTGCGACAACGAACTCCACGTGGGAGCGATTCTGTTCGGCAGACCCATAGTCGTCAAGGATGTTCCGGCAGCACCAGTTACGGCGAATTCAGGTCGCGGGGCCACGGAATACCGCTGGCGGGGAAGCAACGGGCTGGCCAGGATAGGCAGCGCGCGGTTGTCACGTCTGCCGTCCTTGGACCCAGTTCGCTGGCGTGGGCGGATGTCAGGCCGACGCGCGGCGTTCGAGCGTGAGGAACGTCAGCGGATACGGATTCCGCGCATCGGCGGTCCGCTCCTCGCGCGCGGATTCCTGCCACGCCGACGCGTCGAGCGCAGGAAAGCGCGTGTCGCCGTCGACGACCGCGTGGACGCGCGTGAAGTGGATGCGCCCCGCCCGCGGCAGCGCCGCCGCGTAGATCTCGGCGCCCCCGATCACCATCACCTCGGGCGCGTCACCACACGCGGCAAGGGCCTCGTCCAGCGAGTGCGTCACGACGACGCCCTCCGCCCGAAACGCACGATCCCGCGTGACCACGACGTTGAGGCGGCCTGGCAGCGCCCGGCCGATGGACTGGAACGTCTTGCGCCCCATGACGATCGGCTTGCCCATCGTCACGCGCTTGAAGTGCGCCAGGTCGGCGGGCAGGTGCCAGGGGATGGCGCCGTCCTTGCCGATGACACCGCCCTCGGCCGCCGCCACCACCAGGGTGACGACCGGCGTCACACCGCCACCGGGGCCTTGATGGCGGGATGGCTCTGGTAACCCACGATCTCCACGTCCTCGAACGTGTAGTCGAAGATGGACGGCGGCCGGCGCGGGAAGCGCAGCGTGGGCAGCGGCAGCGGATCGCGGGTGAGCTGCAGGTCCACCTGCTCCAGGTGGTTCGTGTAGATGTGGCAGTCCCCGCCCGTCCACACGAAGTCGCCCACGTCCAGGTCGCACTGCTGCGCCAGCATGTGGGTGAGGAGCGCGTAGGACGCGATGTTGAAGGGCACGCCCAGGAACAGGTCCGCCGAGCGCTGATAGAGCTGGCACGAGAGCCTGCCCTCGGCCACGAAGAACTGGAAGAGCGCGTGGCAGGGCAGGAGCGCCATCCGATCGAGATCGGCGACGTTCCAGGCGGACACGAGGATGCGGCGTGAGTCCGGGGTGGTCGTCAGCTGCTGCACCACGGCCGCGATCTGGTCGATGTGCCGGCCGTCGGGCGCCGGCCACGACCGCCACTGGTAGCCGTACACCGGACCGAGCTCGCCGTGCGCGTCGGCCCACTCGTCCCAGATCGTCACGCCGTGCTCGCGCAGGTAACGCGTGTTCGTCTCGCCCTTCAGGAACCAGAGCAGCTCGTGCACGATGCTCTTCAGGTGGAGCTTCTTCGTCGTGACCATCGGGAACCCGGCCCGAAGGTCGAAGCGCATCTGATGGCCGAAGACGGCGAGCGTGCCCGTGCCGGTGCGGTCGGTCTTGGGCACGCCGTGGGTGCGCACGTGTCGCAGGAGGTCCAGGTAGGGCTGCACGAGATCGTCCGGCCGCTCATTGTAGCGCCCGATGCCGGAGGACGGAGGCCGGGTGGTACCATGCCGCCACGCGCGCGCCGCCGGTTCCTCCGGGCCGCGGCCACGCGACTGGAGCAGCCCATGAGACGTCCCCTGGTGATCCTGGCGGCGGTGGTCCTCGCCGGCCTGACGGCGCAGCCGGCGCCCCGCGCGCAAGCCCCGGCCGCGGGACCGGCGCCCGTCCACGCGAAGGCCCCGAACCGCCTGCTCATCCGCCGGGCCATGGTCATCGCCGGCACCGGCATGCCCGCTTACGGCCCCGCGGATCTCCTGGCCGAGAACGGCCGCATCACGCGCATCGGCGACGCCGCCGCCGGCAACTGGCCCGCCGCGGATGCCGTGATCGACGGCGTCGGCAAGTACGTCCTGCCCGGCATCGTCAACACCCACATGCACTGGCACGAGGAGCGGGTGGGGCCCATCCCGATCCAGTACGAGCGCCACCTGTACCTGGCCGCCGGCGTGACGACGGCGCGCGAAGTGGGCGGCGTCTTCGAGAAGACGAAGCAGTGGCGGGCCGAGAGCGCCGCCCACACCATCGTCGCGCCGCGCATCCAGCTCTACCCGATGCTCACCGATCTCGTCGGACCCGGCGAGTCGGCGCCCGTCACGCCGGACGAGTGGCGGGCCTACGTCCGCCGCGCCAAGGAGCGGGGCGCCGACGGCATCAAGTTCATCGGCCCGATGGACAAGGACCAGGTGCAGGCGGCGCTGGACGAGGCGCGGAAGGTCGGCCTGCCCACCACCGTGCACGTGGCCGTGGGCGAGGCGACGGCCCGCGACTTCGTGGACGCCGGCGTCAACTGCATCGAGCACTTCTACGGCGTGCCCGACGCGGCGCTCGATCGCCCGCAGGACTTCCCGCCGGAGATGAACCTTTGGAATGAGATCCACCGCTTCGGCCGGGCCGGCGAGCTGTACACCCAGGACAGCCTGAACCAGGAGAAGCTCTCGGCCCTGCTGGACGACATGGTGGCCCGCGGCGTGGCGTGGAGCCCCACCCTCTCCACCTACGAGGCCGCGCGCGATCTCATCCGGGCGCAGAACCTGCCCTGGTACAAGGACTACCTGCATCCGTCGCTGGCCGCCTACTACGAGCCGTCGATGATGCGGCACGGCACCTTCTGGACGGGCTGGACGGCGTCCCAGGAGACGGCCTGGAAGAAGAACTACGAGGTGTGGATGGCCACGGTGCTCGACTTCGCCCGGCGCGGCGGACTCGTCACGACGGGCGACGACGCGGGCTTCCTCTACGGCTCGCTCTACGGCTTCGGCATCTCCCGCGAGCTGGAGCTGCAGCAGGAGGCGGGCTTCTCGCCGCTCGAGGTCCTCACGCACGCCACCTGGAACGGCGCGAAGGTGCTCGGACTCGACGATCGGCTGGGCCGCATCCGCCAGGGCTACGTCGCCGACCTGCTCGTCGTGAACGGCAACCCGCTGGAGAACCTGCGGGTGATGAACCCGTACGGCACGGATCTCATGGCCTACGACGGCCGGATCGTGAGCAACTACTCGGGCTTCGTGCAGCCGGAGGATCCGAAGGTGACCTCCGTGCACGGCGGCGGCATCGAGTGGACCATCAAGGACGGCATCCCGTACCACGTCCCGACGCTCATGCGCGAGGTGAAGGACATGGTCGCGAAGGCCCGCGCCGCGAAACGGTAGCGACGCGCTCGCGCCGGCGGCGACGCCGGGCGCGGAATCGGGGTCAGCGCCGGATCGCGGCCCGGACCGCGACGAGGGACGCGGCCAGATCGGCCGCACCCTCGACCACGGTGCCGCCAGTACGGCCGGCCAGGTCGCCCAGGCTGGCGCGCTCCAGGGCGCGGTGATCCACCTGGACGCCCGCGTCGACGGCCGGGTCGAGGGCGTTCGCGGCGGCGGGATCTCGCGGGTCGACGGCCATCACCCTGACGCCGCGCTGGACGGCCTCGTGCATCACCATCTCGTAGGCGGCGCGGATCTCGGGCGCGGCCTCCCGCGTCCGCGACAGCGGCTGCGACAACGCGGGGACCACGACGGCCTCCGGGGCGGTGAGGACGAGTCCCTGCGTGAGCGCCACGAGCACCGCCGGGTGGCCGCCCGGTCGCGCCATCGCCATCAGATCCCGCAATGCCTCGAGGGCGGACAGCGTGCGCAGGCGCGACTCCTGGCCGGCCCGCGCGTACGGACGCCGCAGGTCGTCCGCGACGTCCCGCACCTTGAGGCCGTTGCCCGTGATCGACCTCGCCAGGGCGGCCAGCGCCGCCCGATCGCCGTTGAGCGGAGTGGTGCGCGCGTCCGGGCCCGCGATGGCCAGGGCATAGCGATCGTCGGGCTCCAGTGCCTCGTCCGCGACGATCCGCAGGGCCCGGCGCAGCGCGCCGGTCTGGCGGAAGTCCGCGTGCAGTTCGTCCACCAGGATCAGCCAGTCCACCGACGGCCCGACGGGCGCGGGTTGCACGGAGAGGGCGGGCGGCGCGGCCGGCAGTGCCAGCCCCCCGGTCACGAGCGCCGCCAGGACGGCACGCATCGGCGTCACGGCGTTCTGTAGGACGCCCGCCTCTGCGTTCTGGCCGTGGTGGCTCGCCGCCTCGGGCGCGCGGCCCCGCTCAGGCCGCCGACTCGCGCAGGTACCGCGCGACGTCGCCGATGAAGCGGTGCACCGAGGCCTCGGCGATCCGGTGGCCGACCAGCGCGTTCACGGCGTCGCCGACGACGCCCATCGGCGGGTCGTAGCGGCCCAGGAAGTCGAGCTGCGTCTCGGTGGCCGTCAGCGGGTAGACGCTCAGCACGCCGTCCATGAGCGGGAACCAGCCCGGGTGCTCCGCGCCCTCCCACGACACGGGAATCCGAGTCATCGGGCCGCCGAGCGGGCTCTCGGCGTCGTCGCTGATCCCGCCGACCATGAACAGCACGTCCGCCCCCACTTCCAGGCCGGCGACGGTCACCTTCAACGCGCCGGCGACCGCCCGCACGCGATCCGTCACGGCCCGGGTGGCGTCGCGGAAGATGCCGGTGGGGTCGCCGACGAGGGCCGCCCGGACCTGGGCGTACGGCCGGTTGACGTAGTCGTAGCTGCGAATCTCCTGGCGCGCCATCGGCGTACCTCCCTCGTCGAGGGCGGGCATGTTAGCAGAGCCCCGGCGGGGCGGCGGGCGCGTGTGGCAGACTGCGGCCCGCGGGCCGCGTCGCGCGGCCCAGGAGCCCGCGCGCCGGGCCCGGGAGGCACGTGCCGGACGTCTTCATCTCCTACTCCCGCCGGAACGCGGCCCTGGCCGACGCGCTCGTGGCCTACCTGGAGGAGGCGGGGCTCGACGTGTGGATCGACCGCCAGGACATCCCCGAGGGCATGCGCTGGCGGGACGAGCTCTCGTGGGCCATCGAGGGCGCCGACAGCGTGATCCTCGTGCTGACGCCGGCGGCCGCCGACTCGCCGTACGTCGCCGAGGAGATCGTCTTCGCGGGCGAGTGCCGCAAGCCCGTGCTGCCGATCATCCACTGGCCCGCGGACTCCCGCCCGCGCTTCCCCGGCACGTCCGGGGACATCCAGGGCGTCGTGCTCGGTGAGGACCGCGGGCACGCCTTCACGCGCGTGCTCGCGGCGCTTCGCAAGGACGCCGCCTGGAAGCGGCAGCAGAGCGAACTCCTCCGCCGGGCGCGCGACTGGGAGGCCGGCAGGGGCGACCTCCTGCCGGAGGTGGCGCTGGCACGCGCCGAGCACTGGCGGGGCCTGGCCGGTGTCGGCGACCGCGTCGTGCCGGATCTCGTCTCCCGCTACATCGACGAGAGCCGGCAAGGACAGCAGCAGGCGCGCGAGGCCAAGGCGAACGACCTCGCGCGGATCGTGCTGTCGGACCGTGAGCCGCCGGTCACGGCGCTGCTCGTGGCCACGGCCGCCGTCGAGGAGTGCGCGGCGACGCCGGAGGCCGAGCACGCCCTCCACCATGCGATCGGCCGATCGCAGGCGCGCGACGTGCTGCAGGCCGAGGGGCCCGTGGACGCGGTCGTGGCGGGCGGCGACGGAGGCGGCTGGGCGGCCGTGCGCGAGGCCGGCCTGCGCCGGTGGCACGTCGGGCCCTGCCGGATGGAGGCCCCGCTCGCCGTCGACGGCCGCGTGGCTGCGCTCGCCTGGTCGCGGCGGCGCGGACGCCTGGCCATCGGATGCGACGATGGCCGGGTCGGCGTCGCGGACCCCGAGGGCGTGCCGATCTGGCAGCCGCACGGCATGGGCGACGGCATCGCCTCCATGGCCTGGCACCCCGACGGCCAGCACCTGGCGGTCGGGAGCCGCGGCGGACGGATCGCGATTCTCCAGGCGGGCGACGACGGTGGCGGCTCCGGTCCGGCGGTGGCGTCGGTGCAGCTCGGGGGCGACGCCGTGCGCACGCTGGACTGGGCGCCCGACGGCTCCAGGCTGATCGCGGCAATCGACAGCGGGCCCGTGGCGATCTGGACGCCCGGCTCCGGCGAGGCGCCGCAGGTCTTCAGGGACGGCAGTCTCGTGGCGCGCTGGGCGCCTGACGGCACGCGCTTCTTCGCCGGCGGACTCGTCGACCCGCTCGTGTACGACGCCGCGACGCTCCGCCCGCTCCGCGAGCTGGCGCCGTCCACGCACATCCGTTCGGCGGCGTGGTCCGCGCGCGGCGATCGTCTGGCCACCGGGGGCGGCGACGGCACGGTGCGCGTGTGGGATCCCGAGCGGGGCCGCGAGCTTGCCGCTCTCGGCCGCCACGAGCAAGCGGGCCGCCGGGCCGACGTCGACGCGATCGTGTGGCTGCCCGGGGATCGCGCCGTCGTCTCGGGCGGCCTCGACGGCACCCTTCGCGTGTGGGATCCGGACCCCGACGGCGCCCGCCGCGTGCCGGCCGGCCGGGCCTGGAGTGCGGCCTGGGCCCCGGAGGGCGGCGAGGTGGCGGTGGTCGACCGAGACGGCATCGACGTCGTCGTGCGCGCGACGGCTGGCCTCGACGAGCGGGCGCGCCTTCACCGCGAGGGCGGCGAGGTGCAGCACCTGGCGTGGAGCGCCGATGGCCGATGGCTGCTCGCGGCGTCGGACGGCGGCGTCGAGGTGTGGACGGCCGGGCCGTGGCGCCGCGCCGGCACGCTGCCGCTCGCGGGGCGGCTGTGGAGCGTGGCGTGCGCGCCCGACGGCGGGCGCGTGGCGCTCGGACTGGACCACGGGGCCGTCGAGATCTGGTCGCTGGACGATCGCACGCACGCCGCTGCCGTGCGCGATCCGGCGGGCGCGGCCATCCGCGACCTCGCCTGGTCGCCGTGCGGCCGCCGCCTCGCGCTCGCGCGGGACGACGAGGGCGCGGGCCTGCTGGACGTCGACACCGGCACGCTCGGGGTCGTCATGACGCTCCGGCGATCGCGCTCGACCGCCGTGGCCTGGTCGCCCGACGGCGCCCGCCTGCTCGTGGGCGATCACACCGGCGCGGTCTGGGTGGGTGAGGCCGACCGCTTCGAGCCGCGAGGCCTCGGCCGCCACGGCGCGGCCGTCCGTTCGGTGGCGTGGTCGCGCGACGGCGAGACCGCGGTGAGCGGCGGCGACGACGGGACGGTGCGCACGTGGAGCGCCGTCACCGGCGCGCCGCGACAGCACCTGGCCGTGGGGCCCGGCGTCGTCCGCGCCGTGCGCCGGTCGCCGGCCGCGGACGACGTGCTGGCGGTCGCGGAGGGGGACGTGTGGCTCTGGCCGCTGCACCCCGGAGCGACGGCCGACCTCGTGGCGCTGGCGCACGCGCGCGCCACGCGGCCGCTCTCGGCGCGGGAACGCGACGCCTTCGGCCTGCCCGGCGCCCGGCGCTGATCGCGCGACCCGTCCCACCTGCGGTACCACCTCTCAGGTCTGTCACGCCACGTTCGCGCGGCCCGTGTATACTCGCCCTCCGCCGCAGGCGATCTCGCCGGCGGCACGCCGCCACCTGCGATGCCGCGACACCGCCGCCCCTGCGGTCGGCGCGGCGGGCGGCGGCGCGTCTGGACGCCCGTGATCGCACGCGGAGGGCTCATGGCGGGAGACGAAGGCATGGGGCACGGGCCGGCGGCGGGCGCCTGCGCGCTCGAGTTCGAACCCGATCCCGACCGGCTCGTCCTCGCCGTCGAGGACCTCCGGCAGCTGCGCGACGCCGGCCTCGCCGCCGCGCCGGCCGAACGGCCGTCACACGTCTTTCGCGTCCTGCGTCCGACGGACCTCGTCGCGCTCGACGTCCGCGGCTTCGGCCTGCGCCTGGAGCCGGGCGGGGACGGACCGGCGCTCGTCCCCGACGGCGCGGCGGCGCGGCTCGAGGTGGGGCTGGCGTTCCAGCATCTCGGCGAGCGTGCGTACTTCCGATCGGGGCCGCCGCCCGGCCCCAACCCCGGCGACGAGGCCACCGATCCGCCGCCCATCCAGGCGCTCGCGGCGCAGGCCTCGCGCCTGGTCTTCGACGTGCCCGAGGGGGCGCGCATCGGCTATTCGATCGCCGGCGTGCTCGCCGCCCTGTCGCGGCTGCCGCTGCGCGTGGCGCCGCTGGCGACGCCGCGCGCCATCACGTTCGATGCGGTCGCGGGCGGCGCGTTCACGACGGTGGCGGCGCTCGCGGGCGGCTTCACCCTCGTCCGGCACGTCGATGGCCTGCTCGCCGTGATGGGCGATCCGCCGGCGCCGCCGGCGCCGGGCGGCGTGGCCCAGGTGCTGGCCCAGGCCACGGCGCTCCGGGCCGCGCGGGCCGTCCTGGCCGGCGAGTCGGCCGTGAGCCTGACGGATCGCGCCATCGCGCGCGGGGAAGGCGCCGGCGCGGCGGCCGGACCCGCGGGGACCGTCCGGGCCGTGGCCCGCGGGTTCCGGGACATCGTCGCGCGCCCGCCGCGCGTGACCGTGCCGGCCGTCCGGCCGCGGGCGCCGCGCCGGGATGAGACCGCGATCGAAGCGCCGTTCCGCGTGATCGTGTCGCCCAGCCGCGAAGGCGGCTTCGTGCACGCCATCGATCCGGCCGCCGCACCCGGCGATGCCTCGCGCGTCGAGCTCTGGCACACGCGGCTCGGCGTGCGGCAGGTGGACCCGGACGACGGCACGGTGCGCATCGCCGAGTCGCGCCACCCGCAGCGCGCGATCCGCGCCGTCTGGGCGCGGGTGAAGGAGGGCGTGCACCCCGACGTGGACGTGCCCGACGGCGACTCGCCGTTCCGGATGTCGATGACGCCCCACGAACGCGTGATCCTCGTGCGGCAGACGGCCGACCCGGCGATCGCGCCGCCGGTGCCCGTCGACGTGGAGCGCTTCTACCTGTCCGCCCTCGGCGCGTTCCTGGACCTGCGCGGGCGGTGGCCCGACACGGCGCCCTATGCGGTCAAGGGGCTCGACGTCCGCGAGGCATGGGATCACGAAGCGCCGATGGGGCGCGACCAGTACGTGCGCCTCGTCAAGCCGGGGTGCTTCTTCCCGACCGGCCACCGGTGCGCGCTGAACAAGGTCACCGAACGCAAGATTCTCGATCCGTCGAGCCCGAACGCCTACCTCTACCAGCGCAAGTTCATCGAGGTGGGCCAGCCGGTGAAGACGTACGACGACCGGCGGATGCCGTTCCGGCAGATCACGATCACCCCCACGGTCACGCCGGACCTGCGGGACCCGCTCGTGCCGGGCACCCCCGGCGCGCTGCAGGGCGAGGACCTCTTCTGGCCCGCGGTGGGCACGGGCAAGTTCTACTTCACGCTGGAGTGCATCGACTGGAACGGCCAGGTGCACAAGCTCCTGGCGCCGCTCCTCTTCGTCTCGTCGCAGCTGCCCACCACCGCGCCGGGGAAGACGGCCGCCGACATCCGCGCCGCCTACGTCGGCGACCCCGAGCACGTCATCGACGCGCAGAGCCGGTCGATCGCCTTCGCCGCCGGCGCCGTGCAGGGCGACACGGCGTTCGAGTCCACGGCGCTCCGCTTCGACGGCATCCCGGGTCCGGCGGGCTCGCGCACGGCCACGCCGTTCATGGTCGAGGCCGACATCGTCGTGCCGGCCATGCGTCACCTGGCGCCCTCGGCGCCGACGACCACGGTGAAATACGCCGCGCCCTATCTGAGCGAGGGCTTCGGCGGCATCAACGCCGCGCCGCAGGTGCTGTTCGAGCTGACGACGCCCGCCTTCATGCAGTTCGGCGCCAGCACCGAGAAGACCGGCGGGTTCGTGCAGCCCGACCTGCCCGTCCGCGGGCTGTCCCGCGCGCTCGGCACGATCGGCGACCTGGACGATCTCGTCAACAAGCCGCCGGCCCAGAAGTTCAATCCGCAGAAGTATCTCGCCGGCGCCGTGCCGAAGCTGTTCGGGCTGTTCGACCTCGTGGACATCCTGCGCGCCGTCGGGCTCGACGGCGCCCCGGCGTTCGTGAGCGAGGCGCTCGACATGATCGCGAGCCTGCTCTCCGACCTCGGCGCGCTGCAGGGCGTGCTGTCGTCGAGCGTGACGCGGCTGGCGGAGGATGCCGCGGGCGCGGCCACGAGCAAGCTGCAGCAGCAGGCGGCCGACGCGCGCGCCGACCTCGACGCGATCCGCGCGCAGATCGTGCCCGAGGTCGACGCGCTCGTCGCGGCCATCCAGGGCCTGCTGGCGCTCGATGCGCCCTCGTCCCTGCCCGACGTGACCGCGGCGGTCTCCGGCGGGCTCGGCACACTGGCGACACGGCTGGGCGCGCTGCGCACGACGGTCCAGACGCGGGCGCTGCCGCCGCAGGTGAAGGCCGAGATCGAACGGCTCGTGAACGCCGTGCAGCCGGCCGTGACCGACGCGGCCGCCATCACCGACACGCTCGACGCCATCACGGGGTTCGTCAACGGCCTCGACCCGTCGGGACTCGGCTTTCGGGCACGCTTCGACTGGCGGCCGACGCTCTCGAACTTCCCGGACGTCCCCGACGACCAGGCGCTCTTCATCGTCCGGCCCGACGGCTTCCGGTTGTCGGTGGACGCGCGCGCGTCGGGACAGGCCGGCGTGGGCGTGGACGTCCTGGCCGAACTGCGGGAGTTCTCGCTGAACCTCTTCCCGTCGGCGCCGCTCATGCGCCTCGGCTTCGATCGGCTGGCCTTCCGCGCCGCGTCGGGCCGCAAGCCGGAAGTGGACGTCGTCTTCCGCGGCATCGAGTTCGTCGGCGTCCTGAGCTTCATCGAGACGCTGAAGGACCTCATTCCGTTCGATGCCTTCTCCGACCCGCCCTACCTGGACGTCTCGGCCGACGGCGTGACGGCGGGCTTCACCCTGGGCCTGCCGTCGGTGGCCGTCGGGGTGTTCTCGCTCGAGAACATCAGCCTCGGCGCCGATGCGCGGGTGCCGTTCCTCGGCGACGAGGCCCTGACGATCGGCTTCGCCTTCTGCAGCCGCGAGAAGCCGTTCCGCCTCACGGTGATGCTCATCGGCGGCGGCGGCTTCGTCGGCATCCGCCTGTCGCCGCGCGGCCTCGTCGTGCTGGAGATGGCCCTCGAGGCCGGCGCCAACCTGTCGATCGACCTCGGCGTGGCGTCGGGCTCGGTGTCGATCATGGTCGGCGTCTACCTGCGGCTCGAGGCCGACGCCGGCAGCCTCACCGGCTACTTCCGGATCCGCGGCGAGGTGGACGTGCTGGGGCTCATCTCGGCCTCCATCACGCTCGAGCTGTCGCTGACCTACGAGTTCGACACGGGCAAGCTGGTCGGGCGCGCGTCGCTCGAGATCGAAGTGGAGGTCTTCTTCTTCTCCTTCTCGGTCACGGTCTCCTGCGAGCGGCGGCTCGCCGGATCGAACGGCGACCCGACCTTCGAGCAGGTGATGGGGCTCCTGGCGGACGGGACGTCCCCCGCCTGGTCCTCCTACTGCGCGGCGTTCGCGGAGGCATAGCGCATGGCCACCGAATCCTGGCTCGTCACCGCGCTGCCGTACTCGGCCTCGCCCGGCGAGGCGTTCCACGTCTCGCTGTTCGTGACCCACCGGCTGACCCCCGACGGCGCCGAGGGCGTCGTGGACGACTTCGCGCTCGTCCGGGACTGGACGGCGCACCTGCGCCGCGCGCGCATCGTGCTGCGCGGCGGCGGCGGTCCGGCCGGCGAGTTCGACATCCCCGTCACGCCGGTCCTCGGCGCCCTCGACGACGGCCTGTGGCGGCGGGTGTTCCCCGGTGACCTGCCGGTGCGTCCGTGGCGGGTGCCCGACTACACGGCCGCGCCCTGGCAGTCGTTCCCGGCCCACCGGATGCAGGCGTACGGGCTCTTCACCCACGCCGCCGCGCTCCTGGGGTCGCCGGTGGCGTCGCCCGGCGTGGAGAACAACCCGTACGTCCGACTCGTGCTCCAGGCCCTGGGGCTCGACGCGCGGGAACTCCCGCTCCGGCGCGTGATCGACGGCGAGGTCGATCGCGCGATCTCGAAGCGCCTCGACGACGTCACGCGCGGCGGCGTGGTGGGCGTGGCCGGCGCGTCGGCGGGCAGTCCCGTGCTGGCGATGCTGGCGGACCTGCACGCGGCCCGGCGCTTCTACCAGCGCCCGGAAGACCAGACCGGCTATCGCGACCGGCCGCTGCCGGGCGCGCAGGGCGTGCCCGTCAGGAAGCCCACGCCGGACTTCCACGAGCGCGCGGGCCTGCTCGGCGACCTGTCGCCGCTGCTGCGCCGCCTGGGTCTCGTCATCGACCTGCGCGTCGACGACGTCTCGCGGCTGGCTGGCGCGGCCTGGATTCAGGCGGGCGTCGCCATGCGCGGCGCGCAGGCGTCGCAGACCGTGTCCCCGCGGACGTCCTGCCAGGTCGTGGGTCAGACCTTCACCGTGCGCTCGGCCACCGACGACTACGACCTCGGCATGCTGTGCCTGGGCGACGAGTCGCGGTTCGTCGTCCTCGACCTCGATCCCGACGCCACCGCGCTCAAGCTCGAGCAGTACGCCCGTCAGGTGCCGCGCATCGTGGCGGCGGCCAACAACGGCGATCCCGTGACCACGGCGCCCGCCACGCTGCGGGCCACCGGCTTCGCGGTCGCGCGCGTGGATCGCGCCCAGCAGCTCCACGGGCGCCTCGACGGCGCCGCGGCCAAGGACGCGGCCCTGCTCGCGGGCACCGCCCCGCCGCTCCGGCAGGAGGAGATCAGCCGCGGGGTGCGGCTGGAAGTGTGGGACGACGTGAGCGGGCAGTGGCACTCACTGCACCGCCGGCGGCTCACCGTGGACATCGCCGGCGCCGGCCGGGTGCTGGACGCGGTGCCGGACACCGGCTTCCTGCAGGGCGCGGCGCTCACCTCGAGCGACACGGCGCCGAACGGCCAGAAATACGCGCATGAAGTGCTGGCGGGCTGGGACGGCTGGTCGCTGTCGGCGCCGCGGCCCGGCAAGGTGGTCGTCCACGACGGCGGCGACGAGCGCGTGCTCGACGAGCCCCCGCCGGATCCGGCGCCCGTGAATCCCGTGGCCAGCCGCACCGAGGTGGCGCCCGGCACGCTGCCGCGCCTCCGCTACGGCCGCCGCTACGCGTTCCGCGCCTACGCCGTGGACCTGGCCGGCAACTCGCGGCCGCACGCGACCGGCGGCGCCGAGTCCGCCGATCGGCCGCGCGCGGACGCTCCCGGCCCCGAGGCCGCGCCGCTCGCGATCGCCTCCTCGCCCGGCGCCACGCGCCCGGCGCCCACGGGCGGCCTGGTGGTGACGGCCGCCGAGGCCGCGGCGCACGCCGCCAGGCGCCAGCAGGCGCTGTCGGCCGATGCCCTGCACGTGGTGTCGCTGACGCCCGATCGCGGCGGTCTGCCGGTGGACGTGCTGAAGGCGCATCTCGCCGCGGCCACCCCCGCGTGCCGGCCCGCCCCCGACGCCTCGTCCGGGGCCGCGGGCTTCGACCCGGCCGGCGTCGTGGCGACGTCGGTGCCGGAGGTGGATCGGCTCGTGGCCGCGCGGCTCGCCGACCGCGCACGATCCGTCGCGGCGGTCCCGCTCTCGCGCGCCCAGCACGCCGAGCGGGCGTTCCTCGAGGCGGCGGGTCAGGCGCAAGTCCTCATCGAGCGCACGGACCGCCGGACCGAGGCGAGCGTGGCGGGCCAGGCCCTGGCGACGGCGCTCGCCCAGCAGACGGGCATCGCCGCCGGCGTGCGGCTCCGCCCGGAGATCGTCGCCGGGATCGTGGCCCGCCTGGCGCGGCTCATCACGACGGTGCGGCCCTTCCTGCGCTGGGACGCCCTCATCGAGCCCGCGATCGTCCCGCGCACCGCCTACACCGAGGGGGAGTCGCTGCTCCGGCTCGTGATCCGGTCGGGCGTCACGCAGGACGCCCCGGGCGGGTTGGACGTCACGATCGCGGATCCGGCGACCTACGCCGCCGCCACGATGGGCGCGCATCCCGATCTGGATCTCGCCTGGCGTGCCGATACCCAGCGGCACGTCGCGCCGCCCAAGTGCAGCCAGTTCGATGCCGAGCTGCACGGCGCGTTCGATGCCGCGATGGGCCAACTGGCGCCGGACGCGGCCGTCCGCACGGCGCTGGGCGTCGCGCTTCGCGAGGCCGGGTCGTTCATGGACACGACCATCGCCGACATCGCCAACCCTGGCGTGCGGCTGCCGCAGCCCGGCGTCACCTTCCACACGACGCCGACGGCCGAGACCCCCGAGGTGACCGCGCCGGGCGACCTGCCGGATGGCGCGCCGCTCACGCCCGGACAGTACGTCGCGCACGACGTGGACCAGGTGGCCCTGCCGTACCTGCCCGATCCCCTCGCCCGCGGCATCTCGCTGATGTTCCCGGACGCGGGAACGGACCACCGCCTCGCCGGCCTCTTCGCGCTCGAGGGCACGACGCTGGACTATCCGGGCACGTGGCCCGAGCGCGTGCCGTTCCGGCTCGTGCTGGAGTCCGGCCCCGCGCTCGGCGCCGTCGTGGACGGGCACGTCGTGCGCGTCACGCTGCCGCCGGGCGAGCAGCTCCGGGTCCGCCTGGCCTCGGCCATCGATCGCGGCTCGCTCGATCTGCTCGGCCTCTGGGCCTCGCTGCCGGCCGTGATCCGGGACAACCCGTTCCTGCGCGAGGTGGCCGCCGACGGCTGGTTCTGGTGGCTCACCCCGTCTACGGAACTGCGGTTCGTGCATGCCGTGCCGCGGCCGGTCGAGGTGCCGCGGCCGACGATCCTGGTGCCGCTGCGATCGCCGGGCGGCACGTCGGTGACGATCGCCGGTGCCGTGGACGTGCACGGGCCCAGCACCGATCGCCTCGACGTCGAGGCCGAGTGGTCGCAGTGGGTGGACGACGTGGCCAAGCCGGCACCCGAGCAGGTGCACGGCACGGCGCTGGCATTCGGCACGTCCGTCGGCGAAGACGAGGACCTCGTGGTCCTGAGCGGCGCGGATACCACCGTCCCGCTGCCCGACGGCAGCACGCTGCGCCTGCACGCCGGCGTCCACCAGATGGGCGACACGCTGCACCGGACGGTCGACTACCGCGTGCGCGCCACGACGCGGTACCGCGAGTACTTCCACCCGCTGCTGACGCCCGGCGTGGACGACCTGAGCGTGGTCGGGCCGACGCGGACGCTGAACGTCCCGAGCAGCGCGCGCCCGCCGAAGGTGTCGGTGCGCGACGTCCTGCCGCTCTTCCGCTGGGACGAGCGGACCGAGCCGGGCGATCCGTTCGGCCTGCAGCGGACGCGCCGCCCGGGCCTGCGCCTCTACCTCGATCGGCCGTGGTACGCCACCGGCGACGGCGAGCTCCTGGGCGTCGTGCTGGCCGTCGGGTCCGACGCGAGCCTGACCGATGTCGTCAGCCAGTGGGGGGCCGACCCCGTGTTCCGGCAGCAGGGCCCGGCCACGCGCGGCGTGCTCGGCCTGTCGGACGTGCTGCACCTGGCGGGCCTCGACGATCGCCGGGAGCCGGGCCGTCCCGCGGCGCCGCCGGTGCTGCGTCCGCTCGTGGATCGCCACGGGGCGCCGAACGTCTGGGTGCTGGGCTACCAGCCCGAGTTCTCGGAGGAGCGCGGACTCTGGTTCGTCGACGTCGCCTTCGACCCGGGCAGCGCCTTCTGGCCCTTCGTCCGCCTCGCCGTGGCCCGCTACCAGCCGGACTCGCTGCCCGGACTGCACCTGGGGCCGATCACGCCCTGCGACTTCGCGCAGCTCGTGCCCGGCCGCACGGCAACCCTCAGCCGTCCCGACGAGACGCACGTGCGCGTGGCCGTGACCGGGGCCACGGGCTACCCGCGCGATCCGCTGCTGTTCCACGTGGTGCCGGCGCCCTCGGACTTCCTGAGCCACGTCGCCCGGAGCCGGCGTATGCGCGCGCGCCTCGAGCGATACGACCCCGCGGTGGGCACCGATCTCGGATGGGTCGCGGTGGGCCAGTGGGACCTGCCCATCCTGGGCATCGCCGGCACGGTGTGCTCGTGGGCCGGCGAGCTTCCGCTGCCCGTCGCCCTCCCGCCGCGCACGCCGGGCACCAACGCGGAGTGGCGCGTGACGGTGGAGGAGTGGGAGCTGCTGCCCGCGGACTACGAGGCGGGCGGCACGGGCGGATGGCAGCCGCGCATCGTCTACGCCGACCATCTGCCGCTGTGAGCGGCGCGGCGCCGCGGCGCGCCGGGCGATGATAGGCGCACGCGGTCGCTCCCATGGCGCAGACGCACGACGCCTTCATCTCGTACAGCCACGCCGCCGACCGGCCCGTCGCCGCCGCGCTCGAGCGCGGCATGGAGCGGCTCGCGCGGCCGCTCTTCGCGCTTCGCGCGATGGACGTCTTCCGCGATGCCACCAGCCTGGCCGCCTCTCCCGGCCTGTGGACGGGCCTTCAGGCGCACTTGGAGGGCTCCCGCTGGCTGGTGTTCGTGGCGTGCCCGGAGGCGGCGGCGTCGATCTGGTGCGATCGCGAAGTGCGCGCGTGGCTCGCGCGCAATCCGTCCGACCGGGTGCTGCTGGCGCTCACGGCCGGTGAGCTCGTCTGGCCGCCGGGGGCCGCCGACTACGACTGGACGCGGACCACGGCGCTGCCTCCGGCCATGCGCGGGGTCTTCCGCGAGGAGCCGCTGTACGTGGACCTCCGCTGGACTCGCCAGGCCGCGCACCTGCGCCCGGGCGATCCGAGGCTGCGCGACGCGGTGCTCGACCTGGCGGCGCCCGTGCGGGGCATCGCGAAGGATCAGCTCGACGGCGACGACGTCCGCCAGCTCCGCCGGACCAGGCGGCTCTCGCGCGCCGCGATGGCCCTCATCGTGGCGGCGGCCGCCGTGGCCGTCTGGCAGGCCGTCGAGGCCACCCGGCAGCGGACGGTGGCCGAGCGCCAGCGCGACCTCGCGCTCTCGCGGCAACTCGCGGCCCAGACGGCGGGCCTCCTGACGCGCGATCCGCGCCTCGCGGCGGGCCTGGCCGTACAGGCCCTGGCGACGGCGGACACGACCGAGGGCGCGACCGCCGTCCTTCGCATCGTCAACGCCGCGCCGTTCGAGCGCCTCGTCGAACAGGGCGAGTCGTACTGGTCGCTCGCCGTGTCGGACGACGGCGCCACCGCCGTCGTCGGCGACGGCGGCAGCGGCGTCCAGCGGATCGACCTCGCCTCGGGCCGCGTCGAGCGATTCGCGCCGGCCGGCCGGCCGCTCGGCACCCCGGGAACCCTGGCCGTCGCCGTGGCGCGCGACGGGCGCATCGCCTCGGGTGGGTTCGACCAGGCGATCACGATCCGCCAGGACGGCCGGATCGTGCGGACGATCGGCGGGCCGCACGAGGGCTTCATCATGGGCCTGGCGTTCAACCCCGCCGGGGACCGGCTGGCGTCGGCCGGGAGCGACGGCCGAGTCGTCCTGCACGATCTGGCGACCGGCGCGTCCACCCGCCTCAAGGACGGCTGGACGCCGGAAGCCACGGTCGTGCGCTTCAGCCCCGACGGGCGAACGCTCGCCGCGGGGGGCGACGGCGGATTCCGCGCGCTCTTCGACATGGCGCCCTCCACCGCGCGGGCCGGTGGTCCGGACGGGCCGCGCGACCCGGACCGGCCGGCCGCGGCCGTCGTCGAGATGCGCTTCAGCGCCGATGGCCGGCGCCTGGTCGTGGCTCACCGCGACGGCACCGTGGACGTCGTCGCGATGCCGGAGGGCCGGCGGATCGGACGCGTGGGAGGCGACGCCGGCATCGCGCTGGAGTCCATGGCGATCACGCCGGATGCGGGCCGCATCGTCGTCGGCCGGGCCGATGGCGCCGTCGTCGTCTGGACGGGCGCCCCGCCGTCCTACGGCACGCCGTGGCAGTCGGTCGTCGTCTACCGGCACGCGGGCGCGGTCAAGGGGGTCGCGCATCTCGCGCGCACGAACCAGATCGTGTCCATCGGCGTGGATGGACGGCTCGTCGTCTCGCGTCCCCTTCACCTCGGCCCGCTCGCACAGCCCGTCTGGCAGCGCCCGGAGCCCTTCTCGGCGGTGCGCTTCGATGGGGACGCCGCGCGCGTCACCTTCGACGGCGACGTGGGCCCGCTCGTGGTGGACGCCGACGGCCGCCTGCTCGCCGGCGCGTCGCCGGGGGCGGCCCCGGGCCAGGACGTGCTCGCGACCCGCGACGGCCGGACGATCCGGCGGGGCGCCGAGGGCGGCCTCTCCCTCGCCGACGGCGAGCGGCGCGTCGCGCTGGAGACGGCTGGTGGGTCGCCCGCGGTGGCGGCGGCATTCGCGCCCGACGGCCGCCGCGCGTACACGTTCCATGCCGACGGGCACCTGCGCGCGTGGACGGTGGCGGACGGCGCCGCCGCGGGAGACGCCGCCATCGTGGAGCGGCCGTTCGTGTCCCACCTCGCGATCGACCCCGCGGGGGCCGCCGCCGCCGTCTCGATCGACCCGGGCATCGACTTCGGTGGATCCGGCCGCCGCGACCCGGTGACGACCGTCGCCCTGGTGAGCCTCCCGGCGCTGGCGCTCCAGCCCGGACGCCTCGAGGCACCCGGGCGAGCCGAGATCGTGGGCGCCCCTCTGTTCTTCACGCCTGGCGGGCGGTTCCTCGGCCTGCTGACCGGGGCGGGCCTCACGCTCTGGCAGCGCCCGTCGGGCCGGCGGATCGAGGAGCCCGTCGTCCTCGCGCCGCAGGCGCGCATGCTCGGCGTCGTGGCCGCGCCGGATCGGCTGCTGCTCGCCACGCGCGGCCAGGGCGGGCGGGGGGCCGCACTCATGGCGGTGCCGCTGTCGCCGGCGGTGTGGGCGGCCCAGGCCTGCCGGCTTGCCGGCCCCGGCCTCTCGGCCGAGGACTGGGCGCGCCATGTCGGCGTCGAGTTCCCGTACCGGCCGGCGTGCGTGGATGGCGTGCTCGTCCGCGGCGTCGCCGGGGCGCCCGGCGCGGCGCCCTGATCGCGCGGCTCAGTCGAGCCCGTGCTGCCGGAGCCGCACGTACAACTGCTTGCGCGTCAGCCCCAGCCGCTTGGCGGCCAGCGACTTGTTGTGGCGGGCGTCCTGGAGCGCCCGCTCGATCGTCGCGCGCTCGATGACCCGCAGGTCCGTCGTGTCGGGCGCGGCCGGGCGGCCGGCCGCCTCCGTCCCGGCCCGGGCCGCCGGCTCCGGCGCGTCGATCGTCAGGTGCTCGGTCGTGATGAGTCCGCCCTCGCACAGGATGGCCGCGCGTTCGAGGACGTTGCGCAGCTCGCGGACGTTGCCCGGCCAGGCATGGCCCAGCAGGGCGTCGCGCGCATCGCGGGCGATGCCGGCCGGCGGGCGCCCGAAGGCCCGGGCGATCTCCTTGAGGAAGGCCTCGCTCAGCGGCAGGATGTCGTCGCGGCGCTCGCGAAGCGGCGGCAGCCGGATCTCGAAGACGTTCAGGCGGTAGTAGAGATCCTCGCGGAAGGTCCCGCGCTCGACCGCCGCCTTCAGGTTGCGGTTGGTGGCCGCCACCACGCGGACGTTGGCCTTCAGGGTGCGCGTGCCGCCGAGCCGCTGGAACTCGCGCTCCTGCAGGACGCGCAGGAACTTGGCCTGCACGGCCGGGCTCATCTCGCCCACCTCGTCCAGGAACAGGACGCCGCCGCTCGCCTGTTCGAGCTGGCCGGGCTTGGCCTGCACGGCGCCCGTGAACGCGCCGCGCTCGAAGCCGAAGAGCTCCGACTCGAGGAGGGGCTCGGGCAGCGCGGCGCAGTTGAGGGCGACGAACGGGCCGCCGCTCCTGGTCGAGGCGCGGTGGACGAAGCGGGCGACGACTTCCTTGCCGGTGCCCGATTCGCCGAGGAGCAGCGTGGTCGTGTCGGTGGCGGCCACCTGCGTGGCCTGCTTCAGCACGCGCGTCCACGCGGGCGACTCGCCCACGACGAAGCGGTAGCCGGTCACGGCATTGAGCTCCGCGGCCAGGGCCTGCACGCGCGCTTCGAGGGCGGTGGCCCGCTGCTGCGCCTCGTCGGCCCGCGCCGAGGCCGCCGTGCGCAGCTCGCGCGAGAGCGCCAGGGCGATCCGGCCGGCAATCCGCAGGGCGACGCGCACGTCCGCGGGCGAGAAGGCCTTTGGTGTCCGCGACAGGAAGCTCACGCCACCGGCGAGCCTCCCGTCGATGCGGACCGGGATGCGCAGCGCCGACCGGAACCCCGTCGCCACCCCCTGGTTGCGCTGCTCTCCCGGCGCCTCGAGGTCGTCGGTGAGAAAGTAGTCCCGCGTGTCGCGGAGCACGATCTCGGGCACCTTCACGACCTCGGGCACGCCGCTCGGCAGCTCGCCGCTGTAGGCGTAGCGCCGCGCGTGGACCCCATCGGGTTCGACGACCGGCAGCGTCATGGCGTCGTGCGGCAGCACCTTCTGGGCGATCGCCGAGATCCGATCGAACTGGTCCTTCAAGTCGCCGGCGTCGGTGACCGTCTTCAGCAGGTCGTCCACGAGTTCCAGCCGGGATTCGCGAGCCCGGAGCTCCTCGGTGACGCGGGCCTGTTCGGCCAGCCGGTGGTGGGTCATCGCCAGCACCACGTGGTCGGCGATGCGGCGGGCCACCAGGGCATCCGCCTTCGAGAAGGCATGCGGCGCCAGGGCGTAGAAATCCAGCGCGCCGACCAGGGTGCCCTGCACCCGCAGTGGCACCGCGAGCTGACTCCGGTAGCCGGCGCGCGCCGGCGGCAGCTCGCGCTCCGCCGGGTCGGCCTGGAGATCGTGGTGCAGGATGTGGTCCCAGGGCTCGGTGAGGAGCCACCGCAACCGCGGGGGCAGCGGCACGCGCTCGGGGAACGTGACGTGGTTGCCGGCGACGGCATGAATCAACAGGTGCTCGCGATCGTCGGTGACCAGGGGCAGCGAGACCATGTCGTGCGGGATCGCCCGCCGCGCGATCGCGGCCACCTGTTCGAACACCTGGCCGATGTCGAGGACGTCCGACAGCGTGCTGAGCAGGCCGTCCACGACCTCGAGGTGCTGGCGGAGCCGATCGAGCTCGGTGAACGCCCGGGCGTTGGCCAGGGTCGAGGCGGCCTGGTCGGCGAAGATCCGGAGCCACCGCATCTCCTGGTCGTCGATGGCCTGGCGCCGGAAGATCGCGAGCACGCCCAGCGTCTCGCCGCCGGCGACGAGGGGCTGTCCCGCGAAGCTCGTGATGCCCTCGCGCCGCACCCAGTCGGTGGACGACCACTCCTCGGAGAGCGGGTCGCAGATGAGGGTGCCTTCGCGACTGGCCGCGATCGTTCCGACCTTGCGGTGCCCGAGCGGCACGCGCCGGAACGCGCCGTCGGTGGCCGTCCATGGCTCGCCGGTCACCGAGGTGCCTGCGCTCGCGGCCAGGTGCAGGCACAGCGAGCGGTCCGCGCACGCCGACTGCAGCCGGCAGGTGGCGCAGACATCGCCCGGCTTCAGGACCCACACGCGCACCAGCGCGACGCCCGGCCGCGCGGCGAGCCCGTCGACGACGTGGCGCAGCACGGCCTCGCTGTCGCGCTCGCCAGACACGCGAAGGGCGAGGTCCTGCAGATCCTCGAAGCGCATGCGCCAGGGCCGGCCGGCGCCATCGGACGGCGCGGGCGACGCCACGCTACCACAGTCGGCAGCCGGCGATGCAGGCGGGGCGGCGTGGGAAGGCGCCATCGCTCCGGGCCTCGATCCACCCGTCACGCGTGGACGGGGGTGGGCATCGTGCCCGACCCGGCTGCCCGGCCGGCCCGTCCCTCGTGGGCGTCCCATCGCACCCACCCGAGGTCGAGGACGACGGTCGCGTAGATCACGGGCACGAGCAGCAGCGTGACGAAGGTGGCGGCGCTCAGGCCACCGATCTGCGCGTAGCACATGGGCTCCCACAAGGGGCCGCCGTGGGACGCGAGCGGGAAGAGCGCCGTCACGGTGGCCGCCACCGTGATGAGCACCGGGCGGAGGCGCATGATGCCGGCGTCGAGCAGCGCCTCGATCAGCGGCGCGCCCGCCTCGCGGCGCTCTTCGATGAAGTCGAAGAGCACGATCACGTGGCTGACGATCACGCCGACGAGGCTCGCCACCCCCAAGAAGGCCATGAACCCGAAGGGCTCGCCCATGACCCACAGCGCGGCCAGCGCGCCGACGACGCCGTAGGGGATGGCCGCGAACACGATGAACGGTGTCACGGCGTGCCTGAACTGGACGACGAGCGCCAGGTAGATCATGGCAATCGAGATGAGCATCACGAGCGCCAGGTTCCGGAAGCCCTTCACCTGTTCCTCCCACTCGCCGCCGATTTCGAGGCGGTAGCCAGGCGGCAACGATCGCTCCAGGGCCGCGATCTGCGGCCGCGTGGCGGCGAGCACGTCCGACGGCAGGCGCCCCGCGGCCGGGAAGGCCGAGATCGTGATCGTCCGGAACTGATTGCGCCGCATCACCTTCTCGAGGCGCGTGCCGTAGACGATCGACGAGATGGACTCCAGCGGCGCCCTCTGCGCGCCCTGGCCCGAGTACACGTAGAGGCTGCGCAGGTCGGCGAGCTGGGCCCGTTCCTCCATCGTCAGCCGCGCCACAATCGGGATCTGGTCGTCGCCGTCCCTGAGCGTGCCGGCCATCCGCCCGGTGATGCCGGCCGAGGACGACGCGGCCACGTCGAGGTTCGTGAGCCCGGAGAGATTGGCCTTGTCGGGATCGGTCTCCAGTCGGACCGCGAAGCCCTCGGGGCCCCAGTTGTCGCGGACGCCGACGGCCGACGGCTCGGCGCGAAGCACGGCAGCGACCTGGCCGGCCAGCGACCGGAGCGTGGCGACGTCCTCCCCGGACACGCGGATGGAAACGGGAATGCCCACCGGCGGTCCGACCTCCAGCCGTCGGGCGTCCAGACGGGCGCCCGGCACGGTGGCGTTCAGCTCGGCCTGCAGCGCGTCCACCAGGGGGTTGGTGTCGTGCTTGTCGTAGACCTCGATGAGGACCTGGGCGTAGTTGGCCTGCGACTGCTCGGGCGCCGCCGAGAACCAGAAGCGCGGCCCGCCGCCGCCGATGAAGGTCGTCATCGACTTCAACACGGGCCGCCCGTCGCCCTCTCCGCGGCCGTGCGCGGCTCCGTACGCGTCGGTCACTCGACGCACGGCCGCCTCCACCTGGTCCACGACGCGGATGGTGGCCGTCACGGGGGCATCCTCCGGCAGCCACACGTCGACGTAGGAGTGGTACTGCAGGTCCTGCGGAAAGAACTGCGCCTTCAGCCGGCCCATGAAGACGCCGCCGAGCACCAGCAGCACGAGCGACGCGGCGAGCGTCGTCCACCGGTGCGCGATGGCCCAGCGCCCGACGCGGTCGTAGACGGCGGCAAACCCGGACTGGCGCCGTTCGGCGAGCGTGGGCTCCGCTGTCGGCGCCAGGAGGTAGTAGCCGAGCAGCGGGATGAAGGTCATCGACACGACGCGGGACGCCACGAGCGAGCAGGTGACCACGACCGGCAGCGTGTAGAGGAACGTGCCGGTGTCCCCCGGCAGGAGCAGGAACGGGAGGTAGGCGACGATGTTCGTGATCGTCGCAAAGAGAATCGCGGTGGCCAGCTTCGTCGGACCCAGCCAGGCGGCGATGAGGCGGGGCGTCCCCTCGGCGAGGCTGCGCTTGATGGCGTCGCCGGCCACCACCGGATCGTCCACCAGCAGGCCGAGCGCGATGATGAGCGACGCGATCGACACCTGCTGGAGATCGACCCCCAGCACCTGGAGCATGCCGAAGGTCATCGCGAGCGTGAGGGGGATGGACAGCGCCATGAGCAGCGCCGAGCGCCACTCCCAGAAGCCGACCAGCGACACCAGCACCACGAGCCCGACGGCCTCGTAGAGGCTGCCCATGAAGAGGTCGATGTTCTCTTCCACCTGCCGCGGCTGGTCGGACGTGCGCGCGAACACGAGGTCGGCCGGGAGCTGGCGGCGGACCTCCTCGAGCTTGGCGTCCACCGCCGCGCCGAAGGCCGCGATCTTCTGGCCCGAGCGCATCTGCACGGCCAGCGTGATGGCCCGTGCGCGCCGCCAGCCGCCGTCGGCGTCGCGGGCCGTGTAGAAGTTCAGAAGGCGGCCCGGGCTCTCGTACCCGCGGCCGATGACGGCGACGTCGCGCAGGTAGACCTGGCGGCCCCCGGTCGTCGGCACGAGCACGTCGCCGATGTCCCGCTCGCTCGTGAACTCGCCCGACGGATCCACCGTGAGGCTCTTCTCGCCGACCTCCAGGACGCCGCCGGGCATCGTGATGTTCCGGGCGCCGAGCACGTCGTCGAGCACGCCCACCCTGACGCCGTAGGCGGCGAGCCGCTCCTGCGAGTACTCGAGGTACACGCGTTCCTGCAGCAGCCCCGTCCGCGTCACCTTCGACACCATCGGCAGCGTCTTCAGGGCCCGGGCCAGCAGATCCGTCTCGTCGGCGAGCTGGCGGTAGGTGTACTTGTCGCCGGCGACGGCGGCGAGCCGCGCCCGGGTGTCGGCGGGATTGCGCACGACGAGCGGGCGCCAGGCATCCGGATGGAACTCCGCGGCCCGCAGCCGCTCGTGGACGAAGCGGTCCACATAGGCGAGCAGCGTGGCGTCGTCGGCGTCGCTCACGCCGTCCAGCCCGATGAAGCCTGGTCCGGCGACGACCTGGCCCTCCCGCAGCAGCCCGTCGGCGGCCGCCGCCTCCGCGAACAGCCGGATGGGCCGGCCCACGACGTCGGCCGGGATGCTCGGGGCCAGGCCGTGCACGATCGTCACGCGGGACCCTCCGGCGGCGGCGCGGACGGCCTCGATGGCGCGCTGCAGCGACCGGGCGCGCAGGTCGATCTCGGCGTCGTCCACCCGCGGGCTGGCGACGGTCAGCATCAGCGCCGCGGTGTCGCCGAAGTCCTTGATGAAGGCGATGGGCCCGGCGCCCCGCGGCAGATCCCGGATGCCGTCGAGCTTCAGCTTGATGTCGTCGAACTCCCGTCCCGTATCGGCCAGGCCCTCGACGAGCGTGATGTACACGGCGGCAATGCCCGTGCGCGTGTTCGACTCGATGCGCTCGACCTTCACGTTCTCGGCAATCCGCTCTTCGAGCTGGCGCGTCACCAGCTCCTCGATCCGGCCGGCTGTGGCGCCCGGCCACGGACAGAGCACCAGCGCCTGCCGGATCGGGATGTCGGGGTCTTTCCGCTGCGGCATCTGGCGGTAGCCGTAGACGCCCCAGATCAGCGTGCCGACCAGCAGCACCCACGAGAGGTGGCGGGTCTCGGTGAAGAAGCGGGCGGTGTTGCGCGTGCGGGCGATCAACTGGTCGTCGCTCTGATGGGTGGCCATGGCGGTCCTCGGCGGCTCGATGCACGCGGCGGGCGGCGTTACGGGATGACGCGGACGGCCTCGCCGTCCACGAGGAGGCCGGCGCCCGTGACGACGACGCGGTCGCCGCGGGCGACGCCCCGCCGGACGGCCACGCCGTTGCCGACGACCTCGCCCAGCTCGACGACGCGCAGCCGCGCGATCTCCCCATCGCCCCGAGGCTCCACGACGAGCACGGCGTAGTCGCCGCCGCTCGCGGGCTTGACGACGGCGCTGAGCGGCACCGTCAGGAGGCCGGCGGTCCGGGTGCGCGGTGCCGCGGCGGGCGCGAACGCGACGGCGCCGATCATGCCGGGCCGCAGGCGGCCCTCCCCGTTCGGAATCGTGACCTCGACGTCGAACACGCGGCTCTGCGGATCCGCCACGGGCGCCAGGGACGTCACGCGGCCGCGGAACGTGGCGCCGGCCAGCGCGTCCACCGTCACGTCGAGTCCGGCGCCGAGCGTCACCGCGCCGAGCATGGTGTCGGGAACGCCGAAGCGCGCCTTTACGGCACTCACGTCAGCCACCACGAACCCCACGGTGCCGGTGCCCACGAGACTCCCGACCTCGATCCGGCGCTCGATGAGCACGCCCGAGCCCGGAGCGACCAGGGCCACGTCGTCGAGCGCGCTTCCGGCCAGGTCCACGTCGGCCTGGGCCGCCGCGGTGCGGGCGGTGGCGGACGCGAACGCGGCCTCGGCGCCGTCCAGCTCCGGCCTCGTCAGGCTGTCGGACGCAAACAGTGTCCGCGCCCGCTCGACGTCGGCCCGGGCCTTCGTCAGGGCGGCCTGCGCATCTCCGAGGCGCGCGCGCGACTGACGAACGCGATCGCGATAGTCGGCCTCCCTCACCCGGGCGAGGACGGCGCCGCGCGCGATGCGATCGCCCGCCTGGACCGTTCGCAGGCGCCCGTCGGCGTCGCGCTGCCGGGCGACGTGTTCGACGTAGCCGGCCGCCTTGAACCCGAGCGGTACCTGTTGCACGGCCTCGATGGTGGCGGAGTAGCGGATGGCCGTCGGCCCCGGCGCATCGGCGACGGCTTCGACGCGGACGGGCCGTGGGGCCGGCGCCTCGCGCCCCGCGGCAGGCGCGCAGGCCGCGGCGAGTCCGAGCGCGAGGGCGGGGAGTGAGAGGGCGGTGGTGCGCTGCAGGGCGGTCATGACACTAGTCCTCTCCAATGGCGAGTTCGAAGTCGGCCTTCGCCGTCCAGAACGCGCTCAACGCCTGCTGATAGCGATCGACGGCCTGCGCCAGCTCGGCCCGCACCTGCAGGACGTCGGGCAGGAGCGCCGCCTGCACCTGGTACTGATTGGTCCGGACGCGCAGCGTCTCGCGCACCACGTCCTGGGCCATCGACGCGACCCTGAGGAGGGCCCGCTTCTCCATGAGCGTGCGGTACCGGCGGGAGACGTCCACCCGGGCGCGGTCCTCCGCGTCGCGCGCGGCCAGCCGCGCCTGCGCGACCGTGCTGGCCTTGGTGGCGATCTCGGCCCGCCGGCGGCCCCAGTCGAACGGCTCCCAGGTGAGCTGGATGCCGGCGCTGGCCAGGTTCGCGGGCAGCACGTCGATGTTGAGGTTCGTGACGTAGGAGAGGGCGAAGGACACGTCCGGAATGCGTCCCGCGCGGGCGATGCGCTCGTCGAGCGTGGCCTGGTCGACCGCCAGGCGTGCCTCACGGACGTCCGGACGATTCTCGAGGGCACGCCGCACGGCGGCGTCGAGATCGACCTCGACCAGCGCCAGATCGGCGGCGTCGGTGACGGCGAAGGGCGTGCCGACATCGCGGCCGAGCAGGCGGTTGAGCTCTTCCTTCCCGGACGCGAGGGCGTTCTCGTAGGTGGTGTGCGCGAGTTCCTCCTGCGCGAGGCGATACTCGACCTCCAGCGCGTCCGCTCGCAGCGCGACCTTCTGGGCGACGCGGGCGGTCACCGTCCGTCCGAGCTCCCGGTACATCGCCAGCACGTCGTCGCTCGCCACGAGCGCACTCTTCGTCTGGAGGAGCCCGAAGTACGCGCGTGTGACCGCGTGGACCACCGCCAGGCGCGCGGCGCGCGCCCGTTCGACGGCGAGCGCACGGCTGGTGCCGGCCGCGTCGATCGTGAGCCCGATCGTGAAGAGCTGCGAGAGCGGCTGTGCCACCGTGGACGACACGTAGGCCGTGGGCCGGCGATCGACGCTCAGGGTGGTGTTCGTCGCGGGAATGGGGCCCGTGGCGGGGAACGTGCCGAAGGCGCCCTGCGGGAAGGCGAACGCTACCGGCGTCAGGAGCTGCGAGACCGAGACCTCGGTCCGGACGCTGGGCAGCCGCCGGGTGCGCGCGCTGGCCAGGGCCGCATCGGCCTTGTCGATCTCCAGGCGTGCCGACTGCACCTGGAGGTTCTGGGTCACGGCCACCTGCACCGCGGCCTCGATCGTGAGCCGCGGTTCGGATGCCGGCTGGGCGGTCGCCGGGACGGGCAGCACTGCGAGCCCGAGTGCCCAGGCCAACAGGGATCTGGTCATGACGTCCTCGACTCCCGGGTGAGCGTGGCTTTCTGCAGACGGGGGTCCAGTGCGTCCGCTGCCCGCGCCCACACGACGGGATCGGTGCTCACGAGCGCGGCGATCTCGGTCGGGCTCAGGTCGAGACCGAGTTCACGGAGGGAAAGCAGTGTCGCTTCGGGGCCGGCGACGAACGTGGCGCGGAACTGCTCGTCGGTGATGAGCCGGCCGATGAGCATCTCGATGGATCGGTGGGCCATGGCGGATGTCCTTGCGGCCCGGGCCATCGCAAGTTCCGATCCCGACCGCGGCGTCCGGGGGAGACGGCTGCTCGTCGGCCTCCATCGCGCGTGTTCAGGCCGTGGGCACGCCGGAGCGGCTCCGCGAGCCGGCGGGCGGGGCCCTGGTGCGCCTGTGCCGATCGGCACACCCTGGGCTCGCAGGCGCAGGGTCGTGAGGCACACGTGCCGCGCCGCCCAGCGGCCGGCGACCGGGCGCGGCCCCGGATGGCGCGCGGCCGTGCCGCGTGGGAGGCGCGCGATCCGGGGCGAGTCGGGCCTGGTCGCGCCGCCACCACCTGCCCGGGGCCTGGCGGATGCGACTTCCGCGCATCGCGGCATCCGAATTGCCTCCAGCTCGCGCCGAGGTCACGACGGACCTCGGCGGCCTGACGCTGGCGGCCGTCCACCATCACTCGATTCGGGCGCCGCGAGCGGCCGCCCGCCAGAAGGAGCCGAGACATGCGCACCCTGCCGAGCACGACCGATGTCTTGATCGTCGGCGCCGGGCCCACCGGACTGACCCTGGCCTGCACGCTCGCCGATGCCGGCGTCTCGAGCGTGCTCGTCGATCGCCAGGCGGTGGGCAGCAACACCTCCCGGGCCGCCGCCGTGCACGCCCGCACCCTCGAGGTGCTCGAAACGCTGCAGGTGACCCCCCGCCTGCAGGCCGTCGGACACGTGGTCCCGCGCTTCGTGATCCGCGACCGCGACCGCGTCGTGGCGGCCATCCCGTTCGACCGGCTGCCGACGCGCTACCCCTACGTGCTGATGGTGCCGCAGTACATCACCGAGGCCATCCTGACCGACCGGCTGCGCGAACTGGGCGGTGAGGCCATCCGGCCCCTCGCCGTCACCGACCTCGCGCAGGACCCGTCGGGCGTCTCCGTGACGCTCTCAGCCGATGGGCACACGCCCGAGGTCGTCCGCGCGCGCTACGTCGTCGGCGCCGACGGCATGCACAGCACCGTGCGGGAAAAGACCGGCTTCGGCTTCACGGGCGAGGCCTACGCGCAGGCGTTCATGCTGGCCGACGTCCATTTGTCCTGGGCGCTGAGCCGGGACGAAGTGCTGGCGTTCTTCTCGCCCGATGGTCTTGTCATCGCGGCGCCGCTACCGGGGGGCAGCCACCGGATCGTCGCCACGGTGGACGACTCGCCCGAGCACCCCGATGTCGGCGACGTCCAGGCGCTGCTCGACGCCCGTGGGCCGACGATCGATCCGGCGCGGGTCCACGACGTCGTGTGGAGCTCCCGGTTTCGCGTGCACCACCGCGTGGCCGACCGCTACCGGGCCGGACGGGTGCTGCTGGCCGGCGACGCCGCGCACGTGCACAGCCCGGCCGGGGGCCAGGGGATGAACACGGGCATCCAGGATGCCGTGGCGCTCGGCCGGGCCCTGACGGCCTGCCTTCGACAGGGAGGCGACGAGCGGCCGCTCGACGAATACGAGCGCGCGCGCCATCCGGTGGCCGAGCGCGTCGTGGCGTTCACGGATCGCCTCACCCGCATGGCCACGCTGAAGTCCCGGCGTGCGCGGGCCGTCAGGAATGCCGCCATCGGCGTCGTGGGCCGCGTGCCGGCGCTGCCGCGGGCGCTCGCCACCGAGCTGGCCGGCCTGCGCAACCGGTGACGGCCACGCCAAGGGGAGGGGCGCCATGCTCTGGCTGATGATGTTCCCGTTCTTCTATGTCACCGTCGAGGTCTTCCTGGTCGCGCTCGCCGCTGGCACGTGGTTGATCGGGGTGGAATGGCACGAGGGACGGCTGGCCGCGGACGCCGCGACACTCGTGCGGTCGTGCCGGGGCCGGGCGCGTGCACACGAGCGGCGTGCGTCCGTCGTGGCTCGGCCGGGCCGACTCACAGGGTCTTCAGGTATTCGACGAGCGCGCGCTTCTCCTCGGTCGTGAGCGTCGTCCCGTAGCGGTGGCCGCGGTTGGCGTTGCCGGGTTCGGACACGTCGTAACGCGTGCCGAGGCGCTCGGCCTCCGGGCCGGACGAGACGAAGCCCACGCGCTCGGCGTCGAAGACGTCGTAACCGCGCCAGAAGACCGTCGGCCGTTCGGCATCGGGCGCGAGCAGGTCGGCCAGCGTGGGCACCGAGCCGTTGTGCAGGTAGGGCGCCGTCAGCCAGATCCCGTCCAGCGGCGTCGCGGTGTAGCCCTCGGTCTTCCGGAAGCGGGAGAACTGCCACGCGTGCCCGCCGCCGTAGGCGTTGTAGGCCGTCGCCGCCGCCGGCGTCCACATCGCGAGGCGGTGCGGGTCGGTGGCGACCTCGCCGAGCGGGATGACCTGTCCCGTCCGGGCGCCGCCGGGCGCGTGGCACGTCGCGCAGCCGGCCCGGTAGATCGCTTCGCCGGCGGCCGCCAGCGTCCCGTCGATTGGCAGGGGATAGGCGGGTGCGGGCAGGCGGCCGATGTAGTCCATCACGCGCCGCAGGCTCGACCGCGTGCGCGGATCGGTGTCGTCCCACCGCGCGGCGTCGCGGTCCATCCACGCCCGCGATGCGCCGTCGCCGAGCGCCGACGACTGCACCACCTCGCGGAGCGACGTGTTCAGGCCGTCCCAGTGATAGGCCGTGCCGTCGCGGTGCGCGAGGTTCCAGAGCGGCATCATGTCCGCGTTGCCGATGGTGTCGTCCACGGCCTGGCGGAGCATCGAGAACTTCACCGGATTGAACGGATCGATCCGGCCGCGTCCCCAGTCGGGGCGCCGGTCCATCCACGCGTCCTGGTCGCGGAGCCTGAGGAGCGCCCGTCGGGTGCCCGGAATGATCGCCACGCGGTAGAGCAGCCGGTCCAGGGCCGACAGCCGGACGTTCTTGGCGATCTCGTTCAGGAGCGTCGTGGCCGTGAACCGCGGATCCGAGGCGCAGCGGATGAGGAACCGCAGGTACTCCTGCTCGCCGGTCTGATGGGAGGCGGCGGCCGGATAGATCGTGGGGACGTCGTCGGGCCGCGCGCGGAAGCTCGCCGCATGGCACATCGCGCAGTTGATGCCGACGCGCGGGAACCCGATCGTGACCTTCGAGAGGCCGATCGGCATCTCGTGGCCGTCCTTCCCCAGGATGCCGATCGACGCGTAGCCGCCGGGGCCCGGCAGGTACTCGGGAAAGATCCGCGGCAGCACCAGCCAGATCCAGTACGGGATGCCCTGCTCGGCCTCGGTGCCGACCGAGCCGTACAGGAAGTGCTCCTCGTCGGAGGCGAAGTACGGGGCGGGCGCCGCGCGGAAGAACCGCGTGTAGGCCCCCCACCCGGCGAGGGCCCCGAGGGCCAGGCCGCCCGCGAGCAGCAGGCCCACCACGGTCCGCCACGATCGGAGGGCGCTCACGACGCCACTCCAGCCACGGATCGGGGGTGGGCCCCCGCCGGCGGCAGCCTGACGAGCAGCGCCAGTTGCGGCACGAAGAAGGCGAGATCGAAGTAGCCGAATTGGTGGTACGCGGCGGGCGCCACGCCGAGGAAGAAGGCGACGCCGGCCAGCCGTGCGCCCACGGCCAGCCACGCGATGAGGCGGTACCGATCGGGATCCACCGCGGCGGGCAGGTAGAACACGCTCAGGAGGGACAGCAGCAGCCCCGCCACCTGCGGCCAGACGATCGGCGACGCCGCGGGAAGCCCGGCCAGGCGCAGGGCGGCCGCCGGCGCGACGAGCGTCGGCAGCGCGAACGCCAGGTTCGCCGCGATCCCGACCCCCATCGCGATCCGGAACCCGCGCGTCGACTCCGCCATCCCGTGTCTCCTCTCCGCCGGCGTCGGCCGGTCAGAAGGTCTTCAAGTACTCCACGATCGCGCGCTTCTCGTCGTCCGTCAGCGTCGTGCCGTAGACGTGCCCGCCCGCGCCGTTGCCGGGCACCGAGGTGTCGAACCGGAAGAACACCTGCCCGTCCGCGGCCGCCACGTCCGACACGAACCCCACCTTCACGGGGTCGAACACGTCGTTGCCGCGATAGAAGACCGCCGGCCGCCGGTCCGGCGGATCCAGCAGATCGCGCAGCGTCGGCACCGACCCGTTGTGCAGGTACGGCCCCCGGAGCCAGATGCCGTCGAGCGGCTGATTGGCGTAGCCCGTGGTCTTCCGGAAGTGGGTGAAGCGGTATTCGGAGTCCGGGTACAGCCCGTACTGATTCGCCGCGAAGGCGAACGTGTAGGAGTCGAGCCGGTGCCGGTCGGTGCCGATGGCCGCGAGGGGTTCCACCCGGCCCACGCGATCGCCGGACGTGACGCCCTCCTTGAAGCGATGATCGGCGTGGCAGGCCTGGCAGTGCTCGGCGTACAGCCCCTGGCCGCGGGCGGCGAGGTCGCGGTCCACGCCATAGGGATACGGCGGCGGGGGCAGGGTCCAGATCCACTCCCGCACGCGCATCAGGTTGGCGTGATCGGCCGTGACGGGCGTGACGCCGGCGCCGAGCGCCGCGCTGAGGTTCCGCTCGTCCACCGAGTCGTTGTCGCCGTCCCAGTGGAGGTGCATGCCCTCGCGGGGTTTCTGGTTCCACAGCGACGGGAAGTCCGCGGCCCCGATCAGCTCGTGCGCGGGCAGCAGGCGCAGGTTCCAGTTGAACTGGATCGCCTTGTAGGGGTTGAACGTGTCCACGCGCCCGCGGCCCCAGGGGGGCACGTCGCCGTCGAGCAGCGGCGCCATCCGGTTGCGGAGATCCAGGGCCTGCAGCTTCAGCCGGTCCACGAGGCCCGCGCGGAGCAGCAGGCGCTCGAAGCGCGACGGTCCGCCGGTGGCCGGCAGCCGGCCGCGGATCGCGTCGGCCGTGAGACGGTTGTCCAGCGTGCAGTCGAGGACGAACCGCACGAACGCCTGGAGGTCCAGCCGCTGGGCCGGCATGCCCAGGACGATGCGCGGGGCCGCCTCCGGCGCGTCCCTGACGCTGCTCGTGTGGCACCCGGCGCAGTTGAGGCCCACCTGATCGATGCCGAGCCGGCGCCGGCGCGAGACGCCGATCGGCAGGTCGCGGCCGGGTTCCGTCACGAACCCGAAGGACGCGTAGTCACGGCCGCCGGGTGGCAGACGGTCGCTGCAGATCGAGGGCAGGGCCGTGAACACCCAGTACGGCGGGAGCACGCCGCCGATGGGCGCCAAAAGCGAACCGCCGGGTTCGCTGCCGATCGAGCCGTACTTGAAATGCTCTTCGATGGCGGCGTAGGTCACGGGGCGATCGGCGCGCAGCGACACGACCGCCCAGATCGCCGCCGCCATCGCCGCGGCCACGGCGACGCCCGCCAGGAGGCGCCAGGCCCGTCGCACGATGCCCACGCCCTCCTCCCTTACCGGAACGGCGGCGGATCGAAGACGGTCATCACCTCGCGCAGCATCGCGGCGCGGTCGGCGAAGCGCCGCGGCTCGTAGCAGCCCAGCGGGGACTCGACCACCTCGAGCAGGCAGCGGTTGCAGTAGGTGCAGGGCCGCTCGGCCCGGTCGCGGCCCGCCGCGAACTGCCGCACGAGGTCGTTGTTGGCCACGAGCGGGCGCGCGATGCTCACGGCGTCGCAATCGCCCTGGCCGAGGGCCCGGCGGATCACCGACGCGGTCTGGAACCCGCCGGTGCAGATGACGGGCACGGGCACGGCCTGCTTGATGACGCGCGCATCGGGCAGCGTGAGTCCCTCGATCCGGTCGGCGGGCGGCCCGGCGGCCAGCCACTGGTGGCGGAAGATCTCGCCCGTGAGGCCGTTGTGGAAGAGCAGGAGGTTGCGGAACGTGGACGCGCCGCTGTTCGCGAGCTGGTCGTAGGTCTCCGCCAGGATGGCGACGTCGAGGTCCGCGCCCGCCGGGTTGCGCGGATGCGGAAACGAGCTGCCCGTGGACACGTGGACGGCGTCCACGCCGGCCTCCACGAGCCAGCGGCAGACCTGGGCCGATTCCTCCACCGTGTTGCCCGGGCCCTCCTTCTTCAGCAGCAGGAGCGCGTTGTTGTGCTCGGCCGCGCTGATCTTCATCTGCAGGTGGAAGTCGTGGCCCACGCGCGCCCGGATGGCGCGGACGATCTCGAGCACGAAGCGCGCGCGGTTCTCGAGCGGCCCGCCGTACTCGTCCTCGCGGTCGTTGATGGCCGAACTGAGGAACTGCGTGATGAGGTAGCCGTTGGCCCCGTGGAGCTCCACGCCGTCCAGCCCGGCCTCGCGCGCCCGGCGGGCGCCCTCGGCAAACGACGCCACCACTTCCTTGATGTCGGCCGTGGTCATCCGGTCGCACTCGAACCCGTGCAGGGGATCCCGCTTATCGGTCGAGCTCTGGCCGCGGGGGTGCTCGAGGTCCGGGATGTCGCGCTGGCGTCCGCCGTGACTGAGCTGCAGGATGAACTTGCAGTCGTGCTGGTGCACGGCCTCGCCGACGGCGCGCCAGAAGGGGATCCGGTCGTCCCGGTCGATGGTGGCGTAGTAGGGGATGATCCGGCCGCGGGGGTGGACGGGCACGAACGACGAGATGATGGCGCCCACGCCGCCGCGCGCGAACTTCAGCTCCCAGTTGATGCGGGCCTGGTTGCCGGATCCGTCGTAGTTGTCGAACCGGCCGGAGATGTTCGACCGGAAGATCCGGTTCTTGACCGTCAGGTTCCTGAAGGTCAGCGGCTCGAAGATGGGGTCGGACATGTCGATCTCCCGCGTGGCACGGGCGCGTCGCGGCGATCCGGATGCGCCGGGCCGCGCTGTCTGTCCTTCAGGGGCGAGGCCATTCAAGCACGTAGACGGTCCTGCTCCAAGGGCTTTCCGGGCCGCCCCGGCGGGCGCGGCCGGCGCGAGGCGGGCCCTCCGGGCCTGCGCTATGCTTCCGTGTCCACTGGCGCCGGACGGCCCGCCGTCCCTGGCGCCGTCCTGCGGGACGTGCCGGCCGGGCACAGCGCGCGGCCGAAGGGGGCGCTCATGCGTGGTGAGAGATCGCCGGTGGCCGGCTTCGCCCTGAGGGTGGCCGCCTCGCTCCTGGTCCTCCACGGGTGCGGCGCCGCCCAGCCGCGCCCGGGCACCGTGCGCGACGAAGCCGCCCGCGCGGGCCGCACCGCCGAGTCGTTTCCGGCCGCCGCCGAGGACTACTTCCACGCGATGGACGGCGCCCTCACTCTGACGACCGACGAGGTGAAGGGCCGCAACATGTGGCTCGTCTGGACCGGCGGGAACGATCGGCTGTGGGACGTGCTCTCGGCGCAGAGCCTCGGCTCGCTCGATTTCCTGAAGACCCTGTCCTCGCATCCCGTCCTGCCGTATTCGCGCGACAACCGCTGGCGCGCGCTCGGGCTCGTGAACGAGCCGTGTTTCACCAAGGCGACCGGGCCCGACCCGAATCGGTACGGGCTGTGGCTCGACGTCCGGGACCCGGGGTGCGACCCGGACCCCTTCGCCGATCCGAAGGCCTATCCCGGCGTGCAGGTGGGCGCGCGCGGGCGGACCGTGCCGGTCGGCTCCTACTACGGCGAGCCCTCGGGCGTGGTGGGCCTGCGGCTCTTCCCGAACCCGGACTTCGACGAGGCCGCGCGGCGCCGCTGGGACTCGGAGGCCTACTACCGCCGGGCCGACTACTACGAGTCGCGCGATCTCGTGCGGCCGTACCGCGTGGGCATGTCGTGCGCCTTCTGCCACGCGGGGCCCAACCCGGTGAAGCCGCCGCCCGATCCGGAGCACCCCGGTTGGGAGCACCTCGCCTCGAACGTCGGCGCGCAGTACTTCTGGTGGGACCGGGTCTTCGACTGGCGGGGCGCCACGAACCAGGGCAGCTTCCTCCACCAGGCGCTCCACACGTCGCTGCCGGGCACGCTCGACACGTCGCTCGTGTCCACCGACACCATCAACAACCCGCGCACCATGAACGCCGTCTACCTCCTGGGGCCGCGCATGGGTCTCGCCAGGCGCTGGGGCAGGGAGACGTTGGCCGGCGGCAACCTGCAGAACCGGCAGTTCAACGACTTCGTGCCGCCCGGCGATCCGCTGGCGCGGTTCTTCGAGCCCCCGGCCACGACGTGGACACCCAGGGTGCTGAAGGACGGGTCGGACTCGGTGGGCGCGCTCGGCGCCCTGAACCGCGTCTACCTGAACATCGGGCTCTTCAGCGAGGAATGGCTGCTGCACTTCCGGGCGCTCATCGGGGGCCGCGAGATCTCACCCATCCGGATCGCCGACGCGCAGAGGAACTCGGTCTACTGGCAGGCCACCGAGCGCCAGACGCCGGACATGGCGCGCTTCTTCCTGGCCAGCACGGCGCCGCACCTCCTGAAGGACGCGCCAGGCGGCGAGGCCTACCTTGCCGCCGACGCCGCGTCGCTCGCACGGGGGACGACGGTGTTCGCCGAGCGCTGCGCGCGCTGCCACTCGAGCAAGCTGCCGCCGCTGCCCACGGGGCTCGATCTGGCCGCCTGCAACGGCCGGCACTACCTGGACTGCTGGAACCGCTACTGGGCGTGGACGAAGACCGACGACTTCAAGTCGCCGATGCGGGCGCTGGCCCAGGCGCCGGACTTCCTGCAGGACAACTTCCTCTCGACGGAACTGCGCGTCCCCTCCACGCTGCTGCAGACCAACATCTGCAGCCCCATCGCCACCAACGCCATCGCCGGCAACATCTGGGACAACTTCTCGTCGCAGTCCTACAAGGAGCTGCCGTCGGTGGGCACGGTGAAGCTCCGCCACCCGCTGTCGGGCGTGGAGTACGACTTCACGCTGCCCGGCGGCGGCCGGGGCTTCACCCGGCCGGCCTCGCTCGTCAGCCTGTGGTCCACGGCCCCGTACCTGCAGAACAACTCGGTCGGCCCGTACTACCCGGAGGCGGCCTACGAGTACGGCGCGAACGCCCCCGACTGGTCCTTCGAGACGAGCCCGTCGGTCGAGGCGCGGATGAAGGTGTTCCAGGCGTCGATCGAGCAGATGCTCTGGCCCGAGCGCCGGCACGTGGACCCGCTCTTCACGCGGCTCGACATCACCGGCCCCGGCGTGGGCTGGATCCAGCGGACCACCGCCGACAGCGTCATCCGCGTGCCGCGGGGGTACGTGCCGGAGTCGCTCCGCGGCCTGCTCGGCGTCGGCCAGCGGCTCTTCCCGTTCCTGTTCAGGAACGGCGAGGTCGAGATCGGTCCGATTCCGCGCGGGACCCCCGTGAGCCTGCTGAGCAGCATGGACCTGCTCGGCGCGGACCTGCCGGGATCCCAGCGCCGGGAGCGTCTCCGCACGCTGCTCGGCCTGCTCAAGCAGATCAAGGCCGACCTGAAGCGCGGCAACGACCCCTTCGCGAACCGCAACGTCATGGAGACCCTGCTCTCCACGAGCACCTGCCCGGATTTCGTGATCAACAAGGGCCACTACTTCGGCACCGACCTCTTCACCGAGGAACCCGGGTTGAGCGACGGCGAGAAGCGGGATCTGATCGCGTTCCTGAAGACGATGTAGGGCGCGTCGGCCGCGCGGCGGCCGTCGCACGAAGGTGGAGGGCGGCGTGGGCAACGGCGCGGACGGGTACGGGAGCGGGCGGTACGGCGAGAGCGGGGGCGCGTCCCCGGGGGTGGGCGCGGCCCCGAAAGATGGCACCGTGGCCCGCCCGGCGGAGTACGACGCCGACTACATCGTGATCGGCTCCGGCGCCGGCGGCGGCACGCTGGCGGCGCGCCTGGCCGAGCTCGGTCACCGGGTGCTGCTGCTCGAGGCGGGCGGCGATCCCCGGACGTCCATCGGCGCCACGCCGCAGACGCCGGGCGTCAACACCCTGCCCGACGACTACGACGTGCCGGCGTTTCACCCGCTGTCCACCGAGAACGACGGGATCCGCTGGGACTTCTTCGTCCGCCACTACGACGACGAGACGCGCCAGGCGCGCGACCCCAAGTACGTGCCGGCGCCGCCGGGGCAGGACGAAGGCGGCGTCCTCTACCCGCGGGCGGGCACGCTGGGGGGGTGCACCGCCCACAACGCCCTCATCTTCGTCTGCCCGAACAACGCCGACTGGAACCAGATCGCGGATCTCACGGGCGACGCGTCCTGGCGCGCCGAGCCGATGCGTGCCTACTTTCAGCGCGTGGAGGCGTGCACGCACCGGTCCGACCTCGGGCCCGGCCACGACCCGGCGCGCCACGGCTGGAACGGCTGGCTGCAGACCGAGAAGGCGATCCCCAAGGCCGCGATCCGCGACCGCGACCTCCGCACCGCGATCCTGGAATCGGCCAAGGCGGCCCTCCACAGCCCCGCGCTCCGCCTCACCGACGCCGACCGGCGCGCCCGCCTCGACGCCGAGCTCGACCCGAACGACTGGCGGGTCGTCGTCGAGGACGCGGTGGGCCTGCGCTACACGCCGCTCACGTCCAAGGACCACCGCCGCGTCGGCGCGCGCGAGCGCGTGCTCGACGTGGCCCGGCGCCACCCCGACCGCCTGCAGATCCGGACGCACGCCCTGGCCACGCGCGTCCTCTTCGACGACACGAAGCGGGCGATCGGCGTCGAGTACCTGAGCGGCGAGCGCCTGTACCGCGCGCATCCGCGGCCGAGCCGGTCGACCGGCCGGCTCGCGCAGGTCTTCGCGGCCCGGGAGGTCGTCGTCGCCGGCGGCGCCTTCAACTCGCCGCAGTTCCTGATGCTCTCGGGGATCGGGCCGCGGGCCGGCCTCGAGGCCCACGGCATCCCGGTGCGCGTCGATCTCCCGGGCGTCGGCCAGCACTTGCAGGATCGCTACGAGGTGGCGGTGGTCCACCGCATGGACTTCCCGGCCTGGAAGGCGCTCGAGGGCGCGACCTTCACCCGGGACGATCCGCAGTACGAGGCCTGGGGCCGCTACAAGGACACGGTCTACAACTCGAACGGCGCGATCCTGTCGGTGATGGCGCGGTCGAGCCCGGCCGCCGTCTCGCCGGATCTGTTCCTCTACGCCGTCCTGGGGCGCTTCGAGGGGTACTTCCCGGGGTACTCGTCGCTCTTTGCGAAGCACCTGAACTACCTCACGTGGATCGTGCTGAAGGCGCACACGGCCAACACGGCCGGAGAGGTCACGCTCCGATCCGCCGACCCGCGCGATCGTCCCCACATCTCGTTCCACTCCTTCGACGAGGGCACCGACCGTGCCGGCGACGACGCGCGCGCCGTGGCCGCCGGCGTCACCCTGGCCCGCACCCTCGCCGCGCCGCTGAAGCGCGAGGGCGTCATCGCCGCCGAAGAGCTGCCTGGCGACGACGTCATCGGCGACCGCCTCGTCGAGTTCGTGAAGGACGCCGCCTGGGGGCATCACGCGTCGTGTACCTGCCGCATCGGCACGCCCGAGGAGGGCGGCGTGGTATCGAGCGCCTTCAAGGTGCACGGCGTGGAGGGCCTGCGCGTGGTGGACGCCTCGATCTTCCCGCGCATCCCCGGCTACTTCATCGTGAGCGCCGTCTACATGGTGGGCGAGAAGGCCGCCGACGTCATGGCGACCGACGCCAAGGTGACCGCGCCGCTCGGGCCGGTGCGGCCGTTCGCGCGGTGACGCTCGACGGCGCCGTGCCGCCCGGCGCGGCCTGGCCGGGGACCCGCGGCTCCCGCTCCTCGGACTAGGTGCGGACTCCGGGATCCACCGGGAGGAGCACGCGGACCAGCGTGCCCAACCCGGGGGCGCTGATCACGTTGATGCGCCCCCCGGCCTTCGTCACCATCCGGTGCACGGTCTGAAGTCCGATCCCGCTGCCTCGTCCGGCGCCCTTGGTCGTAAAGAAGGGCTCGAAGGCGCGTGCCTTGACGTCGTCGGTCATGCCGATCCCGGTGTCGGCGATGCTGAGGACCAGGTACTCGACGGTCGGCCCGACGGCGGCAGCCGGCCACCACTCGGTGGCGGTGGTCACGATCAGGTTACCGCCAGCCGGCATCGCGTCGCGCGCGTTGACCACCAGGTTGATGAGTACCTGGTCGAGCGCGCTCCGGCTCAGCGAGACCCCGCCTCTCACGGCGTCGAGCGAGTACGACACCCGCACGGCGCGGCCGACCAGGCGGTTGAGGATCGGGCGGAATCCGGCGATGACATCGTTCGCATCGCACACGGGGGCCTCGGTCTCGGTGGTCCGGGCGAACGACAGCAACTGTCCGGTCAGCGCCGCTGCGCGGTCGGTGATGAGGCGCAGGTCCTGCGCGATCTCGCGCACCGTGCTCGATCCGTGGTCTTCGAGCGACTCCACGCAGCCAGCCATGATGACGAGCATGTTGTTGAAGTCGTGCGCGATCGCGCACGTCGTGAGGCCGACGGCTTCCAGCTTCTGCGACCGAAGCGCCTGGCCCTCGAGGAGCTTGCGCGCGGTGACGTCGTGCGACTGGACGACGCCGACGCGGATGCCGGGGCCCCAGGACTGGAAGCGGCACACGGATTCGACGCTGCGCCAGCGGCCATCGGCGTGCCGAAGCCGGTGCTCGACGCGGGCCGACGCCCCGTCCTGCCTGCCGCACTCGTCGAGGGCCGCGCCCACGGCGGCAACGTCGTCGGGATGGACGAACTCGAGCAGATCGTGCCCGAGGACGTCCCCGGGGCGGTAGCCCAGGTCCGCCTGGGTGGACGGGCTGTTGTAGACGACCGTGCGGAGCTCGTCCACCGCGAGGACGACGTCCACCGCACTTTCGGCCAGGGCGCGGTAGAAGCAATCGTGTCCCGCTGGCCCGATCGGGTGGTTGCCTCCGGCATCTGCGGGCTGGCCCGGATGGCGGCCTCGCTGTGCCTCAGGTCTCCCCGCGTTCCGGGGCACGTCTGCGTATGGTCGGCTCCATGGCTCAGCGCCGGTGCAGTCGAAGGCAATATGCATAGTATGCGGATCTTGGATGGCATGGCCCGTACCTGAACAGTACTGCCGCGATCCAGACCCCTAAGTTCTTCGCCAAGAGGCAGTTGACAGACTTGGTTGGATTTTGGGCTCCAGTGAGTCATCGACAAATGACGCTATTTGGTCACATGACGTCGTCACTTGACTTAGTGCTTCCCGAACCCCAAGGATCTGGACGGCGATGCGCAAGCGGCCAGCCGATACCGGCGTCCTCCCTTCCGAAGAGGCACTGATTCGACTGGCCACCGAAATCGGCGGCTACAGCACCCTGGACGGCTTGCTGCAGCATCTCCCGACCCACCTCCGTCCCCTTTTCCCCTTCGACGGCGTCGGCATCGTGCTGCACGATCCGATCGCCGACGAAATCCGCCTGGCGATGAGCTTTGGGCTGCAGGTGCCGGAGGCCATTGCCCGGATGCGCAGCGCGCCCCTGCATTTCGGCCCGGCCGGCTGGGTCATTCAAAGCCAGACACCCCGATTCGACACGCTGGGTCCCGAGCAGTCCCATCCGACGTTGGCGGCCCTTTACGAGGCAGGGTTCCACTCGGCGGCGTGGCTGCCGCTGTCGACGTCTCGCACGCGCCTCGGCACGTTCGTCGTCGTGCGGAAGACCGGCGACCCGATCACGCCCGGCGCGGACCGGGTGATACGGTGGTCGGCCAGCATCGTCGCGCTGGCCGTCGAACACATCGTGCAGGTCGAGACGCTCGAGCGGCTGCGGCACCAGGTGGTCGACGAGCGTGATCGAGCGAGATCGGCGCTGCACGACCTCGGCGAACGGGTCAAGGAGCTGACGGCGCTGCGCCAGGCGGCCCGGCTGCTGGAGGACGAGCGCCTCGGGGTCCGCGAATTGCTCGAGCGGATCGCGGCGCTGCTGCCACCGGCGTTCCAGTTCCCCGACGTGACGCAGGCCCTGGTGCGCTACGGCGACACGGTGGTCCGCACGCCCAGGTTCGCCGTGACTCCGTGGCGCCTCGCGGCCGAGTTCTTGACGCACGACGGCACCCCGGGCGCCCTGGAAGTGGTCTATACGGAGGAGCGCCCGCCGGCGGCCGAAGGGCCGTTCCTCGACGAGGAGCGGCATCTCATCAACTCGATGGCGGACATGGTGACGGTCGGGCTCGACCGGCGTATCGCCGACGCCGCGCTGCGCCGCAGCGAAGAGCAGGTGAGACACGCGCGGGACCGGGCCCGGCTGCTCCTCGAGATCACCAATGCCGTCGTGACCGAGCGGGATCTGCACCGCCTGCTCGACGCGGTCTCGCGGCTCCTGGCCGACACGATCCAGCACGACGTCGCGAGCGTCGGGTTGTGGGAGGAGGAGGCGCAGCAGCTCCGCAGGCACGCCCTCGTCCGCGCCTCGCCTCACACGAATCTCAAAGCCGGGCATCTCGTGTCCGTCGGCTCGGTGGCCGACGTGGCGTTCCGGCGCGGAGTGACCACCATTTTCAACTCGAACGACGTGCTCGCCCTCGGCGACCAGTGGGCCGCGTCGATGGCCGCCGAGGGGCTGCGCTCGGCGTGTTGCGTGCCGCTCAGGACCGCACGGGGCCTGTACGGCGTGCTCAACATCGGCAAGTCCGAAGAGGACTCCTTTTCGCCGGACGAGGTCGAACTGCTCGAGGACGTCGCCCGCCAGCTCGCCATCGCATTCGAGAACGCCCTCACCTTCCTGGAGGCGGAGCGCTACCGGCACGAGTCGCTGGCCCAGCGCGATCGGCTCAAGCTCCTGCTCGACATCAACAACCAGCTGCTCGCGCAGCCCGACTCCTACGCCCGGCGCCTGTCGGTCCTCGCCATGGCGCGACCGTTCGTCAGCCACGACTTCGCCGCGCTCGTCGTCTGGGACGGGGATGCGCGCGAGCTGCGCCTCGAGGCACATACCTACTACGACGCCCGTGGCGTGCTCGAGCCGCGGCGGGTCCTGCCCGTCGGGCACACGCCATCCGCCGTGGCCTTCGCGGAGCAGCGGATCCGGGTGTTCTCCGGCACCGAGATCGAGCGGTTCGATCAGGACACCATCAGGACGCTGAGGGACGAGGGCATCCGGTCCATGTGCTGCCTGCCGCTCATCACCCACCGCGGCACGCTCGGGACCCTCACCGTCGGACGGCACGACACCGGCGGGTTCTCGCCGTCGGAGGTGTCGTTGCTGGGCGATGTGGCGGGGCAGGTGGCCATCGCCGTGGCGACCACGATGGCCTACCTGGAGGTCTCGGCGCTGAAGGACCGCCTGACCGAGGAGAAGCTCTATCTCGAAGACGAGATCTCACTGCAGCGCGACTTCAAGCACATCATCGGCACGAGCCCCGCGCTGGCGGGCGTCCTGCGCCAGATCCGAACGGTCGCGCCCACCGACGCCACGGTGCTGCTCCTCGGAGAGACGGGCACGGGCAAGGAGCTGCTCGCGCGGGCGTTGCACGACGCGAGCAGGCGCCGCGCGCAGACCTTCGTGCGCGTGAACGGCGCGGCGCTGCCGGCCAACCTGATCGAGAGCGAGCTCTTCGGCTACGAGAAGGGCGCGTTCACCGGCGCCGCCGGCTCGAAGGTGGGCCGATTCGAGCTGGCGCACCGGGGCACGCTGTTCCTCGACGAAGTGGGCGAGATTCCGCTCGACGTGCAGCCCAAGCTGCTGCGGGCGCTGCAGGAACAGGAGTTCGAGCGGCTGGGGAGCGCGCGCACCCACAAGGTCGATGTCCGGCTGATTGCGGCGACGAACCGCGACCTGCCCCGCATGGTCGACAGCGGGACCTTCCGCAACGACCTGTACTACCGCCTGAGCGTGTTTCCCATCCTCGTCCCGCCGCTGCGGGAGCGGCCCGAGGACATCGCGCCGCTGGTCGGCCACTTCGTCAGCAAGTTCTCGCGCGAGATCGGCCGGAACATCGACAACATCCCTGTCGCCACGATGGAAGCGCTGCAGGCATGGCGCTGGCCCGGCAACATCCGCGAACTCGAGAACGTCATCGAACGGGCCGTGATCCTCTCGTCGGGCACGTCCCTCCACGTGCCGGCGAGCGCGTTCCAGGGCTCGCAGCCCCTGCCCCGTCATGCGGCGGCCGCCGCCCCGTCGGTGTCGATGGCTGATCCCGCGGCGATCGCAACGCCGTACCGCCAGGGGGAGCGGGAGATGATCCTCAAGGCCCTGCGTGAGGCCGGCGGGGTGGTTGCCGGCCCCGGCGGGGCCGCCGCGCGGCTGGGGATCAAGCGCACCACGCTGCACTCGAAGATGCGCAAGCTCGGCATCGAACGCCCGTCCTTCTGATCGGCGCAGTGCCGGCCGCGACGTCCGCTCCAGGTGCCAGGCATCGCCGGTCCGGCCGGGGCGCCGGCTGCCGCCGGACTGGACTACGATCCGCCAGCGCGGGTGCGCCGCTCCGGTCCGGTGCGAGCCCCGACGGATGGTCAAGGCTGGCCGGGAGACGCGTGATGACGAGAGCACTTGCCGCGGTGGTCCTCTTGATGACGGTCCTGGCGCCCGGACTGTCCGCGCATGGCGTGTCGGCCGCCGATCGCGCCTTCCTGGAGTCCGGCGGCCTCGCCGCGTTCGCCTACCTCGGCGCCAAGCACATGGTGACGGGCTACGACCACCTGCTCTTCCTGCTCGGCGTGATCTTCTTCCTCTATCGCCTGAAGGACGTGGCCCTCTACGTGACGCTCTTCGCCGCCGGCCACTCCGTGACGCTGCTGCTCGGCGTGCTCGGCGGGTTCCACATCGACCCGTATTTGGTGGATGCCGTGATCGGGTTGTCGGTCGCCTACAAGGCCCTCGACAACCTGGGCGCCTTCCAGCGCTGGTTCGGCTGGCAGCCGGACACGCGGGCGGCGGTCCTGCTGTTCGGGTTCGTGCACGGCTTCGGCCTGTCCACGAAGCTCCAGGACTTCGCGCTCGCGCGCCGGGGGCTCGTGCCGAAGATCGTGGCCTTCAACGTCGGGGTGGAAGCGGGGCAGTTCCTGGCGCTCGCGGCCATCCTGATCGCGATGGCGTCCTGGCGCCGCACGGCGGCCTTCGAACGCCAGGCCTTCGCGAGCAACGTGGCCATCATGACCTGCGGCTTCGTCCTGCTGGGCTACCAGTTGACGGGGTTCTTCCTGGAGTAGCGCGCGATGACGACGTCCCCTCCCGCGCCGCCGTCGGGCGCGCAGCTGATGCGCGCCACCGGCCTCGCCGCGGCGCTCGCCGCGGTGATTCTGGTCACGCTCGTCGCGCCGGCCGAATACGGGCTCGATCCGCTGGGCACGGGCCGGGCCCTGGGGCTCTACCGCCCGCGGGTGGAGGCCGCCGCCGACACGGCGTCGCCGGACGGGACCGGTGCGCGGGTGAGCCCCGGCGACGTGCTGTACCGCAGCCCGACGGCCTACAAGACCGACGAGATGTCGCTCACGCTCGACCCCGGCGAGGGCGCCGAGATCAAGGCGCGGATGCGGCAGGGCGAGCGCCTGGTCTACTCGTGGACGGCGACGGGGGAGGGCGTGGACGTGGACATGCACGGCGACCTGCTGGGCGCGCCCGAGGGCGACTACACCAGCTACTGGAAGGACGAGTTCCAGACGGGCGACCACGGCGCCTTCACGGCGCCCGGCACCGGCAACCACGGCTGGTTCTGGCAGAACGTCACCGACGACACCGTGACCGTGACGGTCAGGGTCAGCGGGTTCTACGAGCGGCTGTTCCGGCCGTAGGCCGGTCTCACTTCTTCGGCTTCGGCTTCGCGAGCCGCACGTCGAGGGCGCGGTAGATCGTCTCGCCCGTGGGCCCGTCCTCGTAGTCCACGCCGACGATAGCGCGGCCGCCCAGGTACGGCGTGACGTCGGTCACCGGCGTCTTGCCCTCCCGGTACCGCGTGTCCTCCGTGACCTGGATGCGCACCGTCTTCATTGCCGCCGTCGCGACGTCGCGCGCCTCGATCGTGATGACCTCGGCGGTCACCGAGAGGAGCGTGCCGATGACGACCGTGGACCCGTGGCCGGGGTGGGCCGCGACCCCCAGGGTCAGGAGCGCCGCCAGGAGGCAGGACATCGGCCGATTATCGAGGCCCGGCGCGTCCGGGTCAACGCGTCTCCACGCCTCGGGGCCGGCTCACGGGGCCGAGACGAAATAGCCGGGCCGCGCCGTGACCTCGCCGCGCGCGCCCTTCAGGCGGACGCGCACGTCGTGCCACCCCGGCACCGGCGGCCCGGGCGGCGAATACGCGATGAGGTAGCGCGCGCGCAGCTCGTCCAGCGCCGACACGAAGAGCGCACGCAGCGCGGCGGGCGTCTGGGCCGACCAGAGGCGGCCGCCGCCGGCATCCACCGCCGCCTGCAGCGACCGGGACGGCGCGAGCTCGCCGATCCGCCGGTTGTGGTTGTCCCGCGTGAAGGCGCGTCCCGTCGTCGTGAACCCGACCGCGTGGAGGACGGCGCCGGACCGCCGCACGGTCTCGGCGATGGCCGACGCCTCGGTCCAGCTGGCCGTGTCTTCGCCGTCGGTGAAGAGGAGCACGACGGGCCGGGCGTCGATCGTCGTGTCGAAGAGGTGCAGGCCCACGAAGAGCGCGTCCCGCCACGCGGTGGCGCCGGCGGGCGTCACCCGCGCGAGCGCCTCGGTGACCTCGCCGTGCCCGGTCGTGAGCGGGACCGCGATCCGGGCCGACTGCGAGAAGGTGACGAGGCCCACCCGGTCGCGGGGCCGCAGCGCGCCGACCAGGCCCCGGGCCGCGTCCAGCAGGGCCTGCAGCCGTTCGCCCGTGAGGCTGCTGCTCGTGTCCAGGACGAGCAGCAGCTGTAGCGGGACCTCGGCCAGCGAGACCCGGTCCACGGTCTGCACCACGCCGTTGTCGCGGACCTCGAACTGGTCGGCCGTGAGCCCCGCGACCGGCTGGGCGCCGCGGGTGACCGACACGTCGAGGCGCACGGTCTCGACCGACGCGCGGAAGACCGGCTCCTGGCCGGCGACGAGCGCCCCGCCGGCCAGGGCGAGGGCCGCGGCCGTCAGCGCACGCGTCCGCGCAGCCACGAGAGCGCCTCCTCGTCCAGCGCGCCGTTGGTGTAGCCCGACCACTCGTCCCGCGCATCGGCGGACGTGGCCGGGGCGTGCTCGCGCACGATCCGCCGGGCGGCGTCCGGGCGGCCGTCGTCGTGCTCGAGCTGCGCGAGCGCCAGCCATCCCGACTGGCGATCGGGGAAGTCGTGGGCCACGGCTTCGAGCAGCGCCCGCGCCCGCGTCCGGTCGGCGCGGCCGACCACCCTCGCCAGGAAGAGCGTCGAGAGGTAGCGGTCGCCCGGCCGCTCGGCCGCGGCGCGGGCCGTCTCGAGCACGCCGGCCGCCTCCGCCGTCTTGTCCTCGAGGAAGAGCACGTACCCGAGGCCGAGCCGCGCGCGGACGTCGCCCTCGTCGAGCCTGAGCGCCTGGCGATACGCGCGCTCGGCCAGGGCGAGCCGGGCCTGGCGTTCCAGCGTGATGCCCACCCGTGCCTGCATGTCGCGCGCGCGGTCCACGTCGTAGCGCAGGGCCTCCATCGTCTCCACCGTGCCCGCGAGCGCGTGCAGCGCCGCGGCCTCGGGCAGCCGCCGCAGGCCCCGGTCCAGGACGTCCCGCGTCCGCTCGGTGTCGGTCTGCGCCAGGAACACCGAGGCCGCCGCGGCGTACCAGCGCGCGGCGAACGCGCGGCCGTCGGCGTCGGTCCCCGGCTCGGCGGGCGCGAGCAGGCGCTCGCCCAGTTCGAGCTGGAACATCGCGTCGTTCGGGGAGCGCATCGCGCCCTGGAGCGCCACTTCGAGATGGAAGAGCGCCGCCGCGTCGGTCACCGGGCGCCTCGGGGCCCGGGACGAGGCCGTCACGGCCGCCTCGACATCGTCCCGCGACCAGGCGCCGATGAGGGAGAAGGCCGCGTCGAGGGCGCCGTTTCGCGCGAAGCGGTTCACGGCCGCCTCGTAGATCGCCTGGCGGTTGTCGGCCGGGCGCGCCGTTGGCGCGATCGCCGGTGCCGCCGCGGGCGGCTTCGGCGCGAGGGCGTCCTCCGAGGAGACGGGCACGGTGGCGGGCGCCTCGGATCGCTCTGGCGGCAGCGCGAGATAGCCGCCACGGTGGCGCACCAGCGTCCCGCGCCGCGCCACGGTGACGCGCAGGCGGCGATACCGGCCGTCCGGGGCCCGGGAGGGGATGTAGCGCAGCGTGTACTCGCGGCGGAGGTCGTCGACCAGGTTCCTGGCGGCGCGTTCGATCTGGGCGATGGTCACGGCCCGCACGACCGTGCCGCCCGTGTCGGCGGCGAGGCGATCGAGCGTGCCGTCGGTGAGCGTCGGCGGCGGCGCCTCGGGCGCGACGTCGGTCGTCCGGACGCGGTCGGCGTCCACGCGCAGCGACGGCAGGCTCGTCTCCCCGGGCGCGGGAACGCCGACCTGCAGGGCGTACAGCGCCACCTCGCTTTCGAGGCGGCTCCTGACGAGGCTCGCGAACGACACGCGGGCCCGATCCTCCTCGCCGTCGGTCAGCAGCACGATCGCCCGGCGGGGGTTCGAGGCGGAGCGCATGAGGCGCAGGGCGGCGCCCAGGCCGTCGACGAGCGCCGCCGCGCCGTCGGTCGCGTCGCCCCAGTCGAACCCGCCGAGGGCTGACACCCGCGTCCATGGCAGGCGCACGTCGGCCGTCCGCCTGAACACCACCGCCGAGACCTCGTCCTCGCGGTCCAGCCGCTGGACGATCGCGCTGGCGGCGGCCGTGGCCAGCGCGCGGCGGAGGTCCGCCTCCATGGCGCCGGCCGCGTCCACGACGACGCAGAGGCTGAGGGGGCGCCGGTCGTGCGCGAGCGCCGTGATCCGCTGCTCCCGGCCGTCCTCCCAGACGCGGAAGTCGGCGGCCGTGAGCCCGTCCACGTAGGCGTCGCCGGACAGGCTGGTCACCGTGACCTCGACGCTCACGGGCGCGGCCGCGGGAGGCCCGGGCGTCTGGGCGGCCAGGCGGCCGCCGGCCGCCGCGGCGATCCCGGCCGCCAGCACCAGCCGACGCAGGTGGGCCGGACCAGGCATGGATGGCAGTATGCGGCAGAGGCGCCGGGCCGGTGCCGAAAACCGTCCCCGTCGTGCGGCGCCGCCGGTGGCTCCGGCCATGCCGGACGCTATTGGTCGTGCAGGGCGGCCATGGGGTCCACGCTCGCCGCCCGGCGCGCGGGCAGGAAGCCGGCCACGATCGCCACGGCGGCCAGCACCGCCACGGCCAGGCCCAGCGTCGACAGGTCCATCGGGGAGACGTCGAACAGGAGGCTCGCGACGAGGCGTCCCGCGGCCAGGGCGATGGCGGTGCCGATCGCCAGACCGAGCGCCACCAGCCGCAGGGACTCGCCCATGACGAGGCCGAGGACGTCCTCGGGCCTGGCGCCGAGCGCCATGCGGACGCCGATTTCGTTCGTGCGGCGCGAGACGCTGTAGGACATGAGGCCGAAGAGGCCCACGGCCGCCACGAGGAGCGCCAGGCCGCCGAAGAGCGCGTACGCGCGGGCGAACAGCTTCTCCTGCGCGATGCGGTCCTCGATCTGCTCCATCTGCGTGGACACGTTCATCAGCGGGAGCGTCGGGTCCAGCTCGTGAACGGCCTGCCGGAGCGCCCCTACCGCGCTCATCGGATCGCCGGCCGTCCGGACCACGAAGGCGGGGGTGGACATGGGGTACTGTCCGGCGGAGACGTAGATTGTCGGCGGCGCGTCGTCCCGCACGCTGTTGTACTTGGCGTCGCGGACGACGCCGACGACCTCCAGCGTCCCGCTCGTCTCGATGCTCGGCCCGACGCGCTTGCCGATCGGGTGCTCGCCGGGGAAGAACTTCCGGGCGGCCGCCTCGTTCATCACGACCACCTTCGGCGCGTCGTCCGTGTCCCCGTCGGTGATGTCGCGGCCGAGCAGCAGCGGAATGTCCATCAGCGAGAAGAAGCCCGGCGTCACGATCAGGCGGTGGACGCTGACCGTGTCGATGTCCACCGGCGTCGGGTACGTGCGGCCCGGCACGTAGAGCGACAGGCTGTTCACGCCGCCCGAGAGCAGCGCCGGCAGCGACGCGGCGGACCCGCGGACGCCGCCGACCGCCGCCGTCCGGTCGAGGATGTCCTGATAGAGCCGGCGGCTCCGCTCGACGTCGTAGCCGTTCAGCCGCGGGCTGACGCGGAAGAGCACCAGGTTCTGGGGATTGAAGCCGACGTCCACGTGCCTGAGGTTCTGCACCGTGCGCAGGAACAGGCCGGCGCCGACGAGGAGCACCAGTGAGATCGCCACCTGGGCGACCAGGAGGCCCTTGCTCAGCCAGCTCAGCGATCCGATCACGCCGCGGCTGCCGTCCTTGAGCGCGGCGTTCACGTTGATGGCCGTGGTCCGCAGCGCCGGCACGATGCCGAAGAGCGATGCGGTCACCGCGCTGGCGGCCATCGCGAACGCCACGAGGGCCCAATCGATGGGGAGGGGGCGGCCCAGCGCCCCCGGGAGCAGCTGCTGCCCCCAGCGGCCCACGACCAGACCCAGGGCTCCGCCGGCCGCCGCGAGCAGCAGGCTCTCCACGAACAGTTGCCGCACCAGTCGCGCCCGCGTCGCGCCCAGCGAGAGCCGCACCGACATCTCCTTGTGACGGGCCGCCGCGCGCGAGAGCAGCAGGTTCGCCACGTTGGCGCAGACCAGCAGCAGCACCAGACCCACGACGCCGCCCAGCACGCTGATGGCGCGCGTGTCCGGCTCTGTCGCGTCGTAGATGCCGCGGGCGGCCGAGTCCACGACGAGCTGCGGTACTTCGGTCCGGCCGCGGTTCCTGACGGTGTTGCGCTCGTCGTCAGGTAAGCCGGCCAGGAACGCATCCAGTCCGGCCCGGGCCGTCCCCTGGAAGAGCGCGCCGAGATTGCCCTCGACCTGCGCGGGGGTGACGCCGGGCCGAAGTCGGCCGATGACCTGCAGCCACCACGATGTCGGGGAGGTGAGGCGCGTGTCCTCGGGCGAGAGCCGTGCGTCGAGCGCGAGGGGCAGCGTGATGTCCGGCGGCTCGGCCGTGGCGTGCAGGATGGCCCGGAAGTCGGGATCCAGCACCCCGACGATCGTCACCGGCACCGTATTCACGGTGACCACGCTGCCGATGATGTCGGGGACGCCGCCGAAGCGCGCCCGCCAGAAGCCGGCGCTGATCACGCCCACGGGCGGGGCATCCGGGCGGTCGTCGTCCGGGGTGAACACCCGCCCCGGGTTGGCCGGGACGCCGAGCAGCTGAAAGAAGTTGCCCGACGCGAGGAACGCGTTCGCGATCTCGGCCTCGCCCCCACGCGCCAGGCTCACGCGACCGAACGGGGCCCCCGCCGCGAGGTCGGTCAGCGTACGGTTTTCCTCCACGAAGCGCCGGTACATCGGGTACGAGAAGGTGGCGCGTCGGGAACGGCCGGCGGCGTCGCGCCCGGAGAAGCCGTAGTCGCTCGAATTGGTCGACATGTCGTTCCGGCCGGCGTAGCGCAGGCGGACGAGCGAGGCGGGCTCGCGGACGGGAATGGGGCGGAGCAGCAGGCCGTTGACGGCCCCGAAGAGCGCCGTGTTGGCGCCGATGCCCAGGGCGAGGCAGACCACGACGACCGTGGTCCAGCCCTTGGCGGCGAGGAGGGTGTGGAGGCCGCGGCGCAGGTCGTGGAACATCGTGCCTAAGACGGCCACGACCCGGGCGCGGTTGGGTTCAGGTGGTCGGCACCTTCTGGGCGGCGCGCCGCTGGAGCTCCTCGTGGCCGCGCAGGATCGAGCACCAGCTCTTGTGCTCGGCGACCGGCATGCCGCATTCCACGCACACCTGCACCCGCGGCTTGGGCGGCTCCGCTCCGCCGAACAGACGCTTCAGCAACGACATGTCCCTGCTCCTTCCCCGGCTGGCGGGTCCGTCCCACCGTGCCGCGACCCGTCCACCCGTGGCGGTCAGTCGCTGAGACGTTCGACGGCCGACGAACGTTCAGGGTTGGCAGGGCCGGCCGCCCGCGTCGGGACGTGGGCCTCCCACCAGGCCCGCGCCCGCGCCGGCGACCACCGGGCGTCCGGCGCCACCGCGTCGAGGCGCGCCGCCACGTCGTCCGCGCTGGCCGGCCGCGCCTGGCGGTCCTTGGCCAGGCAGGCCAGCACCAGCGCATCGAAGGCCGGCGGGATGGCCTGCGCCGCCGCGGTCGAGGGCGGCGGGGGCGCGGCGCTGACGTGCTTGACGATGGTGTCGATGGGCGAGGTGCCAGCGAACACCGGCTTGCCCGTGACCAGCCAGAACGCGAGACAGCCCAGGGCGTAGAGGTCGGCGCGCGCGTCGATCGTCGGATCGGCCACGGCCTGCTCCGGCGACATGAACCCCGGCGTGCCGCGCGTGACCGCCTCGGCCGTCAGCGCCTGGCGCGTCTCCGCCTCGTCCTTGCCCACGGCCTTGACCAGCCCGAAGTCGAGGACCTTGACGAAGTCGACGTCACGTCCGTAGCGGCACACGAAGACGTTGGATGGCTTGATGTCGCGGTGCACGATGCCCCGGGCGTGCGCCTCGCCGAGCGAGTGGCACACCTGGGTCAGGAGGGCGACGGCGCGGTTGACGGGCACCGGCCCGAACCGCTCCACGAGCGTGTGGAGGTCGCAGCCCTCGAGCAGTTCCATCACGTAGTAGAAGGCGCCGTCCTCGGCCACCCCGAAGTCGTAGATCTGCACCGTGTGCGGCGAACGGAGCGTGGCCGTGACGCGGGCTTCCTGCTCGAAGCGCGCCCGGGCCTCCGCGTCGGGCGACGGTCCGCCGGGGTCGGCCCGGATCAGCTTGATCGCGGCAGGCCGCGCCAGCAGGCGATGTTCGGCCCGCCACACCTCGCCCATGCCGCCGGCGCCGAGGCGCTCGACGAGGTGATACGCGCCCAGTTCCCGCGCGTGGGTGATCTCGGTGCCCAGGCGATAGACCACGCGAGCCACGACGGCGGCCAGGACCGCGACCACGAGGTACGGCACGAGGGTGCGCAGCACCGTGCCGGCGGTGGTCGCGAGCGGCGTGCCGGCCAGCAGCAGGCCCACGGCCGTCATCACCGGCACCGCGGTGGCGGCCAGGAGCGCGGCCACGAACGCGCGCCGCGGCGGGCTCGGCACGATGGTCGCGAAGACGAGGATCCAGACGGCCACCCACGAGACGGCCGCGGGGCCGCCGGTGTCGGCCTGCGGGCTCAGATAGCGCGACGCGGCGATGCCGTAGGCGCCGATCACGTCGAACACCAGGCCCAGCGTCAGGACCCGCGCCGGCGCCAGGTGCGCCCGGTGGATGCCCAGGGCGATCGCCACCGCGCCCAGGATCGAGACGACGGCCGGCAGGCCGAGGAGGGGCGTCTCGAGGTAGATGCCGCGCTGCGCCGGCGACAGCAGCGCCAGGAGCGGACCGACGACGAAGAACGTGCCGGCGTAGATCCAGGCCAGCACGCGGACCCGGCCCGCCGCATCGGCGACGACGTCGGTGGGCAGGGAGGTGGCGCGGCCGCCCGGCACGGCCTGCGCGGGCGGCGCAGGCCGCGTCAGCGTGCGGCCGGCGCCGCGGGTGACCTCGTCGGGCTCGACTGCCTCGCGGCCTCGCATCGCTCCTCATCATGCCCCACACCGGCGGGGGCGATTGCGGGCGGCGTCCCCGGGCCGCCGGGCCCGATCACTAGTGGACGGTGAAGTCGAGATAGCTCAGGGGCGACATCGCCCTCATCCCGCATCCGTTGCCCGAGGAAATCCGGACGCGGTAGTTGCCGGGGGGAACGTTCGAGGCGGACACCGACGTCGCGCCCGGCAACAGGATGTAGTCGAGCGGAGCGAAGCCCGCCGGGTCGATCAGCGTGAGCTGATGGAACGCGGCGCCCGACGTCGCCAGCGTCCACGAGATCGTGACCTGGCGGCCGTTGACGGAGACGGTGGGCGCGATGGGCGTGGGCGGCAGGGCGCCTGGACTGCAGGGCCCGGGAATCTGCAGGGGGATCTCCGTGGACCGGTTGCTGCGGCCATGGGCGTTCACGCCCCGGGCGCGCGTGTAGTAGGTCCCCGGCGGCACGCTCGGGAAGAACGTGTCGAGACCGGGCAGCGGGTACACGCCGATCTCGGTCCCGCCGGGCGTCGTGCCGACCTCGAGATCGATCCGGTCGATCGCGCACCCGGCGGCGGAGCCCGAGAAGCCCAGCGCGATGCTCGTGCCGTTGATGACGGGGGAATTGGACGACAGCACGGGCGGCAGCGGCACGCCCACGCACGTGCGTGGCGCGACCACGACCTGCCGCCACGCGCTCGGCGGGGCCGACGTCTGGTTCGTGAGCCCGTACACCATGAGGATCCAATACGTCCCGGGCGGAGGGCCGGGGACGACCAGCGACGGGCAGTAATTGGCCTGATCTTCGGCCGACAGGGTGCCGGCCGGCAGCGGCACCGAGGCCAGGAGCGGCCCGCCCGGGGACGACGAGGCCAGCACCGACGCCCCGCCCAGCCCGTACACGATGTGGCGGTTGGTGTTGTCGCACCCGCCGAGCACGAAGACCGTGCTGGGTGTGGCGTTCGCGAGGAATGGGAAGGGGTCGCCCGTCGTTTGCGCCGCCGCGGGGACCGGCGGTCCGCCGACGGCCGCCAGGGCGGCAAGCAGAGTGAGTGCGCGGGTCATGAAACGGCCTCCTGTCAGAGCCAGCGCATTCGGCGGCCAGGTTTCCCGGACCCGCGGCGCCTCTTGCTATAGTCCCTGCGTGGCGCCAGACGGGGCCCCGCGGACGGACGTGACGGCCTTGCTGGCGCGCTGGCAGGCGGGCGAGGCGCAGGCATTCGACGACGCCTCCGCCCTGGTCTACCCCGAGCTCCGGAAGATCGCGGCCGCCTACCTGGCCCGCGAGCGCCCCGGGCATACCCTCCAGCCGACCGCCCTCATCAACGAGGCCTTCGTGCGCCTGGTGAACGCCGGCGAGCTGACCTTCCAGGGGCGCGCCCACTTCTTCTCGCTGGCTGCAACGATCATGCGCCGCGTGCTCGTGGACCACGCGCGGGCGTGGCGCGCCGACAAGCGCGGCGGAGGCATTCCCCCGCTCGCCCTCGACACCGGCGCGGCCGGCGGCCCCCAGGTGATCGACGACTTTCTGGAGTTGCACGACGCGCTCGACCGGCTGGCCGCCGTCGATCGCCGCAAGGCCGAGATCCTGGAGCTGCGGTACTTCGGGGGATTGAGCCTCGAGGAGGCGGCGGCGCACTTCGGCCTCTCCACCTCCACCATCCACCGCGAACAGCGCTTCGCCGAGGCATGGCTGAGCGAGACCCTGAACCGCTGATCGGTCCCGGCGGCGCACGCGGCCCCGACCGCGCAGCCCTGCCAGAGGCCCCGACCGCGTGGCTGCGGCTGCAGGCGCTCTTCGACCGCGTGGCGGCCCTGCCCCTGCCCGAGCAGGGCGCGGCGCTCGACGACGCCGCCCGCGAGGCGCCCGAGTTGGCCGACGCCGTGCGCCGGCTCCTCGCCCGCGACCGCCGGGGGGCGGACTGGATTGGCCGCGTGGTCACGGCCGTCGCCGATGCGGCATCGCCGGACCGCGGATCGGCGCCGCGCGTCCGCATCGGCCCCTACCGCCTCGTGCGCGAGATCGGGCGCGGCGGCATGGGCACCGTCTTCGAGGCCGAGCGCGAGGACGTGTTCACGAAGCGGGTCGCGATCAAGATCGCGACCGGGGCGGTGTACTCCGCCGACCTGGCCCGGCGGTTCCACGAGGAGCGGCAGATCCTGGCACGGCTCGAGCACCCGTCGATCGCGCGTCTGCTCGACGGCGGCACCACGGAGGACCATCTCCCGTACCTGGTGATGGAATTCGTGGACGGCGTACCGCTCACGACACACCTCGACCAGCACCCGCACGCCTCCCTCTCGGAACGGCTCGCGCTCTTCCTGCAGGTCTGCGAGGCCGTGCAGTACGCGCACGAAAGCCTCGTCATCCACCGGGACCTGAAGCCCGCCAACATCCTCGTGGCATCGGGGCAGGTGCGCCTGCTCGACTTCGGCATCGCGACGCTGACGTCGCCGGTGGATGGGCGGGGCCGCCAGACCGGATCCACGTTGGCCACGCTGGACTACTGCAGCCCGGAGCAGTTGTCGGGCCTGGGCGTCACCACCCGGACCGACGTCTACGCCCTGGGCCTGGTGCTGTACGAGCTCCTGACCGGCGAGCGCGGCCAGCACGCCGATACGACCTCGCCGCTCGCGCTCCAGCAGTCGATCGTCGAAACGCCCGTACCGGCGCCCAGCGACTGCGTGGCCCGGCGGGGCGACGCCGGCCTCGCGCGCCGGCTGCGCGGGGACCTCGACACCATCGTCGGGGTCGCCACCGAGAAGGACGCCGCGCGCCGGTATGCCAGCGCCGCGGTGCTGGCCGAGGACGTGCGGCGGCACCTCGCGCACGAGCCGATCCGGGCGCGCGCCGCAGGACGCGCGTATCGGGCGACCCGCTTCGTGCGGCGCCGATGGCGGCCGCTCGCGGTCGCGGCCGTCGTCGTGGCGCTCGTCGTCACCGGCGTCGCCGCCGTGGTGCGGCAGGCGCGGCAGACCGAGCGCCGCTTCCAGCAGGTGCGCCAGCTGGCGAACACGCTGATGACCGACGTGCACACGGCGATCCGGGACCTTCCAGCCTCGACGGCGGCGCAGGCGATCGTCGTGCAGACGGCGGCCGACTACCTGGACGGGCTGGCGAGCGATGCCGGGGGCGACCGCGCCCTTCGGATCGAGATCGCCGAGGGCTACGTTCGCGTGGCGGCGCTGGCGTACTCACTGACGCGGCCGAGCCTCGAGCGGCCCGACGACGCCGCGAGCTACTACGACCGGGCCGAGGCGACCGTCGCCGGGCTGGAGCGCGACGCCCCGGGCGATCCGGCCGTGCTGGTGGCGCGCTCGCGGCTCGAGACCGCGCGGGCGCAGTTCCTCGACGCCCGCGGACGGAAGGCCGAGGCACTCACCGCCATCATCGGGGCGGCTGACGCGGCCGAGCGCGTCCTGGCGATCCGCGCGGCGGACGAGACGGGCCTCGAGGCGCTGTCGGACGCGCTGTCCGTCCTCATGGCGACCTTCGAGGACAGCGTCGAGGCGTCCGCCCGCCTTGGACGTTACCTCGAGGTCACCGAACTCCGGGTCGGCCGCGGGCCCGTGACCGCCGCGTCGCTCAGCGACCTGGGCGTGGCGTACGCGCAGGCCGGAAAGCTCGCCAGTTCCAGCGGCACGCCGGCGACGGCGACCCGGCACTACCGCCGGGGCATCGAGTTCCACGAACGCGCGCTCGCGCTCGAGCCCGAGAACGCGGCGATCCGCCGCGATCTGATGCTCGCCTGGAACCACCTGAGCGAGCAGTCGCTCGGCGAGCGCGGCACGACGTCGTACGCCGGATCCGGCGCGAGATTCACGCCGCTGCCCCCGGACGCCCAGGCCCTGGCGCAGGAGGCGGCGGTGAAGACGGTGGAGCATGCGACCTGGCTCTTCGAACGCGATCCGTCGAACGCCACCGTCGCCATGGACTTCGCCATCGCGGTCGGGCGCTCCGCCCCCGCGTTCCCCATCGGCGATCCCGAGCCGATCCGGATGCTGGACCGGAGCCTCGCGACGCTCGCCACGCTCGCGCGCGAGCACGCGTCCGGCGTCTCGTACTTCCTCATCGAGTTCCTCGGCAGCCGGGCCGAGCGGCACCGCCAGCGTGGCGAGATCGCCCGTGCGCGGCGGGACTGGGAGCTCGTCCGGCGGGAGCTGGCCGCGTTTCGGGAGAGCGGCTCGACCGCCTACCGGCACCAGCGCATGGTCATTCCGATGTTCCAGAACTGGGCGCTGACGCTGGCCGAGCAGGGCGACCGGCGCGCGGCCGCCGCGCTCGCCGCCGACGTCGTGCAGCTGTCCGACGAGGTGGGCGCCTCCGAAGCCTCCTACGCCCGCGCCGCCGGCTGGCCGCCGCGCGTCCGCGGGTGGCTGGCCGGCTTTCACCAGGCCCTGGGGGACGAGGCGGCCGCCGCGCGAGCCCGGCGTGACAGCCTTCGGATGTGGGCCGAGGTGGCGTCGCGGTCCGACGTGCCCGAGGACGTCGTTGCCGAGGCGCGCGCCGCCATCGCGGCCCAAGCCCCCCGCTGAAATGTGCGGCGATCCGAGCTTTGAACGATTCAAAGTTTTGATCTATCCTTGCCAGTCGTGGCGAGTGACCCAGCCGATCTCCTCCGTCAACGCGGACTGCAGGTGACGGCGCAGCGTCTCGCGGTCCTGCGCGCGGTGTCGAGCCAGCCGCATATCACGGCGGATGCGGCTGCCGAGGTCGTGCGGAGCGAGATTGGGACGATTTCGCTCCAGTCCGTCTACGACGCCCTCGGCGTGCTGGTCGGCGCCGGCCTCCTGCGCCGCATCCAGCCGTCCGGATCCGCCGCGCGCTTCGAGACGCGCGTCGGTGACAACCATCACCACCTGATCTGCCGCGTCTGCGGCAAGGTCGTGGACGTGGATTGCGCCGTCGGCGCCGCGCCGTGTCTCACCGCCGCCGATGGCCGCGGCTACGAAATCGACGAGGCCGAAGTGGCCTACTGGGGACGCTGTCCCGAGTGCGTGGCCGAGGCCCGCACGGCAGCCGCCCCCGACGCCTCGACGCGCCGGATCCGCGGTGCGCGCCCCTCCGCGCGCACGGGCGCTCCGGCCGCGTCCTCACCGGAAGGTGACACCCACGACCCGGACTGACGTCCGGGACGCTCCACCACACAGAGGTCAATGCGTCATGAGCAACGAATCGAAGTGCCCGTTCTCGAGCAAGGCACACAGCGGCAGGACGAACCAGGACTGGTGGCCCAACCAGCTGGAACTGAAGGGGCTCCATCAGAACCCGCCCTCGCGTAACCCCCTGGGCGCGGACTTCGACTACGCGAAGGCCTTCGCCTCCCTCGACCTCGCCGCCCTGAAGAAGGACATCGAGCAGGTGATGACCACCTCGCAGGACTGGTGGCCCGCGGACTTCGGCCACTACGGCCCGCTCTTCATCCGGATGGCCTGGCACAGCGCCGGCACCTACCGCATCCAGGACGGCCGCGGCGGCGCGGGCGCCGGCGAGCAGCGCTTCGCGCCCCTCAACAGCTGGCCCGACAACGCCAACCTCGACAAGGCCCGCCGGCTCCTGTGGCCGGTCAAGGCGAAGTACGGCCGCACGATCTCGTGGGCCGACCTGATGGTGCTGGCCGGAAACGTCGCGCTCGAGTCGATGGGCTTCACGACGTTCGGCTTCGGCGGCGGCCGCGAGGACGTGTGGGAGCCCGAGGAGGTCAACTGGGGCACCGAGGACACGTGGCTCGACGACAAGCGCTACAGCGGCGACCGTGAGCTGGCCAATCCGCTCGCGGCCGTGCAGATGGGCCTCATCTACGTGAACCCCGAAGGCCCCAACGGCACGCCCGATCCCGCGGCCGCCGCCCGCGACATCCGCGAGACGTTCGCCCGCATGGCCATGAACGACGAGGAGACGGTGGCCCTCATCGCCGGCGGCCACACGTTCGGCAAGACGCACGGCGCGGGGCCGGCCACCAACGTCGGGCCGGAGCCCGAAGCGGCGCCGCTCGAGGCGCAGGGGCTCGGCTGGACCAGCTCGTTCGGCAGCGGCAAGGGCGGCGACACGATCACCAGCGGCATCGAGGTGACGTGGACCACGACGCCCACGAAGTGGAGCAACAACTTCTTCGAGCACCTGTTCACCTACGAGTACGAGCTCACGAAGAGCCCGGCCGGCGCCCACCAGTGGGTGGCCAAGGACGCGCCCGAGTCGGTGCCCGACGCGCACGACCCGTCGAGGAAGCACAAGCCGACCATGCTGACGACGGATCTCTCCCTGCGCTTCGATCCGGCGTACGAGAAGATCTCGCGCCGCTTCTACGAGCACCCGCAGGAGTTCGCGGACGCGTTCGCGAAGGCGTGGTTCAAGCTCACGCACCGTGACATGGGGCCGATCAGCCGCTACCTGGGCGCCGAGGTTCCGAAGGAACCCCAGATCTGGCAGGACCCGGTGCCGGCCGTGACGCACGCGCTCATCGGCGACGCCGACATCGCCGCGCTGAAGGCCCAGATCCTGGCCTCGGGTCTGCCGGTGTCGCAGCTCGTCACCACGGCCTGGGCGGCGGCGGCCAGCTTCCGGCGGACCGACAAGCGGGGCGGCGCCAACGGCGCGCGCATCCGCCTGGCGCCGCAGAAGGACTGGGCCGTGAACAACCCGCCCGTCCTGGCCATGGTGCTCCAGACGCTGGAGGGCATCCAGAAGGCGTTCAACGCGAAGGGCGGCACGACGCAGGTCTCGCTGGCCGACCTCGTCGTGCTCGGCGGCTGCGCCGCCGTGGAGAAGGCGGCGAGGGACGCCGGCCACGACGTCACCGTGCCCTTCCGGCCCGGTCGCACCGACGCGTCGCAGGACCAGACCGACGCGGAGTCGTTCGCCGTGCTGGAGCCGACGGCCGACGGCTTCCGGAACTACGTGGCCAAGGGCCATCCGGTGCCGGCCGAGGTGCTGCTCGTCGACAAGGCCCAGATGCTCTCGCTGACGGCGCCCGAGCTGACGGTGCTCGTGGGCGGGATGCGTGCACTCGGCGCCAACGCGGACGGAGGCGAACTGGGCGTGCTCACGACGCGCCCGGGGACCCTCACGAACGACTTCTTCGTGAACCTGCTCGACATGGGCACGACGTGGACGCCGACCTCGGACGCGGCCGAGACGTTCCAGGGCCGGGCGCGCGGGAACGGCGCCGTGACGTGGACGGCGAGCCGCGTGGATCTGGTGTTCGGCTCGAACTCCGAGCTGCGGGCCCTGGCGGAGGTCTACGCCAGCGACGACGCCAAGGCGCAGTTCGTCCGCGACTTCGCCGCCGCCTTCGGCAAGGTGATGCACCTCGATCGGTTCGACCTGGCCTGATCACTCCGCGGGGGCGGCTCGTCGTGGGCCGTCCCCGTCTCCTGCCTCCCATGCGCACGGACTGCCTCGAGCCCGCCCGCCGGCGTGTCGCGACGTTCGGGGCGTGGCTGGCCGTGCTGGGGGTGATCACGGCGCCGGAAGCCGCGGCGCCCGCTCCCGATCGGCCGCCCGCGGTGCGGCGACCGTCCTCCAGCGGCGCACAGCCCGCCGGCCCGATCGTCCGGGTCACGTCGGCGCGGATGCTCTCACGCGCCCTGCGGGACCTCCGGTCGGGCACCACGATCCTGCTGGCGCCCGGCGTCTACACGGTCCCGGGCGAGGCGTTCGGGCTGCCCGACGGCGTCCGCGACGTCACCATCGCCGGGCAGACCGGCAATCGCGATGAGGTCGTCGTGCGCGGCGGGCGGTTCGGCTTCTGGGCCAACGCCGTGGACGGCCTGACCATCCGCGATCTCACCATCGAGGGCGCCGACGAGCACGGCGTCATCCTGAACTGCCAGGCGCACGCGCCGGTGTTCCGGAACCTCGTCCTGCGCGACATCGGCGATCAGTTCATCAAGGGCAACCCGGGCCCCGGCGGCTGCGGCGTGAACGACGGCGTGGTCGAGGGATCGCTCTTCGAGTACACCCGCGGCGCGCCCGACAGCTACACCAACGGCGTGGACGTGCACTACGGCGCCCGGTGGACGATCCGCGGCAACACCTTCCGCGGGTTCAACACCCGGCGCGGGCTGGTCGGCCCCGCGGTGCTGTTCTGGAACGGCTCGCGCGACACGGTGGTCGAGGGCAACACCTTCGTGGACAACGCGCGCGACATCTCGCTGGGCCTCGACGCCAGCAAGCCCGGGCAGGCGCCGGTCGGCAACGCCGCGCTGCCCGACCACCGCGGCGGCCGGATCCGCGGCAACACCATCACGCGCCGGCCGGGGCTGCCGGGCGCGGACGTGGCCATCATGGTCGCCGACTCCCCGGACACGGTGGTGGAGGCGAACACGGTGACGATGGCCGGCACCTACCCCAACGCCATCGAGTACCGGTTCCGGCGCACGACGGGCGTGACCATCACCGGCAACACGGTGGACGCGGCCATCCTCGCGCGCGAAGGCGCCACGGGCACCGTGACGGACAACGTCCGCCGCTGACCCCTCCGCGCCGGCGGGGCCGCGCGACCACGATCGGCCGCGCCCGGCGCCCGCTCCAGGGCATCGCGCCGATGGACGCGGAGATAATGAAGGCGATGCCGTCGAACGAACGTGCGCGGGCGACGCTGGTGGCCTTGGCGCGCGCGGCCGGCGCCCTCGCCGCGCTCGTCCTGCTCAACCAGTCGGTGACGTTCTACAACGTGTGGCCCACGCCGCGGGTGCGGTGGCAGGGCCACCTGTCGGTCGAGCTGGCCGTGCTCGTGGCCGTGCTGGCGGCCGCCGCGTGGCGTCACGGCCGCCCGGGCCGGCGGCTCCTGCGGGCGGCCGCCGCCGTCTGGGTGCTGCTGGTCGTGGGCCGCTACCTCGACGTGATGGCGCCCGCGCTCTACGGGCGGCCGGTGAACCTGTACTGGGATGCCCGGCACCTGGCGGCCGTCGGCGCGATGATGACCGACGCCGTGGCCACGCCCCTGCTGGTCGGCGGGCTGATCGCCCTCTCCGCGTTTCTGGCGCTGCTCTACGGCGCCGGCCGCCTCGCGATTGGTGCGGTCGCCGGAGTGCTGGCCTGGCCGCGCGGTCGCGTGGTCCTCGGCACGCTCGCCGCGGGCGCCCTCCTGGTCGCCGCTGTCGGCGAGCGCGCGACCGGCGCCGGCCTGCCCGCGTTCGCCGTGCCCGTGTCCGCCGCGTACTACCGCCAGGCCCGCCTGCTGGCCACCCAGATCGCCCTGCGCGACGCGGCCGTCGAGACGTCACGGCGGTTCTCGGACTCCGACCTCTCGCGCGTGGCGGGCGCCGACGTGTACCTGACGTTCGTCGAGTCCTACGGCGCCGTGACCTACGACCGGCCGGAGGTCGCCACCGCGCTCGAGCCCGCGCGCGCCGCGCTGCAGGCCGACATCGAGGCCTCGGGGCGGCAGGTGGTGTCGGCCTTCGTGGAGTCGCCCACCTTCGGCGGATCCTCGTGGCTCGCGCACGTGAGCCTCATCACGGGCGTCGAGACGCGCGACGAACAGACCAACGCGACCGTCATGGCGCAGGAGCGCGACACGCTCGTCACGGCCTTCGCCCGGGTCGGCTACCGCACCGTGGCGCTCATGCCCGGCCTCCGGCAGGCGTGGCCCGAGGGCGCCTTCTACGGGTTCGACCACGTATACGACACGGCCGAGATCGCGTACCACGGCCCGCGGTTCGGCTGGTGGACGGTGCCGGACCAGTTCGCGCTGGCCCGCCTCGACGTGCTCGAGGCAGGGCACGACGCCAGCCGGCCCCGCTTCGTGTTCTTCCCGACGACGAGCACGCACGCGCCCTTCGGGCCGACGGCCCCCTACCAGCCCGACTGGGAAGCCCTCCTCTCGTCGACGCCCTTCGGCGAGGCCGACGTGACGCGCGCCCTCGCCCGCGTCCCCGACTACCTGAACCTCGCGCCGAGCTACGTGCATGCCGTCCAGTACGCCTGGCGCACGCTGGGCGGCTACCTGCGCATGCACGCGGATCGCGATCTCGTGATGATCGTGGTCGGCGACCACCAGCCGGCGGCGGCGGTGGCGGGCGAGGGCGCGTCGTGGGACGTGCCCGTCCACGTCATCACGGGGCGGGGCGCCGTGCTCGATCGCCTGCAGGCGGCCGGATTCGCGCCCGGGCTCGCGCCGCCCCGGCAGGCGATCTCGAAGCTGCACGCGCTCCTGCCCGCGCTGCTCGACGCCTTCGGCGATCCCGCGCCGGCCCGCGCGTCGCGGTAGGCGGGCGCGCCGGCCCCTACTGCCGGGTCGTCGGCGGCTGGTAGGTCTTCTTCTCGGCGGCCACGGCGGCGGCCACCTCGGCCAGCAGCTTCTGCGCGTCGTAGACGATGCCGTCCTTGATGGTGAACTTCACGCCGCCCACCTTCTCCTGCCGGTTCGTCTGCGGGTTCAGGCGCATGTGGCCGGTGCCGTAGAGCACCTTGAGGTTGCTGAGCGGGTTCTCGCCGACCACCACGAGATCGGCCAGCATGCCCGAGCGCACGACGCCGATCGGCGGCGCCTCGCCCTTCGGCTCGTACAGGGTCCTGGCGCCCCACATCGTGGCCGAGCGGATGATCTCGAGCGGCGAGAAGCCGGCCTCGCGCAGCAACTCCAGCTCCTCGATGTAGGCGAAGCCGTAGGTCTTCCAGATGAAGCCCGAGTCGGTGCCCACCGTGACCCGGCCGCCCATGTTCTTGTAGTCGTTGATGAGGCGCATGTAGCGCTCGTAGAACTTCTTCCAGTGGTACTCGTTCTCGGTCGTCCAGTCGTAGAAGTACGACCCGTGGTTGTCGCGCGTGCTCTGGAAGTAGTTCCACAGCTGCGGCATCGTGTAGGTCTGGTGCCAGTCGGCGTTGCGGGCGCGCATCAGGTCGCGGGACGCGGCGTAGATGTTGAACGTCGGATCGAAGGTGACGTGGTTCGCCTTCTGGTGCTCCAGGTACTCGATCCACTGGGGCGAGCCGGGCTCGTAGGTCTGGTTCCAGATGCGGGCGATGTCGCCGAAGCGGTCCTGCTCGTTGTTGTAGTCGTAGCCGACCGGGAAGTCCTGGATCGTCTTGTCCTTGAGCAGCGACTCCATGTGCCCGTAGTAGTGGGTCACCGTGTCCAGGTGGGCGTCGCCGGCCAGGCGCGCGTTGAACATCGCCACGTTGTTCTGCGACAGGTGGGCCACCGTGCCCATCTTGTTCTTGTGCGCCTCGTCGATGGCGGCCGTGTCGATCTCGGGCGTCTCGTCGCCGCGGTTGAAGAACTTGATGCCGTCGATGTTGTTGGCGGCCGCCCAGCGCACCCACTCGCGCGCCTTCTCGGGCGTGGTGACCCGGCCGTTGGGCCAGCCGGAACCCAGCGTCTGGTAGTTGAAGATGCGGGGGGCCGCGATCTCGTTCTTCGCCGAGCGGTCCTTCTCCGAGCTGCTGACGGCGGCCGACGACAGCGACACGCCGCGGACCGTCGTGACGCCGTGGGCCAGCCACAGCTTGTAGGCATAGCCGAGGTCCGGCGCCTTGCCGGACGTGGAGCCGTGGACGTGCATGTCCACGAAGCCCGGCATGACGAACATCCCGCGGCCGTCGATCTCGAAGTCCGCGTCGCGGGGCTCGCGGTTGGCCGCCAGCGGCAGGCCGGGCCAGCCGGCCTGGCGGATCTCGGTGATGCGGTTGCCCTCGATGACGATGTCCATCGGGCTGAGCGGCGGGCCGCCGGTGCCGTCGATGAGCGTCACCGCCCGGATGACCATCTTCTTGAAGGGCCCCTGGCCCTCGCCGGGCGTGCGGGCGGGCGCGGGCGTGTCGCCCGCGCGGCCGCGGCCCTGCGGCGCCTGGGCGGCGGCCTGGGGACGGGACTGCGCGAGCGGCATCTGGCCGAAGCCGACGGCGACGGCGCAAGCCGCCATCGCGGCGGCGGCGGAATTTCGAAGGGATGTCGTCATGGCGTTCCTCGGGGGCGTACGAACAGCGCTCCACTTTACCCCGATCGCCCGGTCGAGGGGATGACACGCGCCGGAGGCGCCGGCCCGGCCGTGGTCCGCAGTCAGCGCCGCGCGGTGCTCATCGAGCCGAAGGCAAGGCCGATCGAGCGCGGAATCGGATTGAAGAAGCGCCCATAGGCGGGCGACGCCACGTTCGCCTGCACGTCGCGCTCGGCGCCCGAGCCCAAGGCGTTGTAGACCTTGAGGCCCGCGGTGAACCGGTACTTCCGGAACCGCCACGGCCGGACGAGCGAGAAGTCCAGCGTCGCCACCGAGGGGAGCCGTCCGGTGCGGTTGCGCGGGCCGACGTAGTCCTGGTACTCGTCCACGGCCGACCACGGGAAGCCGGACCGCCACTCGAAGACCGGCAGGAACACCCACCGGCCGCCCACCGCCTGCGATCCGCGGACGATGATCCGGTGCGGCACGTCGGTGGGGTTGAGGGAGTGCTCGTTCGGGCGGAGGATCGGGTTCTTGAAGTTGCCGAAGTGCGCGTCGTAGTCGTTCAGGTCGCGCGTGCCGTGCGACCGCACGTAGGACACGGTGAGATCGCGGTTCTCGCTGCCCAGGTAGCGGCCGGTCGTCTCGAACTCCCAGTATTGGGACGTGCCCGTGGACGCCAGCGTGAGGGCGCCGGCCGCGGCGTCGGGCTCGACGACAGCGTCGTGCGCGGCATCGCGGTGCAGGAACGCCGTCTTGAAGAAGAAGCGGCGGCCGAACCGCTGGTCCCAGGCCACGGTGGTGACGATGCTCTCGGGCGTCAGCTGCTCGCCGAGGACGTGACGGTAGGTCACGGGCGCGCCGAGCGACGATCCGTCGGGCGCGAAGCGCTGGACGGTCCGGATCGGCAGCTGCTGGAAGGCCCCCAGGTTCAGGGGCGTCCGCTGCGCGAACTTGCCGACGCCGCCCCGCAGGATGCCGCGGCCGTCCGGCAGCAGGCTGAGGGCCACGCCGGCCCGGGGCGAGTAGTTGACGCGCTCGGTGACGTCGTCGCGGTCGAACCGGAAGCCCAGTTCCAGCATCACCTTGTCGTTCAGGCGCCACCGGTCCTGGCCGAACAGCGAGTACTCGGTCCCCGTGACGTCCGGGTGGGTGAGCCCGGGTGCGAAGGTGGTGCGCTCGGCCAGCGAGCCGTCGAGCCGGCGGACTTCGACGGGCTGGCTGAAGCTGTCGCCGTCGAAGCCCGAGTACTGCAGGTCGACGCCGAACTTGAATACGTGCGAGCCGGCCGCCTCCTTCGAGATGGTGACGGCCTCGACGGCCTGCAGGCTCGTGACGTGCCGCTCCTCGCGGTTGAAGTAGGGGCCGCTCTGGGACTCGGGCGCGTAGACCATGGGGCCCGTGCCCTTGCTCTTCAGGTCCACCTCGAACAGGCGGGCGGCGAGCGTCGTCTCCACGACCACGCGGTCCGAGAGGATCAGCCGGTCCACGAACCCGGCGGAGTAGCCCGACTGCGAGAACGACGGCGTCGCCTCGGCGGGGCGGAACGTGGACATGGTGGGGTTGGTGATCTTGCGCGGGAAGTAGACGACGCTGCCCACCAGGGAGTGGCGGGACGACAGCACCGCGTCGAGCCGCGTGAACGAATCGAGGCTCTCGAGGCCCAGCTGGGGCTCCCCGGGCAGGCTGCGGACCGGCGTCCGCACGTAGCGGTACTGCAGGTACTGGCCCAGCAGCAGGCGATCGCGCTTGAGCGGGCCCGAGATCGACAGGCGCGGCTCGAACTTGCTGACGAAACGGCGGCCGAGGCCCGGCAGGAGGTTGTCGGGCCGCACCCGCCACTCGGGCGTGCCGCGGCGCGTGGTCACCTGGGTGACGCTGGTGGAGAAGCGGCCGTACTCGGCGGCGAACGGGTTCGACAGGACCTCCACCGACTCGACGGCGCCGCTCGGCAGCTCGAGATCGAAGTCGCCCGTCGACGGGTCGTTCAGGCTCGCGCTGCTCATCTGGATGGCGCCCGTGGTCGGCGTGCCGCCCTTCACCCGCAGCCGCCCCTCGGGACCGCGGACCACGCTGGGCAGCTGCGTCAGCAGCGACTGGAAGTCGTCGCCGGCCAGCGGCTGCACGTCCATCCGCGCGCCGCTCAGGATGTCGCTCACGGCCACGGGCTGGATGCTCTCGGTGGGCGAGTTGGCGGGCGCGACGACGTTGACGCTCTCGCGCAGGTAGGTCAGCCGCATCTCCAGGAGCACCTGGGCGCGCGCGCCGGCCCTCACCTCGAACGGCGCCGAGTCGGTGTCGGCGAAGCCATCGCGGGTGGCCCGCACCACGTAGCGGCCCGGCGGCACGTCCGGGAACGTCACCAGGCCGACGTCGTTGCTGGTCGTCCGCGCGATGGTGACGCCGCTGTCCGTGTCCCTGAGCTCCACCGTCGCCGCGGGAATGCGCAGCGACTCCAGCGCCAGCGTGACGACCACCTCGGCCGGCGCCGGCTGCGCGGCGGGTGCGGACGTCCCGGCCTGGGACACCGGCGCGCCCAGGGCGAGGAGCAGGCAGGCGACGACACTCCGGCGGATGGACAGGGGGCGAGATCTCCGAGCGACGCCAGTCTAATCCTTCGTCCGCCGGATTGCGCGGGGACAATGCCGCCGCCCGGCCTGCGCCCGCATAGAATGGCCGCCGTGTCCCGCCTGGCCCCGGTAGCCGTCCTCCTGGCGTTGACGGCCGCCGCGTCGGCCGCCGCCGGACGCCAGGCGACGCCGGTCGTCGCGCCCGCGACCATCGGTCTCGACCCGGCGGCGCTCGCCGAGGCCACGGCCCTCCTCGAGCGCCTCGTCGCCGAGGGCCACATCGCCGGCGCCGTGGCGGCGGTGGCGCGGCACGGTCAGGTGGGCTACCTCCAGGCGGTCGGCCTCCAGGACGTGGCGTCCAGGACGCCGATGACCGAGCGCTCGCTGTTCCGCATCTACTCCATGACGAAGGCCGTCACGGCCGTGGCGGTGATGATGCTGCACGACGAGGGCCGGTTCCGGCTGGACGACCCCGTCGCGACGTTCCTGCCCGAGTTCGCCGGCGTGCGCGTGGTGGACGGGCCGGGCGCGGCGCCGCGGCCGCCCGCGCGCGCGGTGACGGTCGAGGACCTGCTGCTCCACACCTCGGGCCTCAGCCACCGGACGTCGGACCTGTACCGCGCCCTCGGGGTGAGATCGCGAGCGGACACGCTGCCGGAGTTCGTCCGCAAGATCGCGCGGGCGCCGCTCATGGAGGACCCGCACACGCGCTTCCGCTACAGCGAGGGGACGACGGTGCTGGGGCGTCTCGTGGAGATCTGGTCGGGCCAGCCCTTCGACGCCTTCCTGTCCGCGCGCATCTTCCGGCCGCTGGGCATGACCGACGCCGTGTTCTGGGTGGACGGCCCACGCCGCGGCCGGCTGGCGTCGGTCTACGGCCCGGGGCCGGCCGGCCACCTGGTCCCGGTGGACATCGAGCCGGTGCCCTTCACCGAGCGTCCGGCCCTCATCGAGGGCGCCGTGGGGCTCGTGACGAGCGTGCCGGACTTCCTCCGGTTCCAGCAGATGCTCCTCGCAGGCGGCACGGTCGACGGCGTCCGCCTGCTGAAGGCGGATACGGCCGGCCGGATCGTGCAGAACGGCCTGCCGCCCGACGTCCTGCAGGCGCGCGGCGGCCGCATGGGGTGGGGCCTGGGCAATGTGAACGTGCTGATGGCGCCCGATGGCGCCGGGGCCCACGCGGGCGAGTACGGGTGGGACGGCACCGCCGGGACGATCTTCTGGAACGATCCGGTGACCGACACGGCCATCGTGCTGATGACGCAGAGCGTGCCCCCGAACCCCGGCCGCCTCCGGCAGCAGTTCAAGGCCCTGATTCAGCGAGCGGTCCAGGCGTCCGCGGTGCGGTAATCTACGAGGCTTCGCGCGTCCACCGACCGGTGCAGCCGAGGCGGACTCAGGCGTCGCGAACGCGCGCGGTCCAGACGTGGGCTCATCACCAGGGAGGGGCCGATGACTCGACGATTTCCGCATCTCGCCGTCGCGGCGGCGCTCGGCGTCACGGTCGGCATCCCGGCGGCCTCGGCGCAGGTGTTCGGCACGTTCCGCTGGCAGATGCAGCCGTACTGCAACTCCGTCACCCTGACGTTCTCGATTGTCGCCGGCACGTTCGCCGTCCACGGCACCGATGACCAGTGCGGCGCCCCGACACCGGCTCCCGCCGCCGGGCTGGCGTCGTTCAATGCGGACGGGTCCGTCAGTGTCGCCCTCACCATCATCAAGGCCGGTGCGGACGCCCTCCACATGGCCGCGGTGGTCAGCCCTGCCACCGGGCAGGGAACCTGGACCGATGATCTTGGCCAGCGCGGCGCCTTTGTCTTCTTCGGCACGGCTCCGGGCCTGTCCGTGCGCCCCGACGCCCCCGTCTACTTCCGCGCGTTCCTCCAGATCGGCCTGAACGGCAGCTTCGTCCGGTTTCCCTCCGTCGCCGCCAACACCGGGGGGGGCGCATACGATTCGGGGACAGGCGTGTACACGGTCCCGGCCGACGGGTACTACTCGATCCACTACTCCGTGGGCTGGAACCCGGGCGCGACGACCGGCGGCTGGATCTGCGCCGGAATCCGGACGCCCAATGCCGCCCCGCCAGGCAATCACGTGGCGGACTGCGTTCCGGTCGTGGCCGGGTCGGGCTTTGTGGCGCTGGCGGGGAGCACCATCCTGCCGCTGACGCGCGGCAACACGATCGGCGTGACCGCCACGACCACCGGTGGCGCCACCCTGTCCAGCAGCCCTGCCAATCAGTTCATCGTCATGAGAATCCGGTGAGCGGCGCCCCCAACCCGTACGGCGCCGGACCGAGCGGAGGGCGCCACGAAACCGCCCGCGCGGAGCGCGCGGCATGACGCGGCGACGGGACGCCTGGCGCTGGACCGCCGCCCTGACCTGCATCGCGTCCATGGCCGCCGGACAGCCGGCATTGCCCGCCGTCGTCGTGGTGGAGACGGCCGCCGGCGCCATCACGCTCGAAGTGGACGTCGCGCACGCGCCAGTCACGGCGGCGAATTTCCTGAGGTACGTGGACGGGACGTTCTACGACGGGGGACGGTTCATCCGAGCGGTGCGGCCCGACAACACGACGCGCCACGACGTGGAGATTCAGGTCGTCCAGGCGGCCATCGATCCGGCCCGGGCCGGCGACGCGTTTGCGGCGATCCCGCTCGAGCGCACGACGGTCACGGGGCTCAGGCACCTGGACGGGGCCGTGTCAATGGCGCGAACCACGCCGGACAGCGCCACCTCGTCGTTCTTCGTCGTGATTGGCGATCAGCCGTCGCTGGACGCCGGCGGCGCGCGCAACGCCGATGGCCAGGGCTTCGCAGCGTTCGGGCGCGTCACCGCCGGCATGGACGTGGTGCGGCGGATCCAGGCCTCGGCCACCGGCACGGCCGGCCAGTTCGGCACCGAAACCCTCGAACCGCCCATCGCCATCGTCCGCGCCTACCGGAAGTAGGGCGGGCGGCGGCGCCGCCGCGGTGCGGCCGCGGGAACCGGCTAGACGTTGAAGCGGACGTGCAGGATGTCGCCGTCCGACACGATGTAGTCCTTCCCCTCGACCTGCAGCTTGCCCGCCTCCTTCACGGCGTGCTCGGAGCCATACTGCGTGAAGACCGCGTAGGGGATCACCTCGGCGCGGATGAAGCCGCGTTCCAGGTCCGAGTGGATGCGGCCGGCCGCCTGGCGCGCGTTCATCCCGCGCCGGATCGTCCAGGCCCGGACCTCGTCGGGGCCGACGGTGAAGAACGAGATGAGGTCCAGCAGGTGGTAGGCGGTCCGGATGAACCGCGTCAGCGCCGACTCGGTGAGCCCGAGGTCCTGCAGGAAGGCTGCCTGATCCGCGGGTTCCAGGCTGCCGATCTCCGCCTCGACGCTGGCCGAGAGCACCAGCCCCTCGCCGTCGAGGGCCGTGATGCGCGCCGCCAGATCGTCCGGCATGGGCTGGGCCGCCCGCGACTCGTCCCGGTTCAGCGCCACGAGCAGCGGACGATCCGTGAGGAAGCCGTAGCCGCGCAGGGGCTCCCGGTCCAGGTCGGCCGCCGGCACGCTTCTGAGCGGCCGGCCCTCCTCGAGCACGCCCTTCATGCGCTCGAAGGCCGCCTGCTCGGGCTTCGGCCCGCTTTCCTTCTTCATGCGCTCGAGCCGCCGCTCCACGAGATCCAGGTCGGCGAACGTGCACTCGAGGTGGAACGCCTCGAGGTCGCGCATCGGGTCCGCGTCCGTGTCGAGCGCCGGATTGGGGAAGTCGCGGAGCACGAGGCACAGCGCGTCCTGCTCGCGGATGTGCTGCAGCGCGCGCGTGGACAGGCCCTTCTTGTCCGAGCCGTGTTCGCCCGGCACGTCGCAGAAGGTGACCTCGGCGAACGTGGTCTTCTTCGGGGAGAAGAGCCGCGAGAGGGCGTCGATCCGGTCGTCCGGCACGCGCACGCCGCCGAGGCGCAGCTCGCCGCCGAACGCCGTGGGCACGTCCAGCCCGGTCATGGTGTTGAAGACGCTCGTCTTGCCCGAGCCTGCGAAGCCTACGAGTCCGATTTTCATGCGTGGGTCGAACGAGCATTGTAGCCCGCGTTCGACCGCCCGCGCCGGCGCGCCGCCGCGATCAGGCGCGAAGGCGCGCCAGCGGGTTCGCCAGCGTGCTCATCAGCGCCGACGTCGTGAGCAGTTCGGACACGGTGCCGAGCAGGCGCTGCCGCGCGCTGGGGGCCACGGCCCTCCGGGCGCCGCCGCGGGCCGCGGCCGGCGCCGGCGCGCCCGCGAGTTCGAGGACGCGGTCCCAGGCCAGGCGCTCGGGACCGGTGAGCGTGCCGAGCCGCGCCCCGCACTGGACGCGGTCGCCGCGGCCGCGTCCCACCCAGGCCCGGCGCACCACGATGTCGAGCGCCACCATCGGCACGCGCAGGCGGAACTGCGGGCCCAGCCGCGCAGCGTCGGTCCGCGCGATCTCGATCCGCACGCCGTCGTGGCTGACGTCGAGAATCTCCGCGTGGACGTCGCTCACGTGCGCGGGGAAGGCCGCCGCCGGCTTGCGCGCGTGCCGGCGTCCCTGTCGGGCCTCGCCGTGCGCCAGCGAGACGGCGAGCGCGAGCGCGGGCCCGTCGATGGGGCGAGTGACGACCGTCACCGCCGAACGCCCCGTCGCGCCGCCACCGGGCGCGCCGGCGTTGGCGACGGCAACGACCGGCACCCGCGGGGCGTGGCGGCGGAGGCTGGCCAGGACGCCCGAGGCCAGCAGGTCGGCGTCGGCCACGATGCAGTCCAGCCGCTTGCCGGCCACGTCGGACTCGACGCGGCAGGCGTCGATGAGCGGCGTCACCTCCATGCCGGCGTCGGCGAGCCACGCCGCGAAGGTCCTGCGTTCATAGGCGTTTGGACATGCCAGGCCCACGTGCATGTGAATGCCCCCCGAAGCGCCAGGCTCTGCAATCCCGCCGCCATGCGCGGGGCGGCGCGTGGTGACCGGCGGCTGCATCGGCCGGAGCCTGGACGGCCGTGGCCGTGCTGCGCCGAAACGGCACACCGCTGTGTCGAAACGGCGCGCCGCGGCGATCCGGGCGGGTGCGGTCAGCGGTGGCGGGCGGACGCGGCGGCGCGGCCCCGGGAGGGCGCGGCGGGGGCCGCCTTGCGTCCCAGCCGGACCACCGTGGCGTACTCGCGCGTCGAGCACGGCTGCACGGACAGCCGGCTGCCCTTCTGCGTCACCATCATCCGCTCCAGGCCCCGGGTGGCTTTGAGCGTCTCGAGGGACACGACGGCGGGGAAGCGTTCCACGAACTCCACGTCGACCATGAACCAGACGGGCGACGACGGCCGGCTCGCCGGATCGTAGTACGGATGGCCGGGCGTCCACGCGGAGTGATCGGGATAGCCGGCGCGCACGATCCGCGCGAGCCCCGTCACGCCCGACGGATCCGCGTTCGAGGCGTAGAAGAGCACCGGATCGCCGACCTGCATCTGGTCCCGGATCAGGTTGCGGGCCTGGTAGTTCCTGACGCCTTCCCAGCTCGTGACGCCGTCCCTGGCGAGGTCGTCAATCGTGTACGCGCTGGGCTCGCACTTCATCAACCAGTGGCGGAGGGCCATCGCGACATTCTGGCGGAATCCGGCCCTGGCCGCGCGCCTACGCGCGCATCGCGCGTTCGTGCAGCGACTGCACGGCCTGCCAGCCGGCGGCGACGGCGCCCTCCTGCCAGTCCGGGAGCGATCGCGGCGCCGTGGCGGCCGACCCGATGAGGATGCGGTTCTCCACCTTCGACAGCTGCTCGCGGAGCGACACCGCGCGGACGGTCGCGTAGCCGCCGAGGCTGTAGGGCACGCGCTTCCAGTACACGGCGTAGGCGCTCTCGAACTCCTGGCGGATCTGCGGGTGCACCTTGCTCGCGTGCGTCAGCACGTGCTCGATCCGGGCGGCGACGGGCTGGGTTCTCAGGTCGCCGATGGGCCCGTTGGAGTAGAGGCCCAGGAGCACGCCCTTCTTCGTGAAGTAGTCGTACGACGGATACGAGAACTCCCCGATCGGCAGGTCCGAGTAGAGGTGCCCGCCGAAGATCCGGTCGTCCTCTTCCCAGAAGCGGCGCTTCATCGCGAGGCCGATCTTGGCGCTGTCGCTGTAGGTCACGCGCCTGACCGCCTCCATCATGGTGTCGGACAGGTTGATGTCGAGGCCGGACAGCACGGACAGCGGCAGGCAGGAGACGACGAAGTCCGCCGTCCGCTCGACCGACTTGCCGTGCTTCGTGTCGCGATAGACGACCTTCACCCCGGCGTCGTCCTGGTGGACGGACTGGATCTCGGCGTTGAACGTGAGGCGCGCCGGGCCGAGGGCGCGCTGGAACGCCTTGCAGATCTGGTCCATGCCGCCGATCGGCTGGAACATCGGCGCGGCCGCGGTGCCTTCCATGGGCGGCACCGAGCGCAGGCGATTGCCGAAGCCGGCTTCGAGCAGCTGGGCGAGCGCGATCGGGTCGCCTTCGCCGCGGTCGGCGAAGGACTTGTAGGCGTGGGTCTTGCCGTCGAGGTAGCCCTGGCGCACGAGAAAGTCGGTGAGGCGCTTCTGGTCGTCGGCGGTCAGCGGCAGGTCGAGCTGGTGGGCGTCGACGGCCTTCACGAGCAGCTCGTTCGTCTGGCCGATCATGTCGGCCTTCACCTCGCGCATCCGGACCTTGCGGCCCGCGAGCGCTCCGCCCGCCTTGCCCTCGAAATAGAAGTAGTTGGCGTCCGAGTCGTTCAGGAACACCTGCATCGGCACGCCGAGCTCCCGGCAGTAGCCGAGCACGCCTTCGTGGGAGTGCGGGATGCGCCAGGCGCCGGCGTTCACGTACTGGCCCTCGTCCCACGTGCACACCTGGCGCTCGCCGCCGATCTCGGTGTGCTCGTCGCCACGGCGCACGCTCCACACGATGCCGCCGACGCGCTGCCGCGCTTCGAGCACGTGCACGTCGTAGCCGAGCTTGCCGAGCTCGTGCGCCACCACCAGCCCCGACGTCCCGGCGCCCAGGATCAGCACGCGGTTCTTCGCGGGCCGTCCCGAGAGGACCGGGCGCTGGCCGGCCGATCCGGCCATCAGGTCCCAGGAGTTGAGCACCGTCATGACGAGCGACGATCCGCCGATGGCGCCGACGCGGCCCAGGAAGTCGCGGCGGCTCGGAGTGGCGGGGTGGGCGGCGAGGGGCGTTCTAGGCATGCGGCGATTCAGGCAGGGCGCTGGGGGAGGCCTGCATCTGTTCCTCTCATGGTCTCACACCAAGCCCGTCATTGAAGCCGAGCTGGCGCTGCCCGGTCCCCCCAGGCGCGTCGATTGGGGGCGCCGGCGGGCCGCGGACGCCAGGTCGAGGCCTACGAGTGGAGTTCGAGCCGCTGCGTCGCGGCCGGGGCCTCGTCGAAGTCCACGGGCGCCGCCGGGCCGCGGGCCCGGGCCGCCAGCCACAGGCCGGCGTAGGCGAGGACCGTCACGGCCGCCACGGGCGTCACGTCACCGCCGAGCGCGCGGTCCTCGAGGCGCACGAGCCAGGCCGACCCGACCAGGAACAGGATCAGGTAGAGCGGGGCGAGGGCCTTCAGGCTCTCGCTGGGCACGTAGCTGCAGGTGAACGGCACCTTCTCGTAGCCGAGCATCAGCGCGTCGAGCAGGAGGACGGCGGCGGCCGCGCCGAACACGGCGTGCGCCAGGGCCAGCGGCGTGCCGAGGATGACGGCGTCCAGGAGGAAGACCGCCGCCAGCGCGGGCAGGGCAAGGCCGAGCAGCGCCGCCCGGCGGGCCCCGCGTACGAAGGCGCGGACGTCGCCGCGCCAGGCCAGCTGGAACCCCCAGTTCGCCCTGAGCTCCGCCGGCACGCGGATGGCGTGGCGGAATCCCACGAGCAGCGCGCCCACCAGGAACGGCTGCACGATGAGCAGCCGCGGCTCGATTCTGCCGGCGGCCAGGGCCTCGGCGTCGGCGCCGGCGAGCGCCACGAGCGACAGCGCCAGTCCCGCCGCCCCGGCACAGGCGATCGTCAGGCGGTGGGCGTGGCTGCGCCACAGCACCGCCAGCGTGAACCAGAAGCCGGCCAGCGCGGCGCCGCGCGCCAGCGTGGCGCGCCGCAGGGGCCTCCGGCGGGTCCGCGCCAGGCGTTGCGCCGTCACGTGCGACGCCGGCCCGCGCCGTGCGTTCAGCAGGTACGCCGCCACGGCCGCGAGCGCGACGGCCGGCAGCGCGAGGGCGGCTCGCCGGGCCAGCGCGTCGAACCGGGCGCCGTGGCGCCGGTAGGCTGCCGTGAACCGGGCATCGTTCGCGATCTGGCGTCCCCTCAAGCGCGATCGCGGCGCGTCGGCCAGCACGTGGCCAGCCATCGCCTCGTACGCGCCCAGGAACCACGCCGGCGGCGCCGCCATGAAGGCGGGCGCGGAGAGCGCTGTGCGTTCGACGCGACCCGAGGTCGCCGGGATCAGGAGGAGCGCCGCGCCGAGCCCGACGATGAGCGCCGCCTGCACCCACGATGAGACCTGGGCGAACCACCGGGCGCCCAGCATGGCCGACAACGTCTCCCGGCAGGCGACGACGGCCAGGAAGCCGAACGCGCTGGCGCCGAGCGTGGCCACCGCGTGCGCGGCGGCGACGGCGAGCGCGTCGGCGAGCGACACGGGCTGCTTGCCGACGAGGAACAGCGGGAAGAGCAGCGTCGGCACCAGATTCACGAGCGCCGTCGCGGCCAGCCCGAACACGGAAACGGCCGCCAGCTTCGCCTGGCGCACCGCGGCGGCCGTCACGGGCAGCGGATCGAGGATGGCCGCATCCCGGGCGTCCACGACCAGGGCGTCCCACTGCGCCACGGTCAGAAGCGCCACGACCACCATCGAGACCGACAGATAGAACAACTTGTCGTCGAGCGACGCGACGGCCGCCTGGCCCGGCGTGTAGACGCCGACGAGGTACTTGAACCCCGACATCATCGTGAGGAAGAGCGTCGTGGAAACGAGCGCCGCGCCGACGACGGCGAGCAGCTGGGTGCGGTCGGCCTCGGGCGCCACGAGGTCGTTCTCGAGGAAGCGCCGGAGGAAGTGGCGCGTGAGGACGACGTGCAGCGACGGGGCCGCCACGGCACCTATCGGCCGAGCGCGGCCGCCTCCGCCAGGTCCTGCGCGACCAGCTGCGGGTCGATGCGCATCACCAGCTTCGAGAACACACCCTCCAGGCTGGAGCGCTGCATGAGCGCCTGCAGCCGATCCACCGAGTCGTCGGCCACGACGGCGCCCTGGTGGATGACGATCACGCGGGTGCACACGCGCTCCACCACCTCGAGGATGTGCGAGCTGTACAGGATGGCCTTGCCGCGGCCGGCCAGCGTCCGCACCAGGTGGCGCAACACCAGTGTGGTGGTCACGTCGAGCCCGGACTCCGGCTCGTCGAAGAGCACCACCGACGGGTCGTGCAGGAGGGCCGCCGTGATGAGCACCTTCTGCCGCATGCCCTTCGAGTAGGCGGCGATCGCCTGATCGGCGGCCGGCAGGATGCCGAACAGGTCGAGGAACCGCTCGATCTTGGCGGTGAGCAGCGTCTCGGGAATCTCGCGCAGCCGGCCGATGAGCTCGAGGTACTCGCGGCCGGACAGGAACGGATACAGGGCGGGCTCCTCCTGGATGTAGCCAAGCTCCCGCCGGAACCCGACCGGATCGAGGTGGACGTCCCGCCCGCCGTGCTCCACCCGGCCGGAGGTGGGCGCCAGCAGCCCGGCCAGCATCCGCGCCGTCGTGGTCTTGCCGGAGCCGTTCGGCCCCAGGTACCCCACGATCTCGCCGGGCGCGATCGCGAAGTCCACGTCCTTCACCACCGTCACGCCCGAGAACCGCTTCGTGAGCCGGATCGCGCGCAGGGCCGCCATCAGCGCGGCTCCGTCGGTGCGCGGCGGGGCAGCGGGCTGGGCCAGAAGCACACCAGCACCGGCACGAGCGAGAGCGCCACGATCGAGAGCGCGATGCCCGCCACCACCTCCCGGGACAGCCGGGCCATCCCTTGCTCGAGCCACAGGAGGAACCAGATCGAGTAGTACGACAGCGGGATCACCGCCAGGCCCGCGAAGGTCCCGAGCAGGCCGCCGCGGACGACGTCGTCCCAGAGCGCGCCGCCGACGGCGGCGAGCACGGCGAGGTAGCCGGTGCGTGGAGCGCCGTCGGGCGCGTCGCGATCGAACGCGAAGTCCGCCAGCGCCGGGGCGACGATCAGATCGAAGGACCGGCAGGTCAGGACGCGGTCGGCGAAGGCGGTGATGGCGGCGGCGAACGTCACACGGGCCTCCAGTCGGGACCTCAGGTACGGGCGGCCGCCGGACGCAGGGCGAGGGCGTCGCGCAGCAGCTGGTAGGCGTCGTGCACCTTCACGCCGTACTCGGTCGCCCGGTACAGCCGGCGGGGCGGGCCGGCCGGCCCCGGGCTGCGCTCCTCCTGCCGCGACTCGATGAAGCCCTTGGCTTCCATGCGGGCCAGGGTCACGTACACCGAGCCGCGTTTCAGGCTGCCGTTCGAGGACGCGACCAGTTCGAGGCCGTAGCGCTCGCGCCCGCGGAGCAGGTCGAGGATGAGCGACTCGGTGGCCGACATCGACGGCAGGCGTGGGTCACCCATGAGGGCGGTATCTTACACGGTGTAAGTCTGATGTCAACAGGCGGGTCTCGCGGTCCGGCCGGGCGCCCGTCAGCCGGCCGGTTCCCCCTGCAGCAGCGCCAGGAGGCGCTCCTGCGGATCGACGCGCGCGGCCTGGGAGAAGTCGATGCCGACGAGGCCGTGCAGCCAGACCGGCAGTTCCACCCGCTCGTACACGAGCGGCACCACGCGCCGGGTCCGCTCGGCCAGATCGAGCGTCTTGGCGATCACGGCTTCCTCGCCCGTGTGATCGCTTTCGAGATACCGCGCCGTCACCACGCACAGCGTGAAGCGGCTTTCCCTGATGCAGCGTTCCATCTCCGCCAGGAAATGCCGGTTCGGCGCGAAGTCGCGGACGTCGATGGCGGCGCGGAACCCCCGGGCCTCGAGGGCCCGCACCAGTTCCTCCGCGTACGCCCGGTCGGGTTCCACGTGGCGGTAGCTGAGGAACGCGTCGTACACGGGCGCCGCCGGGGTGGCCGCTGCCGGCGGCCGGGCACTCGGCGACGACGCCGGCCCGAGCCTGAGGCCGCGGGCGGCGGCCGCCGCCGCGACGGCCGTGGCGAGCAGCGGCACGCCGAACAGTCCCGCCCATCCCACCCAGAACCGGCACGACGCGATCGACGCCGGCGTCCAGATCCGATCGGCGACGCCGCCGGCATCGAGCAGCAGATCGCGGGCGCCGAGGCCGGGGTGCTCGCGCACGTAGTCGGCCGCGGCGGGGGTGTACGCCCGCCCGACGAGCGTGGGGCGGCCGTCGTAGACGGCGACGCACGGGCCGGTCGCCCGGATCTGGCCGACGACCAGCGCGGCGCCCCCGGCCGCGCACGCGGCCGCGAGGCCCGTCCAGAGCGCCCGGCTGCCGCCCTTCACGAAGGCCAGTCCCGCGCACAGCGCGGCGACGCCGGCGGCGCTGACGAGGCGCGCGCGAAGGGCCTCGGACGGATCGAGCGCCGGCGACACCGGCATCAGCAGCGCCACGGCCGTGCCCGCCACGGCCACGGCCGCCGCCACGCGCCAGGGCGTCATGGCACCGGCACGTCCACGACGAGCGACGCCGCCCCGGCGACCTGGACGAGCACGCGCTCGCTCGTCGCGCCGCTCGCCGGATCGCGGGCCCAGACCCAGTAGCGTCCGGGTTCGACCTGCGCGCTCGTGGGCGTGCTCACCCGGGGAAAGGTCCGCGGCGGCGTCTTCAGCCACTCGTCGAACTTGAGCAGGTAGAGGACCTGCCACTCGGGCACGGCCGTGCCCCCCCGCCGGGTGTTCACGCGGAGCGCCACGGTGCCGCCCATGCCGATGCCCAGCCGGCGGCAGTGATCGACCTTCGCTTCGAGCTCGCGCGTGACGTCGTCGACCACCGGGGGCGGCGGGCGACGCTCGAGCGCGCCGGCAGCGCGCTCGAGCGTCCGGACGTACTCCGGCGTGAGCCGCGCCAGGTCCGAGCGTTCCTGGTTGTTGCGCAGCCACACGGCCGCGGCCGAGAGCCGCGGCCGATCGAACGGGGCGACCGCCCGCATCAGCCGGTCGATCGCGCCGCGAAGGTCCCGCGCGGTGACCTGCCGGGCCGCGGCCGTCGACGGTCGGGCGGCGAACGCGAGCACGAAGAGGACGAGTCGGCGCGTCACGGGTGCAGGGTGCGCGAAGTCGCCAGCGATTCGGCATCTTACACCCCGCCCCGTGGGGCGGCCGGGACGGGCCGCCGCGGGCCCGGTTGTTCGGTCGGCCGGCCGTTCCTCGTTATCCCGGTATCAGGAGGACGTCATGAGCCGACGACCGAAGGTCTTCATCGGCAGCTCCACCGAGGCGCGCCAGCGGGAAATCGTGCCGGCGCTGGTCCGCCACCTCGCGGACCGGTTCGTCGTGGTGCCGTGGTACAGCCACGCGATTCAGGCCAGCCACTACACGCTGGACGCCCTGCTCGAGGTGGCGCGGGACGTCGATCTGGCCCTGTTCGTCTTCAGCGCCGACGACACGCGCACCCAGCGCGGGACCGTCGGCGTCGCCACGCGTGACAACGTGATCCTGGAGTACGGCCTCTTCACGGCGGCCCTCGGCCGCGAACGCGTGGCCATCTTCCGCGAGGAAGGCGTGGCGCTGCCGGTGGACGTCCAGGGCCTCACCGTGCTGCCGTTCGCGCCGGCGGGGGAGGAGCAGGCCGCGGATCTCGAACTGAACGCCCGCGAGCTCGGCACCCTGTGGCAGCGGCCCCTGCCCCCGCCGCCCAACCGGATCGCCGACGCGAACCTGGGCTTCGAGAAGGCGCTGCAGGACGCCGACCGGTGGCTGAGCACCGCGTCCGGCTCGCTCTGGGCGTTCTCGCATCACCGGGTCGACACGCCGGCGCCGCTCGAGTTCGACTCGCGGCGGTCGTGCGTGACGACCTACACCGAGGCGCTCGACCGCGTCACCCGCCGGTTCTGGACCACGTCGTTCCTTTCCTCCGGGTTCTGGGGCGGGAACAACGGCAGCGTCATCCGGGCGAACACCCGGATGCTGGAGCGCCTCGCGGAGGGCGGCGACGCGCGGCGCGTGTTCCTCATCAACCAGCCGATCGACGGCGAGGCCGACGCCCACAAGGAGCAGCTCGTGCTCGAGCGCAAGTACGGCCTGCGCCGCGCGTCGGAAGACCGGCGGCGGCAGTTCGAGACCTTCGCGCGCAGCGTCCAGCAGCTGCAGGCCGCCGGCTGCAAGGTGCGCGTGGCGCACGTGGCGTCGGTGGCCGACCAGCTGCCCGAGGAGATGAAGTTCGACCCGACCGACTCCGAGCTGGCGCTCTACGACGACTGGCGCGTGGACGTCTTCTCCGGCGGCGCCACCGGGCGCATCAGCGGGGTGGTCTGCTACACGCCGGCCACCGCGAACTTCTCGTCCTACCTCACCGAGTCCGAGCACTACTTCGAGCACCTGTGGTCGGCCTCGCAGAGCGTGGACGATCTCATCGCGAAGGTGGGCCGGGCGCACGCCGACGCCGAAGCCCGGATCGACTACGAGTCGCAGTGGCTGGCCTTCTACGAGTTCGCCCTGCCGAAGGAGGACGCGGACCTGAAGACGGTCGAGATCGCCCGGGTGGGCGAGATCCTCCGGGCCCGCGGGAAGTGGGGCGCGCTGCGTCGGTGCCTCGACGTCGGCACCTGCACGGGCCGCTATCCGATCTTCCTGTGCGGCGGCCTGGGCGCAGACGGATCGGTGGTCGGCATCGACGAGGACGTGGACTGCGTCCGCTTCGCGTCGGCCAACGTCCGGCAGCGGTGCGAGGGCGACCCGCGCGTCCACATCCAGAAAGCCGACGTCACCGCCTCCACCTTCGACCAGCCCGGGCCGTTCGACCTCGTCACCTGCATGCTCGGCACGCCGTCGCACTTCGGCCGCGGCCGTGACAGGAGCGGCGCGGCGGACCCGGCGGACCTCCTGCAGCAGACGATCCACCGGATGGCGGGGCTGCTCGCCGAGGACGGGCTCCTGATCCTGAGCACCTGGTCGGCCCACGCCTGCGACCTCCGGAACATGCTGAGCATCTACCGCGACGGCGACCGGGCGCGCCTGGCGGAGTGGACCCCCCCGATCGCCGAGCTGCGGGCCCGCCTGCGGCGCGCGAACCTCGAGATCGTCGAGACCGCCCAGCCCGATCCCCGGCTGGACCTCACCGTGTGCCGGCCGGCGGCCCGCCGCGCCGCCGCCTGACCGCCCGGTCGACCCAGGAGCCGATGCCATGCGACGCCCCGCCCTCGACCCGAGCCACCTCGCCGCCCTGCGGTACGTCGTGCCGTGCGTGACGTGCTGGGCGCTCATCCCCAACTTCGCCGCGCAGCTGCCCGGCGGCCTCGGGCCCGCCCGGTACCTCTTCTGGTCGAACGTCGTGTCCACCATCGTGCTCGTCGTCACGACGGGCCTGAAGGGCCGGCTGGCGCCGCTGCTGCGGTGCGGGCCGCGCGATCTCGCGGCGATGGCGGGGCTCGGCGTGCTGGGGGCGTGCGCCTACTACGCGCTGCTCTATTCGGCCTACGACGGGGCGGACCGCGACGTGGTGCCGGCACTGATCGTGGTGCAGTACACGTGGCCCGTGCTGACGGCCGCGCTCTCGGTGCTCGCGCTCCACGAACCGCTCGGCCGCCGCGCCACCGCGGGGCTGCTCCTCAGCGTGCTCGCCGTCGGGGTGGCCTGCGGCAGCGCCCGCTACCCCGGGGCCGGACGGCTGGCGTTGACGGGCGTGGCTGCGTTGACGTTCGCCGGCTACAGCGTCCTGGCGCGAACGCGGCGGTTCGAGCCGTTCTCCTACGTCACCGTCGTGTTCGCGGCAGGCGCCCTCGGCGCGGCGGCCTGGATGTGGTGGGTGCGGGCCATCGGCGTGCCCGGCTCGCCCCAGGCCTGGGCCGTCGTGCTGCTGAACGGCGCCGTGGCCAACGGCCTGTCGTACGTGTGGTGGCAGCGGGCGCTGGCCCTGGCGCCGGCGTCGTTCGTGGCGCCCTGGGTGTGCGCCACGCCGCTGCTCAGCACCTCCATCTACTGGGCGGTGTTCGGCCACCCCGTGTCGACCCTGCACTGGACGGGCGTGGCCATGGTGCTGCTGGCGATGTGGCTGACCACGGTCACGGGCGAGCCGCGCGCAGGCGAGGACGCCGGCGGCGACCCTCCGGCGTCCGCGCCGGCACTGGTGCTCGACGTCCCGTCGCCGCGCGGCTGAGCCATCACCGCGCCCGCGACGGGGCCGCGATCACGGGCGCGCGTTGACGCGCTCGGGGGCGTCCAGCGTCTCCTCGGGACTGCCGGACAGCAGGTGGTCCACGACCTCGACGCCCTGGGCGAAGCTGTGATCCTGGTTCGACACCTCGTAGCGCCAGGCGCCGAAGCGTCCCCGCGACCAGACGCCGCGCGCGGCGAGCGCCGGCAGCAGGACGCGCAGGGCCCGATCGCGGTGGAGGGAGGGCACGGGGTAGCCGCGCGCGAGGCGCCGGTGCCACGTGTGATGGACGGCGCCGGCATCGGGGATGAGTCCGGTCGTCACGAGCCCCGCGACGGTGCGGGCCACCACGTCGCGGGCCGCCTGCGGCCTGGCCGGGGCCTCGGACACCTCGGCCAGGAGCGACCAGTAGCGCGTGGGGTCCGGGACGTTCGCCGCGGCGTAGCGCGAGAAGTGCGTGACGCGGTAGAACGGGCAGTCGTCCTCCGGGAAGTACATCCAGCACTTGGTGGCGAGGGCCGCCGGCACCGGGCCGTGCAGGCCGATGCCGATCACGTGCGTCGTCGTGTACTCGAGGTCGGCCGTCGCGGGCCCCAGCGCCGCGGCCAGGTCGCTCGTGCGGACGCACACGTCGAGCGGCATGGTGCTGATCAGGTGCTCGTAGCCGATCTGCGCGCCCGAGGCCAGCCGGACCGTCCGCGCGCCGGTGTCGATCGCCGTCACTCGCTGCCCGAAACGGAGCTGCCCGGGCGCCGCCTCCTCCACGCGGGCCGCCAGCGCGCGCCAGACCGCGCCGGTGCCGCCGCGGACCGGGAAGCGGAACCGGCGATTGGGGCCCCAGGCGACATCGTCCTGTCCCCGCCGCAGGGCGTCCCTCAGGCGCTCCGGATCCGGCACGGCCACGCGGTCGCCGACCCACTGCCAGGACAGGTGTTCCGGCGCCCGCGCCCACACCTTGCGGTTGTAGGGCCGCATGAAGACGCGCGCCAGGCCCTCGCCGAACGTGGCGTCGATCCACTCGCCGAAGTTGGCCGCGGCGGCGGCGCGTCCAGCGCGGTCCGGCCCCGCCAGTCCCGCGACGGCGGCCGCCGCCTCGGCGGGTGGGAGCCGGTGCACGTTCATCTGCAGCGGATAGGGCACGAACCGCTCACGCAGCCACACCCACGCTTCGCGGTCGAGATGGTGCCACCCGTCGGGTCCCAGCAGATCGTCCATCAGGCGGTCGAAATACGCGTAGTGGCTGAACTGCACGTGGCCGCCGAAGTCCCACGTGAAGCCGTGGCCGTCCACGACCGAGCCGGCCAGGCCGCCGGCCGCGGGCTCGGCTTCGAGCAGCAGCCAATCGCGCCGGCCGAGCGCGGCCAGGCGCCACGCGGCGCCCAGGCCCGTGGGACCCGCGCCCACGATCAGCACGCGCGTCGACTCGCTCATCGCCGTGACGGGACGCCGCCCGTCCCGGCCTCGGGTGCGGCGTCGCGCCCGGGCGCGCCGCGGGGCGTGAGCGGCAGCATCCCGCGCCACGCGGCGACGCGCAGGCGCACCACGTCGCCGAGCATGCGGGCCGAGTCCCGCACCAGGTGCACGCGGCTCTCGGGGACGTGCGCCCAGGCCACGGGGAACTCCTCCACGCGATAGCCGAGCCGGCCCGCCACGTAGAGGCACTCGACGTCGTAGGCGAAGCCGTCCAGGCGGCACCGCGCGAAGACGTCCTTCGCGACCGGCCCGCGATAGAGCTTGAAGCCGCACTGCGTGTCGCGCAGGCGCGTCAGGCCGAGCAGCCGGATCACGACGTTGAACGTGTTCCCCATCTGCCGGCGGTAGACGGGCTGCGAGACGACGATCGTCGAGGCGTCGAGGCCGCGGGACGCACACGCGATGTCCACGCCGGCGTCGAGGGCGGCCGCCAGCCGGTCGAGTTCCTCGACAGGCGTGGACAGGTCGGCGTCGCTCACGAGGATCCGCGCGCCGCGGCTCTCGCCGACGCCGCGCCGCACCGCCGCGCCCTTCCCCTGGTGGTGCGCCAGGGGCACGAGCCGCACCTCGGCGTCCTGCCGTCCGCGCACCACGGCGGACGTGCCGTCGGTGCTGCCGTCGTCCACGACGATCACCTCGAACGGCGCCGCGCGGGCCCGCAGGCGGTCGAGGATCCGTCCGACCGTCCGCGAGATGCGGGCGGCCTCGTTGAAGGCCGGGATCACGACGGACAGCGACGGGGCGGCGGTCACGTCCGCACATTCTGTCGCGAACCGGGCGCGCCGCGCCGGGACGGCGACGGGCCCCTGATACACTCCGCGCCGTGCGTGACGTGCCGCAGGGCTTTCGATCGGCGCCCGCCGTCGCCTGAGCTGCCGGGATGAGGGCGGTGCTCGGCTGGTACGTGGTGGTGCAGGGGCTGGGCACGGCGGCGTTCGTCCTGACGCGCCCGGTGCTCCAGCGCCTGCCCGACGCCGGCTACGGCGTGTCGAAGAGCCTCGGCGTCCTGGCGGCCGGCCTGCTGCTGTGGCTGGGCACGGCGTTGGGCCTGCTGCGGAACGATCCCGGAGGCGCCGTCCTCGTCCTGGGCGGGCTCGTCACGGCCGCCGCCTTCGCGGCCAGGCGAGGCCGCCGGCCCGGCCTGCGCGTCGTGGTCGCGTCGGAGATCGTCTTCGCCGCCGCGTTCGGGAGCTGGTGCCTCGTCCGATCGCTCGATCCCGCCGTCGCACACACCGAACAGCCGATGGACCTGATGCTGCTCGGCGCCGTCTCGGCGACGCCCACGTTCCCGCCGCTCGACCCGTGGCTCGCCGGCTATCCCGTGGGCTACTACTACCTCGGCTACTGGCTGGTCGGCACCCTCGGGTTCCTCACGGGCCAGCCGCCCGAGGTCGCCTACAACCTCGGGCTGGCCTGCTGGTTCGCGCTGCTGGCGCTCGGCTGCTACGGCCTGGGCTTCAACCTGGCCGCCGCGTCTGCGGGCGGGCGCGATCGGTCGTGGCTGCCGGTGGCCGCCGGCGCGGGCACGGCGCTGGTGGTGACGTGCAGCGCCAACCTCCACCTGATCGCCGCGCGGCTGACGGGGCCGGCGGCCTCGCCCTCGCCCCTGGCCGGCACGTCGTGGTGGTGGTGGGCGAGCAGCCGCGCCCTGCGGGACCTGTCGCCCACGGGACGCCCGATCGAGCTCATCACCGAGTTCCCGTTCTTCAGCTACCTGCTGGGCGATGCCCATCCGCACGTGCTGGCGATGCCGTTCGTGGTCCTCGCGATCACGGGCGCCCTCGCGCTCTGGCTCCACCGACAGGCCCCGGACCACGCCGCCGCGCCGGCGCCGGCGGCGCGCACCGAGGTCCTGGGGCTGGCCCTCGCGTTCGTGGTGACGGGCGCCCTCGTCGGCATCAACACCTGGGATCTGCCGGCGGCCCTGGGCCTCGTGGTGCTGGCCGCGTCGTGGCCGGCCTCGCGTGAGGGCCGTGCGGCGCGGGTGGCCGGGCGGGCCGGCGCGGTCGCCGCCGCCGCCGTCGCCACGACGCTGCTCGTCTACTTCCCCTACCTCGTCACCGCGCAGTCGCAGGTGCAGGGGCTCCTGCCGAACCTGTGGCATCCGACGCCGCTCGTCCAGTACCTGACGATGTTCGGCACGCTGCTGCCGGGAGTCGCCGTGCTCGCGCGGCTGGCCTGGGAGGACGAGCGGCCGACGGCGGCGACACTCGCGCGATCGGCCGCGGTCGCGACCGCGGCGGCCGGACTCTGGCTGGCGGCGGGCGCCGTCTGGGCGGGCGCCAGCGCTGGAGGGGAGGCGTGGATGGACAGCGTGGCGCCGGGCCTCGCGCACCCGCTCCTGCTGGCGGGATCGCGCTGGTTGACCGGGTGGCCCGTGCTCGTGCTCGTGTCGGCGGCGGTGGCCGTGATGGCCGCGTTCCTCCGCGCGCGCCTGGGCCGCGGCCGGGAGGGTGCGTCGGCGCTCACGTTCGGCCTGCTGCTGGCGTGCGCGGGACTCGGGCTGACGCTCGTGCCGGAGCTCGCGTACCTGCGCGACGTGTTCACGAACCGGATGAACACGGTCTTCAAGTTCTACTACCAGGCCTGGCTCTTCCTGGCGATCGCCGGGACGATGGGGCTGGCCATGGCCTGGCGCCGGGGCGGCGCGCACCGCGCTTCGGCGATCGTCGCGCTCGGTATCCTCGCCTGGGGCTTCGTCTACCCGGCGGCCGCGCTCTGGACCGTCGTCCGCGAGCGGCCGGCCCGTCCCCTCTCGCTCGATGCGCTGGCGGTCATGCGCGGGGAAGCGCCCGATGAGTGGGCCGCCATCGACTGGGTGCGTCAGCACACGGCGCCCGGGACCGTCGTGGTCCAGGCAGCGGGCGACAGCTACCGCCCGAATCAGGGCCGCCTCAGCGCCGTCACCGGGCGGCCGACCCTGCTCGGCTGGCAGGGCCACGAACGGCAGTGGCGGGGCGCGGCCTTCGGCGCGATGGCCGCCGGACGCACCGAGGCGCTGCGCCGCATCTACAATCCGCCGTCGGCCGGCGTCCTGCGCGAGACGCTCGAGACCTGGCACGTCGAGATCGTGCAGGTCGGCCCGCAGGAACGCGCCCGCTACTCGATGACGGACGACCACGAGCGGCTGATCGCGGCCGTCATGGTCCTGGCCTTCGAGCGCGGCGGCGTGCGACTCTACCGTCGCCGTGGATGACGCCCGGACGATGCCCGCCGGTTCGCCGTCACCGCCCTGGCGCCTCGTGCGCGAGCACGCGCCCTACGCAGTCGCCGGTCTGGTGGCGCTCGCCGTGCGGCTTCACACGCTCGACCGCTGGCCCTTGAGCCCTGCCGAGGCGGCGTCGGCGTGGGCGGCCGCGGGTGTCGCGCAGGGCGAGGCGTCCCGGCTGGCCTTCCTGCATCCGCCGCCGGCGAGCGCCGCGCTCGTCGGTCTGCAGTCCGTGCTGTTCTGGCTCCTGGGCGCCGACGACGTCGTCGCCCGGCTCGGCCCCGCGCTGGCGGGGGCGGGCAGCGTGGCGGCGGCCTGGCTGCTGCGGCGGCCGCTGGGACGCGACGCGTCCATCGCGCTGGCGCTGCTGCTGGCAGTCGATCCGCTGGCGGTCGGCTACGCGCGCCTGGCCGACGGCGCCGCGCTCGTCTCCTCGGCGTGCTGGTTCGTCGTGGCGGGACTCGTCGCGCTGGCCGCGGCCCCGGGCGCCCCGGTGCGCGCGGCGTGGCTCGACGGCATCGCCGTGGCCGCGGGGGCGGCGCTCGCGTCCGGGCCGCTCGTCTGGGATCTCGGCCCCCCGCTCGTCGCGTCGGCGCTGGTGCTCGGCCGGGCCACGCCCGTGCGGTTCGGCCGCCGCCACGCCGTCCTGGCCGGCGCGGCCTGGCTGGCGGCCGCCACGTCCGGGCTCGTGCAATGGGAGGGGCCGCCCCTGGTCTCCGCGAGCATGAGCGCCTGGCTGCACCTGTGGACGGGGCCGGCGAGCCGATCGGCTCGCGACGTCTGGGGGTCGGTGCTTCGCGCCGAGACGCTGCCCGTCGCGCTCGCCGTCGGCGGCCTGATCGCCGCGCGGCCGCGCCGCCTGACGCCGCTCGTGGCTGCGTGGCTCGCCTGGGGATGCCTCCTCACGATGAGGCCGGGGCGCACGGCGGCGGCGTGGTTCGTGATCGCCCCGCCCGTACTGCTGGGAGCGGCGGTGGCCGCCGGCCGGCTCGCTGCGAGCCTCCGTGCGCCGGAGGCGGCGACCGCAGGGCTGCCGCGGGCCCTGGCTGCCGCGGCGGCGGTGCTCGTCGCGTCGTTCGTCCACGAGGCATTCGCGATCGCCGCCGGCCGGATCGACGCCGGCGCCCGGGTCGCGTCGACCTTGCCAGCGGTCCGGCTGCTCGCCGCCGACGTGGCCCTGATTCAGGACCGCGCGCCCGGCGACACGCGCCTGCCCGTCGAGGTCGTGGCGCCAACCGGCGTCGAGCCGGTCCTGGCCTGGTATCTGCGCCACGAGCCCACGCGGTGGGTGGCGGCGGCCTCGCCCGCGTCGCCCGGCGCGCCCAGGCTGATCGTCGAACCGGCCGTCGGGCCGTCGCGGCCGGAGGCGGACGGCACTGGCTACGTGCTTCGACGCAACGGCGCCGCGCGGGAGCGCGTCAGGCTCCGGTAGCCGGGCGAGGGTGATGACGGACACACGCGGCACCGGCTGGCGGGGGATGGGGGGCTGGGAACGTCTGGCCTGGCCGCTCGTGCTGATCGCGGCCGCGTCGCTGCGGCTGTGGGATCTCGGCGTGCGGGCCATGACCCACGACGAGAGCCTGCACGCCTACTTCTCGTTCACGCTGTTCAACGAGGGCGTCTACCGGCACGAGCCCGTCTACCACGGTCCCCTGCTGTACCACCTCGACGCGCTGGTCTTCTACCTGTTCGGCGCCAGCGACGTGACCGCGCGCCTCGCGCCAACGCTCGCCGGGATCCTGCTGGTCGCCGCCTGCTGGCTGCTGCGCGACCTGGCCGGACGCCGGGGCGCGCTGGCGGCGGCGCTGCTCGCGACGTTCAGCCCGTCGCTGCTGTTCTACAGCCGGCACCTGCGCAACGACATCTACATCGCGTGCGTCACCCTGCTCTGGGCGTACGGCGCGTTCCGGTACCTCGCCGGCCGCGAGGCGCGCTGGCGCGTGCTCGTGACGGTGATGATGGGCCTCGCCTTCATCACCAAGGAGGTGAGCTTCATCACGGGCGCGATCCTCGGCGGCTTCGCCGCGGGGGTGGCCGCGCTGCCCGCGCGCGACGCGGCGGCGGCGGACCGCAGGCGCGCGGCCGCGGACCTCGCCGTCCTGATGCTCTCGCTCGTGCTGCCGTTCGCCTCCGGCGCGGCCTTCCTCGCGCTGGGCTGGTCGCCGGTCGGCGCCGACGCCGAAGCCGTGGCGTTCGGCCGGGGCGCGTTCGTCGTCCTGGCGCTCGTCGCGGCGGCGGCCCTCGCCGGCGCCCGGCGGTTCGGGTGGCGCGCGTGGCTCGGGACGATGGGCGTCTTCTGGGGCCTGCAGGTCGCCTTCTTCACCACGTTCTTCACCAACCTGCGCGGCGGTCTCGTGAGCGGCGTCGTCGGCAGCCTGGGCTACTGGCTCACCCAGCACGAGGTCGCGCGCGGCGGCCAGCCCTGGTTCTACTACGGCGTGATCGGCCTGCTGTACGAGTTCCTGCCGATCCTGCTCGGGGGCGCGGCGGCGGCCGCCGGCCTCTGGCGGCTGCGCGACACCGCCTGGGATCCGGTGGATCCGGAGGATGCGATCCCGGCGGTCGAGGGCGCCGGCCGGGAGATGCGCCGGCTGTGGCTGATCTTCACGATCTGGTGGGCGGTGGCGAGTTGGATCGCCTACGCGTGGGCCGGCGAGCGGATGCCCTGGCTGCTCGTCCACCAGGTGCTGCCGCTCTGCCTGCTCGCCGGCTGGGGCGCTGGCCGGCTCGTGGCGTCGCTGGAACGCGCGGCGGTCCCGGGCGCCGCGTGGCTGGTCGTCGGCGGATCGGCGCTGACCCTGGTCACGGTCGTGGGCGTGCTCGGGACCAGCCCGTTCGCGAGCCGCGGCGTGCAGGACGCGGCGGAGACCGTGCGCTGGTGGGGACTGGTGCTCGTGCAGGCCGGCCTGCTCGGCGTCGTCTCGGCCGCCGCACAACGCGTGGCGACGGGGGACGTCTGGCGGCTGGCGGCCCTCGGCGTGCTGGGGCTCGCGGCCCTCGTGACGGCGCGGACGAGCGTGCAGGCGTCGTTCGTCAACATCGACCACGCGACCGAGCCCCTCACCTACGCCCAGGCGGGCCGCGACGTGAAGCGCCTGCTGCGCGACATCGAGGCGATCGACGCACGGTCGGGCGGGCAGCACCAGCTGACGATTGCCGTCGACGACGACACCCTCTTTCCCCTGCGGTGGTACCTGCGCGACTTCCCGAACCTGGTGACCTGGCGCGCCGATGCTGGCAGGGCGGCGTCGGCGGCCGTCGTCGTGGCCGGCCTCGGCAATCGGGCCGCCCGCGGGCTGTCGTCCCGCGGCTACTCGCGTCAGCGCGGGGTGCTGTACCTGTGGCCGCTGCAGCGGTACGGCGGCCTCTCGCCCGCGCGGCTCCTGGACCTGCTGCGCCATGCCGACGAGCGGCGGGCCCTGTGGCAAATCGTCATGCACCGGCAGTACGGCATCGACCAGCGCCAGTGGCCGGGCCGGCGGGAGTTCGACCTGTATCTGCGCGACGATGCCGCGGCGCTGCTCGGCCTGTCGAGCACGATGGACGCCGACGCCGCCGCGCTCGGCCGCGACCGGCCGCGGGAGACGCCCTGGGCGCCGGCCGCGGTGTTCGCCGGTCCGTTCGCCGGCCGGACCCTGTCACGGCCGGCGGGTGTCGCGGTGGGCCGCGACGGGTCGTGGCTGGTGGCCGACGCCGGGAACCATCGCGTGGTGATCCTGGAGGCGCACGGCGCGCTGCGCGCCGTGATCGGCGGCGAGCGCTGCGTCCTGACCCGGCCGGGCGCGCCCGGGTGCGTGGATCCCGACGGTGCGGGGCCGCGTGCGGCCGGCGACGGCCAGTTCGACGAGCCGTCGGGCGTGGCCGCGGGCCCGGACGGCGAGGTCGTCGTGGCCGACGCCGCAAACGGCCGCCTCCAGGTGTTTGCCGCCGACGGGACATTCGTGCGGGGCTGGGGCGACAGCGGCCTGACCGTGCCAGGCACCGACGATGGCGTCGCGCCGCGGCTCCTTGGACCGCGCGGGCTCGCGGTGGACGCGACGGGCCGCCTCGCCGTCGCGGACACGGGCAATCGCCGGCTGCTCTTCTACGGCCTCGGCGGTCAGCGGCAGGGCGCGCTGGGGCCGGACCTCGACGTGGCGCCGCCGCTCGACGCTCCCACGAGCGTCGCCGCGGACACCGACGGGACGTGGCTGGTGGCCGATCGCCGCCGCGTCCTGCGCCTCGATCGCTTCGGACGCACCCTGGCCACCTGGCGCGTTCCGGTGTGGGGCGGCCAGTCCGGCGACGGCCCGCTGGCGGTGGCCGCGGACCCGGGCGGCCGCGTGTGGGTGGCCGACGACGCGAGCGGGCACGTGCTGGCCTTCTCGCCGGCGGGCGCGCTGCTGGCTCGCCTCGTCCTGCCGCGTGACGGCGATCGGAAGGTCGCGCCCGCGGGCCTCGCCGTGGAGGCCAGCACCGGCCGCGTGATCGTCGTCGATCGCGCGGGCAATCGCCTCCTGGTCATGCCGCCCCTTCGACCGGAGTCGTGATTCTCCGGGGCTAGGACCCGTGGGGCCTCGGCCCGCGCGCGGCGGCCCGCAGCGTCTCTGCCAGCGCCCGCCCGGCGGCGCGCACGGCGCGGACGCCGCCGAGCGATCCGCCGCCGGCGCGGGGCGCCACGCAGCGGACGGGCCGCTCGTGCAGGCGCCAGCCGTGGCGGATCGCCAGCCCGGACAGCAGCACGTTGGGCGCGAAGGTGTCGCCGGGCACGAGGGGCAGGATCTCGCGCAGGCGCGCCGCCCTGATCAGGCGGTAGGGACTGTTCACGTCGTGAAGCCCGGGACCGAAGGCCAGCCGCACGCTGAGCCGCGACGCCGCCGTGATGAGGCGCCGCGCCAGGGGCGCGGGGCGATCGACGCGGCGTCCGACGAGCAGGTCGTAGTTCTCGCGCGCCCGCCACAGCGCCGCGAACGCCGCGGTCTCCATCTCGCCGTCGCTGTCGGTCTGGAACACCCACGCGCCGGCCGCCTCCCGGTAGCCGCGGAGGATGGTCGGCCCGTGCCCCTGGTTCGGGTGCCGGCGGACGGCCACGCGCGCGTGGCGCGCCGCCAGGCGGGCGAGGATGCCGGGCGTGCCGTCGGTGGACCCGTCGTCGTAGAGCACGAACTCGTAGTCGACCTGCAGCCGGTCGAGCTCGTCGAGCCACTGCGTGACGGCGCCCTCGACGAGGGCGGCCTCGTTGTAGACCGGGACGACGACGGAGAGTTCGGGGGGCACGCTGCGCGCCCATGGTACCGGCAATCGCGGCGCCGTCGGACTGTGGCGCCGCGCCCGCTCAGGACACCACGCGGTAGATGACGACGCCGTCCCTGTCGTACACGGCCTGCCACGAGGCCGTGTCCCTGGCGAACTTCGCCAGGCCCGAGGCGGGATAGCGGACGCGCTCGAGCGGCCCCACGTAGACGTACTCCACGTGGTACCGCGCCTGGATGCCCCGGGCCGCCGCCGCGTCCTCGGTGCGGTACAGCATGTCCACGTCCTGCTCCCGGTGCGCGATCACATCGGCCGGCAGGAGCGCCCGCTGCTGGGTCTCGTGATAGCTCCACCCCAGGATCGTGGGCAGGCCGGTGTGGATGCTGACGCGGGCGCCCCAGTGATACTCGGGCATCTGCGCCTCGGCGATGACGGGCGTGCCGGTCAGCGAACCGCGCAGCCACTCGATGGCCTGGAGATCGGGCGCGAGCGGGAAGGGCGTGCCCGATTCCCGGTGGACGGCCGTGCGCATGAAGGCCTCGCCGTCCACGGTGAACCCGGCCGCCGACAAGAAGCGGTCCTGCCACCGCGCCCGCGTGGCGAGCACCGGGTACGACGCGGCCGCCACCACGAGTCCGCCCACGAGGCCCATCCACGCCGCGGCCGCCGCCTCGCGCCAGGCCGGGCCCTCTGCCGGCCGGGACCGCCAGCCGTCCACGACGACGGCCAGGGCGACGGCCGCCGCGATCGACAGCAGGACCCACGCCTGCAGGTAGACCTTGAACACCGTGTTCATCCGCCCGATGTCGCCCACCATGGCGACGACCTCGACCGCGCCGGTCAGCGCGACCGCCGTGGCCGCGAGGAGGGCGGTCAGTCCGAGCGCGGCGGCCGACCCCTGGCTGCGCCGGACGGCCGCGAACCGCGTCGCCCCGAGCCAGCCGGCGGCGCTCGCGATGAGCAGCAGGAACAGGCCGTGGATCAGGAGATACGCCGACAGCGGCGTGTGCGAGCCCGTCCACGGCGTGACGGCGCCGTACGCCTGGCCATAGCGGGCGAAGAACGGCCAGAAGAGCAGTCGGCTCGCCGCGATCAACGCCGCGATCCCTAGCAGGGTCCGTCCCGCCGCCCGGCCAGGCGGCACGCCCGGGTCGCGATGGATCCACGCGGCGAACGCCGTGCCGGCGGCGGCCACGGCCGCGTAGGTGGGGTAGTCCCAGGCGTTCAGGGGAAAGAGGGCGCCGAGCGCGAGGGCCAGGAGCCAGAAACGCGCCGTGGGGGAGGTCCCGTCCACGGCCGGGGGCGCGGACGGCGGGAGGACGACGCAGACGACGAGGGCCAGCGCGAGGAGCGTGAACGGCAGCGCCATCGCGTGCGCGTGCAGGTCGCCGTAGAGGAAGGTGAAGAAGGGGAACTCCGTGATCGGCGCCGCCTCGTTCGCCGGGTGCGGGATGGCCCGCGTCGCGCTCCAGAACCACTGCGAGAGCGGCGCCGTCGACCAGGTGCCGTCCCGGAGCGCCTGGATCAGGAGGCGCACGTCCACGAGGTTGCCGAGGACGGTCATGAAGAGCGCGCCGGCGAGGCCGCAGACGACCGCGAGGCGGCCGCGCGACCGCCCGTCGGGCCGTGGCCCGGCGTCGAGCGCCGACACGAGCGCGTGGACGACGCTGAAGGCCGCGGCGGAGGTGAGCGCGAAGAGCGTGGGGATCGCCAGGTTGTACGCCACCGCCGGCACGACGCCCGTGAGCTTCACGAGCGCGCCGATCAGGACGAAGCCGAAGTAGTAGTAGTTGAGCGTGCCGCCGGCGAACCACGGATCGTAGGGCGGGAAGGACTCGCTCCTGACCACCGCGCCGAGGTAGGCGAGGTCCATCGGCTTCTCGCCCCCGAACTGGGGATGCCACAGGTCGGGATTCCCCATGCGGATCACGAGCATGCCCGCGAACGCGGCCCAGAACAGGCCTTCGCCCCAGAGGAGCTGCGACCGGCGCTCGCGCACGAACCGGCCGAGCTCCGGCCACCGGCGCCAGACGACGGCGGCCGATGCGCCGGCCATCGCCAGCGCGATCGCGCCCAGGGTGCCGCGCGTGAACGACAGCCAGCGCAGGCTGGCCGGCAGCCACGCGCCGTAGCCGAGCAGCAGCAGGCCGACGCTCTTCGACAGGAGCCAGCCCCGATCCGGCAGGCGGCCGAGCGCGAGGGACGCGAGCGGAAACGCGGCGAGCCCCAGGAGCTCGACCGCGAGCACCCACACCGGAACGGGCCAGGCGCGCGCGAGCGACCCGGCGGGGAAGAGCGTGGACCAGGTGCCGCCCGTCCGCTGACTCTCGCGCTCGGCCGGCAGGAGCATCAGGCCCGTGCCGTAGGCGCGGGCGTGCACGGGCAGGAGGCGGATGACGGCGTGCCAGTCCACGTCGCCCAGGAGCGCGCGGGCGCGCTCCGGATCCCATCGGGCCGTCTTGCGGAAGATCTGGACGCGGGCGTGGTCGTACACCGAGAAGGCTTCCTCGGCGGACTGATCGCGGATGCGCACCGGACCGATCGCGGGGAACGACGTGACGTCGGCGACGCGCGCGAATCCCAGTGCGCCCGAGAAGAGCGCCTGGTAGTAGCGAATCGTCATCGGATAGCGCATCGGCAGGCGCGGGATGCTGTCGTAGAGGCGGTTGCTCGCCAGCACGACGTAGTCAGCGGCCGACAGGCGCTCGATGAGGGCGCCGAGTTTGGCCGGCGTGTCGTCGTCGTACGGCGTGAGCTGCACGGTGCGGAAGATGCCCGGGACGCGATCGTCCAGGGGCAGCGGCAGCGTGTCGTCCCAGTGCTCGGTGGCCAGCGTGGCCCCTGGCGGCACGTGGCGGTAGATCCAGTCCGACGCGACCACGCGCGAGTTCGGCCGCCGGTAGATGGCCGTGAAGGCGGCGGCCCAGAGCGCCGTCGGGAGCACCACGAACGCGATCGCGGCGACGGCGAGCCCCCGCCGCCACCGCGCGGCGCCGTCGCCCTCCCGCGCCCTCGCGCGGTCCCAGGCCGTGACCAGCAGCCACCCGGCCAGCAGCGCGAGCATCGGGTAGATCGGGAGCAGGTAGCGTCCCGTCATCGGGAACTGCCCGCCCTGGTGAAGGAACAGGACGCCCACCCACACGACCGGCACGAGATGGCGTCGGGCGCGGTGGACGACGAGCTGCCAGCCCGCCACGCTCCAGGCCAGCCACGCCGTCAGCCCGAGCGCCGGGCCGAGGCCCCACAGCACGAGGTTCTTCCAGACGAACCAGTACGGGGTGCGGTTGGCCCACTGGATCGACGGCGGGATGTCGATGACCCCGCTGGCGAGTTCGCGCGTCGTGGCCAGGTTGGCGAGCCAGCGCACGCTCGGCAGCACGTCGAACAGGCCGGGGCCCCGGAAGGCGTCCGGCTGGGCGAGGCGGAAGGCCACGACGGCCGCCGTCACCGCGCCGAGACCGCGCAGGGAGAACACGGCCAGACGCCGCGCCCGGGATGCCGTGTCCTCCCCGGTCGCGGGCGCGACGGCGTCCCAGAGCGCGGCCGCGGCGATGACGAGCGCGAAGGTGGCGACGGAGAGCTTGCAGGCCAGCGCCAGGCCGAACCAGAGGCCGGCCAGCGGATAGCGGTGGACGCGCGGGGGACCGCTCAGGACCCACGCCGACGCCGTGACGAAGCACACGGCGAAGGGATCGACCACGAAGAAGTGCGCGTGCTGGATGGGCAGGACCGCCAGCGCCAGCAGCAGCGCGCCGAGGAGCGCGACCCGCGCGTCGCCGTACAGCCGCCGGCCGATCAGGAACACGAGCAGCACCGAGCCCAGGCTGGCCGCCGCGCTGGCGGCGCGGCCGATCGCGGTGAGGGGATCGAGCCCGGTCCGGCCGAGCGCGGTGCCCGCGGCCTTCACGAGGGAGGTGGGCAGGGTGCCGTAGGCGAAGAAGCCGAAGCCGACGTTGCGCGGATTGAGCGGCGACCGGGTTTCGTCGAGGTACGCGGCCACGCTGTCGGGCCAGCGTTCGGCCGCGACCACCATCGACAGGAAGCGCTCGTCCGGATGCAGGTGGTGGCCGGCGTCCCAGTCGAGGCCCGAGAGCCGGAGCGCGGCGGCCACGAGCAGCACCAGCGGCAGGCCGAACGTGCGCCAGTGGCGAACCAACCGCATCGGGGCTGCCATGATACCGAAGCGCTCGAACCGCGACCAAGCCGGCACGCCCGGCGCCGCGGCCGTGCTGGACGCGCCGCCCGCACGCGCCAGGGCCGCGAATGGCCGTGGTACGATCCGCGCCCGCGCATGCGCGTCCTCGTGGTCTTGACGTACTACCGGCCGCACATCAGCGGCCTCACGATCTACGCCGAGCGGCAGGCGCGGGCGCTGCGCGCGCGCGGCCACGAGGTCACGGTGCTCACCTCGCGGTTCGACCCGCGGCTCCCGCGCCGGGAGATCGCGGACGGCGTGCGCGTCGAGCGCGTTCCGGTCCTGGCCAGGATCTCCAAGGGCGTGCTGATGCCGTCGCTGGGCTGGCGCGCGACGCGCGAGGTCCTCCGCCACGATGCCGTGCTGCTCCACCTGCCCCAGATCGACGCGGCGGGCATCGCGCTGCGCGCACGGGCGTTGGGCCGGCCCACCGTGGTGGTGTACCACTGCGACCTGCGGCTGCCGCGGGGCCTCCACTACTGGCTGGCCGAGCGCGCCGTCGGCTGGGCCCACGACGTGGCCCTGCGGGCCGCGGACCACGTCGTGACCCACTCCGACGACTTCGCCGCGCACTCCTCACGACTGCGGCGATGCGCCGCCCGGGTGGTCGCGGTGCCGCCGCCCGTTCCCGCGGAGTCCCCGCCGGCGGCGCGCACGCCGCCCCGGCCGCCCGTCATCGGCATGGCGACCCGCTTCGCCTCCGAGAAGGGCGTGTCCGTCCTGCTCGAGGCGCTGCCGCGGGTCTTCGCGCGCGTGCCCGACGCCACGGTGCTGTTCGCGGGCCCGGTGGACGACGTGTGGGGCGAGGCGGAGCTGCGCGCGCGCCTCCTGCCGCGGATCGCGCCGCTCGAGGCCGCCGGACGCTGGCGCTTCACCGGCGTGCTGCCCGACGACGCCATGCCGGCCTTCTACCGCCGCCTGTCGGTGCTCGCCGTGCCCAGCCTCAACTCGACCGAGAGCTTCGGCCTGGTGCAGATCGAGGCGATGCTGCGGGGCGTGCCCGTCGTGGCGTCCGACCTCCCCGGCGTGCGGCAGCCGATCCGCCTCACGGGGTTCGGCGCCGTGGTTCCCGTGGGCGACGCGGCGGCGCTGGCCGACGCCCTCGTCGCCCAGATCGAGCGGCCGGCCGGGCCTCGCCAGCCGCTGGCGGAGCTGGCGCACCACTTCTCGCCGGACGAGCACGCCGTGGCCATCGAGCGCCTGCTGCGCGCCCGCTGACACACGGCCGCCCCGGTTGGCGGCGGCCGGCGATCAGCGCTTGCGGGCCAGGAGGAACACGCACGCCCCATCGTCCGGGGCTGGCTGTCGCGCCAGGCGGAGCAGGCCCGCGGTCCACGCGCCGGCCAGGAGCGGCGTGCCGAACCAGTGCCAGCGGCCGAGCGTCTTTCGCGCCAGCAGGCACGGGACGCTCACGTAGTGCAGCAGGTCGAACCAGAACATCGCCGGCGGCGACAGGTAGTACTCGTGGTGCTCCACGACGAAGCCCGCCTCCGACAGCCTCGCCGTCCACTGGCCGGCGCTCAGCAGGTGGTGATGCCGCGACAGCCGGTTGAACCACGCCCGATAGCGGCGAGCCGCGGGCCGCAGCCCGGCGCGATCGAGCAGCACCGCCACGCCGAACCCGTCGCCGAAGCGATGGCAGGGCGCCGTGATCGCCAGCGAGCCCTGCGCGCGCAGGACGCGGTGGACTTCCCGGAGCGCGCCGGACAGGTCCGGGACGTGCTCGAGGACGCTGTTCGCCACGACGAGGCCGCAGGCGCCGTCGGGGAGCGGAATCGCCTGGGCGGGCGCCTGGTGCACGATTCCGTAGACGCCGCTCCGGCGCGCGCGCGCGACCTCCGCGGGGTCCGGATCGAGGCCGTGGGCGATGGGCGTGGCCAAGGTGACCGCCGCGAACGAGCCGTCGCCGCAGCCCAGGTCGAGCACGGGCCCGTCCAGCGGCGCGTGGCGCCGGATGAGCGTGGACTCGATGGCCCGGACGAGGGCGCGGAAGGGCGGGATCCGGCGGACGTGCAGCGTGACCATCCGCGCCAGGTCGTCGCCGGATGGCCGCGCGCTCGACACCCGCCGTCAGGGCACGTTGAGCTGGACTTCGTTGCTGGCCGGCCCGGTGCCGATGGCGTTCACCGCGCGCACGCGCAGGAAGTAGGTGCCGTGCGGCACGCCGGCCACCGAGTACGAGGTGGTCGGCAGCGGCAGCGTGGCGAGGTTGGCGAGCCCCGGCCCCGTGCCGGCTTCGAGGATGTAGCCGGTGGGCGCGCCGCCCGTCGTGGGGGCGTTCCACGTGAAGGTCACCGTGTTGCCGCCGCCGATCGTGGCGATGAAGTTCAGGGGCGGTCCCGGCGGCTGGGGCGTGGTCGTCGCCGGCGGCGTGGAGCTGAACACCAGGGGCACGCCGCCCTGATCCGCCCGCGGATCGACGACGCCCGTGCCGGGGTTGTACAGCGTGTAGCCCTCGGCGCGGACGCCCTGGGGCAGCGAGAGCATCGCGTAGTACGTGAAGTCGGTGAAGTTGGTGATGATCGGCGCCGGCGTGGCCCAGCTCGGGGGCGGGGCCGCCGAGATCGAGTCGCTGGCCAGGCGCAGGAAGCTCGTCGCGCCCACGTTGATGTTCTGCGAATACACCAGCACGCCGTTGTAGCTGAAGCCCCGCAGGGCCACGATGTGGGCGACCGAGTCGGTGTTGTACAGGTAGATGACCGTCGCGGTGGCGTCGTTGTCCGTCGGGACGAAGAAGACCTGCGTCTCGTTGGGGACCGGGGTGGGGATCACCTGCGGGGCGACGAGCCCGGCGGGCGAGGCGCCCAGTTCGTCGCCCGTCACCACCTGCGGGGCGAACTGGACGGCGGCGGCCGTGTCGGCGGCAGGAGCGGTGCCCGCGGGCGGCGCGATCGCGCTGCCGCTCGGGCTCATCCACAGCATGCCGGCGGCAAGCACGTTGCCGGCGATGACCCCGATGATGATCGAAGCGTATTTCTTCATGGCACCCACGCCCTGGAGGTCGAAGCCCGAACCGCCGCACCTGCCGGCAGCCGCGCCCGATGGACTGCGCGAGACGGCCCACGCCTGCAGGGTTGGTGCAACGCGCGCCGAGACGCCTTGAACGCCCCTATCCTAGCGCCACAGGCGCCCGTTCACACGCGGTTTCTTCGCGGCGGCTCGCCGAGGCCGCAGACGTTGTCGTGGCCGGCGCCGGAACGGTGCTGGCCTGGTCGAGCGCGCGGCCCTGTCAGCCGTGACAGGAGGCGCAGGCACGCTGGTAAACTCCGCGGCATGTCGGGCGACCTGACCTCGCTGCTGCACTCGCTGCAGACCGCCGGCGCGGACGCCGAGGGCATCACCGCCCAGCTCACCGAGTTGCTGTACCCGGAGCTGAAACGCATTGCCCGCTCGCTGATGCGGCGCGAGCGGGAGGGGCACACGCTGCAGCCCACGGCCATCCTGCACGAGGCGTTCGTCCGCATGGTGGGCAGTTCCGGCGACTCCTGGCAGGACCGGTCCCACTTCCTTGGCGTCGCCACGCGCGTGATGCGGCAGGTGCTGGTCGACCACGCGCGCCGGCGCCAGGCCGCCAAGCGCGGCAACGACGGCGTCCGGGTGACGCTCGACGAACGGCTCGCGGGCGACGGCCCGCCCTCCCTCGACATCCTGGCCCTCGACCAGGCCCTGGAGCGGTACGCGCGGCTCGACCCCCGTGGCGCGCGCGTGGCCGAGCTGAGGATCTTCGGCGGTCTCACGGTGCCGGAGACCGCCGCGCATCTTGGCGTGTCCGCGCGGACGGTGGATGGCGACTGGGCCGTGGCCCGGATGTGGCTGGCGCGTGAGCTCGCGCCCCAGCCGCCCGCAGCGCAATGACGCGCGCTCTCACTGCCGGGTCGCGGTGACCTCGTAGTCCAGACGGATCTGGCAGCCGCCGCTGCCCAGCGTGATCGAGCCGGGGCCCAGGTTCGAGAACGTGCTGCCGTTGTAGCTGTTCGTCCGCGTTCCCAGCCGGTTGTCCATGCTGTCGTCGCGCACCCAGCGGGTGGACGGCGGGATGATCACGATCTGCTCGTCCCACTCGGTCGCCCGGAACTCCACGCGCAGGAACTGGCCCGACGCGCCGTTCACGGTGTAGGTCTCCGTATTGCCCAGCGACCGCGAGCCGCCCCGGGCCAGGGAGAGGGCGCTGAGCGAGGCCGGATTCCCCGGGTAGTCGCGGGTCTCCACCAGCGTGTCGCTGCTGCCGCTGGCGAGCACCGTTCGCACCTGGACCGCGAACTCGCCGGACGTCAGCCCCTGCGTGAAGTCGTCGCACGTGTCGATGGCCGTCACGGAGTTCAGCTGCACGCGGAGCTGGAATCGGGCCGGCGCGACCTGGACCGTCCGGCGGCCCGTCATGTTCTGGAACGTCGCCGTCACGTCCACCGTGCCGGTCTTGACACCCGTCAAGAGCCCCGTGGCCGAGACGGTGGCCACCGACGGATTCGACGAGGTCCAGGTGGCCTGGCCGGTCACGGTGTCGGTGGTCGAATCGGAATACTGCGCCGTTGCCGTCAGCTGCGTGGTGCCGCCTTCGGATACCGACGACGACGACCCGCCGATGGTGACGCTCGACAGGGTGCGCGACGTCCCTGACGGTCCCGTCGGTGACGACGACTTGCTGCACGCCGCCGCCAGCACGACCATTCCCACCACTGCTCCCACCTTGAGTTCGTTGAATCGCACGTCAATCCGCCTTCCCAGGGGCATCTGGTGGCCCCCGCTGGATTGACATGCGCAGGCCGTGGGGAAATCACGCAACGCCCCCGCGGCCTGCCGCCGAGGGCGCCGTCCGCGGGCAGACGCCAGGTCGCCGATTGCGCGGCGCCGCGCCACGCCGTACACTCCGGGTTCCCCTGCTGAGCTGCGCTGGCGCCGCCGCTCGGCTCACCACGACCGGAGCGATCACATGACCGACACGACTGCCGCGATCAACGCGACGAACCTGGGCTGCTCGCTGACGTGCAAGGACCTGCAGGCGTCGATTCGCTACTACCGCGAGGCCATTGGCTTCGCCGTGGCGCACACGTTCGAGAACGAGGGTAAGGTGGTCGCCGCGGTGGTGGCCGCCGGGGATTGCCGCATCGTCCTGAATCAGGACGACGGCAAGCTCGGATGGGACCGGCTCAAGGGCCAGGGCTTCTACCTGCAGATCAACGTGGCGGGCGCGGCCGACGTGGACGCCGCCGCGGCGCGCATCAAGGCGGCCGGAGGGGTGCTCCTCAGCGAACCGGCCGACCGTCCGTGGGGCGCCCGCATGTTCCAGTTCACCGACCCGGACGGGTTCAAGATCGGCGTGTCGACGCCGCTCTAGGCCGCGCGCCTCCCGCGTCGACGCCAGATGGCCACTCCGCGGCGGTGGCCGCGGGCACGGCCAGTATTTGACACGGCAACACCGGGAGCACGAGCGCCGGGTGGGCGCCCGGGCCGGGTACCCCCGCGGGAGGCACACGGGCATGCGCACCACGATCTGGCCCGCGAGCCGGTCCGTGGCCCAGGGCAACGGCAGGAGCGCGGCGAAGCCCAGCAAGACGACGCAACAAACGACGGTCTGCATGCTATGGTCCGCGCCATGTCCAACCATGGTGACAACCACGTCCTGAAGGCCGATCGTTCCGGGCACGATCGGCTGCGGATGATCTGCCAGGTGCACGATCGCGACACCCGGGAGTTGCTGCGGACAGCCGGCTTCTCGGCGGGAGTCCGCACGGTGGAGTTCGGGTGCGGGCTCGGCACCGTCTCGCGCTGGATCGCGTCCGAGGGCGAGCACGTGGCCGCCTGCCAACCGCACTACGCGACGGGCGGGGAGAATGGACGCTGGAGCTGGACCTTCGCCGAGGCCGGACAGAGTCTGGTCCAGGCGGGCCGCCTGGATGTGGCGCAGTAGAGGCGGGGACGCTGGCCTGGTTGCACCGATGGCGCCGACAACCCCTCGCCCGCGTGGTCGTACCGTTGTCGTTCTGGCTGCGCTGGTTGCGCTGGCCGTCGCGGCCGTCGGCGTTTCCGTGCCCCTGGGAGACGAGTATCCGCCGGCCGCCGAGGTCGACCCGGGCCGGCACGCCGTGGTGGCCGTCTTCGGCGCGACCGGCCTGGTCGGCGAGGGCGTCTTCGATGCCCTGTTACGCGACCCCGACGTCCGCCGGGTGCATGTGGTGACGCGCCGGCGAACGCCCGCCATCGACGCCGCCGCCGCTGATGGGCGGGCCACAGTGTGGGTTCACACGGACTACCTCGACTACTCGCCGCTTCGGCCCATGCTGGCCGACGTGGACGCGGTGTACTGGGCGCTCGGGACGAGTGCCTTCAACGTCTCCGACGAGGAGTACTCGCAGATCCACGTCGACTTCCCCGTGCGGTTCGTGGCGGCGTGGCTCGCGGCGCGTGGCCGCGAAGCGCCGCTCTCCTTTCATCTCGTGAGCGGCAGCGGCGCCTCGGAGCAGAGCTGGTTCCACTGGGCACGCGAAAAGGCCCGCGCGGAGCGCACGCTCGTCCAGGATGCGGCTGGTTCCGGTCTGCGAATCGTGTCCTACCGTCCGGCCGGCATCCTGCGCGAAGGTGGGCGGGCGCGATGGTACACGGCGCCGTTCTGGCTGCTCCGTCCCCTCAAGCGCGCCATCGAGCCCACGGCCATCGGCCAGGCCATGCTCGAAGTGACCGCCCGGGGATCCGACGTTCCGGCCGGCATCCTCGAGAATCGCGACCTGCTGCGGTTCGCCAACGGCTACCGCTTGCGGCGAGGGCGATGAGTGCCGACGCCGAGCGAGAGCCGGAACGGATCGCCGCCGTGGACACCCTCACCGCGGCGCTCCTGCCGGCGGCCGAGGCCGCACGAATGCGGCGAGGAGCGGCTTGCTCACGGCGCGGCTTGCGGTTCAAGATGACACGCGCCCGGCCGGGTCAGGCCACGCATCAAGGGAGTTCCCATGCGCACTGTCGTTGCCGCCGCCGTCCTGGCCCTCACGGCCAGCGCTCTGCCCGCCCAGACGCTCACGCCGTCGCAGCAGTACGCGCGGGACGTGTACAAGGAAATCATCGAGTACCGGAGCGTCAACATCGGCGGCGACACCACCCCGGTCGCCAACGCGCTCGCCACACGCTTCCGCGATGCGGGTTTCGCGGATCGGGACATCTTTCTCGGCGGCAGCCAGCCCAATAAGCACAACGTCGTCGTCCGCTACCGCGGCGCGGGCGGCGCGAGCGGCCCCAAGCCGCTGCTGTTGCTCGCCCATCTGGACGTCGTCGAGGCCCTGAAGGCGGATTGGTCTGCCGGGCTCGACCCGTTCACGTTCCTCGAAAAGGACGGCTACTTCTACGGCCGCGGCATCATCGACGACAAGCCCAGGTGGCCATCTTCACCGCCGTGGTGGTGCAGATGAAGAAGGACGGCTACGTGCCCGACCGCGACATCGTCGTGGCCTTCACCGCCGATGAAGAGGGCGGCTGCTGCAACGGCGCCCGGTGGCTGTTCACCAATCACCGCGAGCTGGTCGATGCCTCGCTGGTGCTGAACGAAGGGGCCTTCGGGTTCATCAGGAACGGCGCGCCCGTGGCCAACACCATCGAGGCGACCCAGAAGGTCGTGGCGGGATTCACCGTCACGGCGAAGAACCGCGGCGGGCATTCGTCGTTGCCGAGGCTCGACAACGCCATCTACCAGTTGGCCGCCGGCCTGGTGAAGCTGTCGCAGTTCAAGTTCCCAGTGGAATTCAACGACGTGTCACGCGCCTATTTCGAGCAGACGGCGAAGATCGAGACGCCGAGGACCGCCGCGGCGATGCGCGCCCTGATCAAGAACCCCAAGGACGTCGAGGCCGAGACCGTGCTGGCCAGGGATCCCCTCTACAACTCCATGCTGCGCACCACGTGCGTGGCCACGATGCTGAAGGGCGGCCACGCGTCGAACGCACTGCCGCAGACGGCCGAAGCGGGCATCAACTGCCGCATGATGCCCGACGCGCGCGTCAGCGACGTGCGGGCGATGATCGTCAAGGCGCTCGACGACCCGGAACTGGAAGTGTCGGCCCCGGCGAATCGCGAGCCCCGCTCCGCAGCGGCGGTGGTGCCGGACGTCCTGAGGGCGGTCGAGCGGGTCACGCAGGAGATGTGGGGCACCATCCCCGTCATTCAGATCATGCAGGGCGGCGCGACCGATGCCGTGCCCTGGCGCAACGCGGGAATCCCGGCCTACGGCGTGTCGGGACTGATGGTGGATCCGGACGACCTGCGCCTGCACGGACGCGATGAGCGCGTGCCGGTCAAGAGTTTCTTCGACGCGCAGGAGTTCACGGTCCGATTGACGAGACTGCTGACGAGCGGGACGGCGGCGCCGTAGGTCTCACCGTCGACCGAGGGCTTCGCCGGCTGACGCTGCGGCGCCTTCCGGGCTTCACGGCGCATCGACGACTGTCGGCGTCAGCCGGCCTGCGGCCGCTCGCAGGCGACGTCGCGGTCCTGGGCCGCTTCGAAGGATCACCTGTGAGCGGGGCCGCCGCCTGGGCCAGGGGACGACCACGCGGATCTCGGCTGACGGCCGCCCGCCGCCGAAGGCGTTGCCGCCGCGCAGACGCAGGAGTAGGTGCCCGAGGGCACGTTGGTGAAGGCCGTGTGGGACTCGGGATCCCGCGAGTGGGTGTCGGGCAGTGCTCCGCGTCGTGCAAGGCCCGTCGCTGTCCCCGGCCCGACGTCACGGCCTCGTCGCGTTGCCCGCGTTCCACGGCGATGCGCATGGAGTGCGCGTGGCGTCGGTTGGACGAGTCGCAGGAGGCGAGCGAGCGAACGCCGCCCTGGTGCGATTGCAGTTGAAGTGGTGAGCCCGGAAGGAATCGAACCTTCAACCAACAGATTAAGAGTCTGCTGCTCTGCCAGTTGAGCTACGGGCCCAGGGGAGGCGACGGCGCTGGGCGCTGTCTACGCTCGCTGGTCGCGCACGGCGGGCGCCGCGACGCGACTGGCAAGCACGCACTATAGCATTCGCGCCGAAAGGCGCGCAACGCGTACGTGGCGGCCGGTGCGCAGCGGGCGCGCCGGCCGCTCACGACGCGTGGGCCGGCCGGATTACGGCACCGCGATCGCCACCGGCGGGGTCGTCAGCGTGCCGGTTCCGCAGAAGTGCGTGGAGCGCACGTCGAACACGTACGTGCCGGGCGGGACGGCGGCGCTGAAGCCGCGCGCCGTGAGCGGCAGGCTGCCGGAGACGGCGCCGCCCGCGGACAGGACGTAGCCGGTGGGCGCGGGGCCCAGGTCCGGCGGATCCCACAGCAGCGTCAGCACGTTGCCCACCTTGTAGACGTCGAAGTGGCGCGGCGCCTGCAGCACGCCCGTGCACGTGCCCGGGAAGGTCAGCGTCACCGGCGCCGACGGCGCGCCGCTGCCGGCGGCGTTCACGCCCCGCACCGAGAAGGTGTAGGTGCCGTTCGGCATGCCGTTGAAGGTGAACGTGTCCGTGACACCGAGCGGGAGCGAGCCGCTGAGCGTGCCGCTCACGTCGAGCACGATCGTGCTGGGCGCGGCGCCGGTGAAGGTGTTCCGCCAGCTCAAGGCCACGCGGGAGGTGCCGACGTTGCCCAGGAGGTCCGCCGGCGCCGATGGCGCCACGGGCACGCCCACGTGCGCCACCACCTCGTTCGATACGGCGCTCGTGCCGCCGGCCGTCGTCGAGCGAAGACGCAGGTAGAAGCTGCCCGGCGGCGCGTTGATCGAGAAGGTGCGGGCGGGCCCCAGCGGCAGGCTCGCGATGACGCCGCCCGGCGACGTGCCCGCCTCCAGCACGTAGCCGACCGGCACGGGGCCGACCAGCGGCGGGTCCCACCGCAGCGTGAGCAGGCTGCCGGCGATGTTGTCGACCCGCAGGCCGCGAGGCGGCTTCGGGCCGACGCCGCCGTCGTCGTTCAGGATCGTCGCCGTGCCCAGTGGATCGGCAATCGCGACGTTGGTGGGCGAGAACAGCTGCACGTTCAACGTCTCGTCAGCTTCGGCGACGGCATCGGCGGCGACCGGCACGGTCACCCACTGCGCCGGTGTGCCCGGCGGGAACGTGAGGAGACCCGCCCTGGGGATGTAGTCGGCGCCGCTGGCCGTCGTGGCGATGAAGAGCGTGACGCCGCCGAGCGCGCCCCCGTCCGACGACTGGTCGTCGACCACGTACAAGCGCCACTGGCCGTTCGGGTTCGTGCCGTTGAACACCGAGAGCGTCGAGCCATAGGGGCCGGACGGGGCCGGCGCTGGCAGCGTCTCGCCCACGGGTGCGTTGTCCGTGGGGGCGTAGGTGCCGGGCACGATCGGCGTGGGAATCGGCGGCGCGCCGTCCATGAGCGTGAAGGACACCCCGGCCACGTCGTCGCTGCCCCCGCGGTCCGACATCATCATCACGGCCTGGCCCGTCGGACCGACGAGCAGCATGTCGATGTCGGCCGGGAACGTGTGCGTCAGCGCATCGATCCGCACGGCCAGATGCTGGATTGTGCCCGTCATGCCCGAGACGTTCAGCGTGGCGGGGTAGGGCGAGGCCGTTCCCGATGTCGGGATGGTGAGCCCGCCCGCATACGACCAGTTCGACGTGCCGGCCGTGGCGCTCCCGCCGCCTGTCAGGTAGTAGACCCGCGATTCGGCCAGGTTCGGGTTCCGCAGCACGACGCGGAAGGTGGCGGTGGTCGTCCCGCCCGTGCCTTCGGCGAGCGTCACGTCCTCGATCGCCACGGTCGGCGACTGCCGCGTGGATCCGACGGCGGCGAAACACAGGACGCCCAGCGTGGCCAGCGCAAGGCGGCGGCGAACGAATTCCTTCATGGCTCCTCCAGGCACGACGGCCGGGCCGCGCACGGTCCGGCGATCTTCAGGCGTCATGAGGGAGAACGCAATCGGTGGGGCATCCCGGCCACGCCCGGGGCGACGCCGCGTGCGGGGGCGTTCCGGTGCGACGCGCCGGCGGGCTCGCGGCCGAGGTCAGTCGCGCGGCCGCCGGGCGGCCCACATCCCCCGCCGGGCGGATCGGGCCTCCCGCTCGGCGGCCTGGAACTCCGGCTTCCGCGTGTAAGTGAAACGGCGATAGGTCTCGGCCAGCCCGGCCCTGATGATCTCCACGTTCGCCAGCCGATGGTCGGGGAGGAACACGTAGGCGAGCGTGCGGTTGTACTGGTCCTTGCGAGGGCCGTCGTAGGCGAGCGTCACATCCTGCCCCTCGAGCAGCCGCTTCATGTACGCGGTGGCGGCATCGCCGAAGGGCTCGGCGTCCCGGTAGCCCCCGGTCTTCTCGGGGGCGTCCACGCCCAGCAGTCGGACGACGCCGACGCCGGCCACGGTGATGGTGTCGCCATCGATCACCCGGCGGACCCGCTGGGCGGCGGCCGGTGCCGGCAGCGCCAGCGCGAAGGCGGCGGCCAGCAGCAGGCCCGCCAGCCGCGTGTAGGTGCGGCCGCGAGGCATTGCGCGCTACACCGGCACCGCGCCGGAGAGGCGCTTGGCTTCGTAGAGGCGCTCGTCGGCGCGACGGATGGCGGAGGCCCAGTCCGCGGCGTCGGCGGCCACCGAAAGGCCGGTGGAGAAGCGGAGCGGCAGCGACCGCGACTGGTTGAACTGGGCCAGGGCCGCGCCCAGGCGGCTCCGGATGCGCTCGGCCTCGTCGACGCTCGTCGACGGCAGCAGCACCACGAACTCGTCGCCGCCCTGGCGGATCACGCGGTCGCCCGCGCGGAAGAAGCCCGTCAGGAACGCGGCCATCGCCTGCAGCAGGAGATCGCCGGCGGCGTGGCCCTCGCGATCGTTCACCTGCTTCAGGCCGTCGAGGTCGAAGGCGAACACCGAGACCGGGAACTCGCGGCTCGCCTGCAGGCGCGCCGCCTCGTCGTCGAAGAACCGGCGGTTCGCCAGGCCCGTGAGCCGGTCGCGATAGCTCTGGGCGCGCAGCTCGGACTCGAACTGCTTGCGGGCCGTGATGTCGCGCGCCACCATCAGCAGGCCGACGGCCCGGCCGTGTGCGTCGAACAGGTTGTGGCGCTGCAGTTCCAGCCAGGCGCCGCCCGTCGAGCCCGGCCACTCCCGCTCCACCGTCGCATCCGGGCCGTGCGGGATGGCCCGCCAGTCCGGCGCCTTGAACACCTGCGGCCAGGTCAGGCCGAGGAGGTCGCGCGTGGCCAGCCCGAGCATCTGGCGCGCCGCGCGGTTCGCGTCCACGATCACGTCGGTCTCGTTCAGGACGAGCACGGCATCGGGCAGCGAGTCGAACAGCCGTTCGCGCGCGACGGGCCGCGGGTCGAGCTGCCGGAAGCGGGCGGCGGACGCGCCGATGATGAGCGCGCCGGCGGCGAAGGCCGGGAGCGCCGGTCCGTAGGGCAGCCAGTTGCCGATGCCATCGGTGGCCTTCGCCAGCTCGTTGACGACGTTGCCCGCGAACGGGATGACGCCGCCCACCAGCAGCAGGCCGCTCTGGATGCTGCTGCGCCGCTGCCAGTCGCGCAGCAGCAGGGCCGCCGCCACCAGGAAGAACGTGTAGTCGATGGCGAGGTGGAGCGAATAGAGCGGGCCGTTCAGGCCCACGAGCTCCCCGCGCTGCACGATGCCCGAGAAGAGCAGCCGGTGCGTGTCGTTCGTGAAGGCGAGGGGGCCGAGCAGGAGCGGCCACGCGTACACCGCCCACCAGGCACGCGACTGGGGCCGCTCGCCCATCTGGTAGAGCGTGAACAGCAGCCAGCTGGGGGCCACGAGACCGATGGCCGGGTACTTCAGCGCGAACCAGGTTTGGGCGTGGGCGGGATCGAGGCGCTCGCCCAGGTAGCAGCCGATCCACCACGCCACGGCCAGCTCCAGCACCGCCAGATACATGAACCCGGGGTACCGGCGATTGCGCCAGGCGAAGGTGGCGAGGGCGGCCGAGCCGACCCCGGCCGCCAGGAGGAGCACGAGATACATCGACACACGATCGTAGCGGCTTGTGGCCCGGGGTAGAAGCCTTGTCTGTCGGAAGGGCACCCGTGCCCGCCGGGCCGGGCTGCTATGCTGTGCGAATCGGCGCCGGGGGATGCATCCCGGCCGCCCCCCAGGAGCACCCCATGAGCGAAGCCGTGGCGGCGCCGGGCATGACCGGCGAAGAGATGGTCGAGCTGTGCCGCCGGCACAGCCTGTTCGAGTGGTCGGCCCAGGGGGCCGTGGATCCCATCCCCGTCGCGCGCGCCAAGGGCGTCCATTTCTGGACGCCGGAAGGCAAGCGGTACATCGACTTCAACAGCCAGCTGATGTGCGTGAATGCCGGGCACGGCCATCCCGCCATCATCAAGGCCGTGCAGGACCAGGCGGCCGCCCTCGCCTACGCGAACCCGTTCATGGCCAGCGAGCCCCGGGCACGGCTGGGCGCCAAGCTGGCCCAGATCACCCCCGGCGACCTGGAGGTGTTCTTCTTCACCAACGGCGGGGCCGAGTCCAACGAGAACGCCATCCGCATCGCCCGGGCGGTCACCGGCCGCCACAAGGTGCTGGCCCGCTACCGCTCCTACCACGGGGGCACGGCCGGCGCCCTCACGCTCACCGGCGATCCGCGGCGCTGGGCGGCCGAGCCCGGCATCCCCGGCGTCGTCCACGTCCTGGACCCCTACCACGGGCTGGCACGGGGATGGGACACCGCCGAGCAGTCGCTGCGCTATCTGGAGGAGGTCATCGAGCTCGAGGGCCCCAGGACCATCGCGGCCTTCATCCTCGAGACCATCAGCGGGACCAACGGCATCCTGGTGCCGCCTGACGGCTACCTGCAGGGGGTCCGCGATCTGTGCGACAAGCACGGCATCCTGATGATCTGCGACGAGGTCATGGCCGGCTTCGGCCGGACCGGGACGTGGTTCGGCGTGGATCACTGGAAGATCGTGCCGGACCTGATGACGATGGCGAAGGGGCTCACGAGCGCGTACGTGCCGCTCGGCGCCGTCGGCATGCGGCGGGGTATCGCCGAGCACTTCAAGGAGAAGGCCTTCAACGGCGGCCTCACCTACAACAGCCACCCGCTCGGGTGCGCCACGGCGCTGGCCACGATCAAGGTCTACGAGGACGAGGGGCTCATCGAGAACGCCGCGAAGATGGGCGCGCTGATGCGCGAGCTGCACCAGGACCTGGCGCGGAAGCACCCGTCGGTCGGCGCCGTGCGCAACATCGGGCTCTTCGGCATCGTCGAGCTCACGCGCGACCGCACCACGATGGCGCCGGCCGTGCCGATGGGGGGCGGATCGCCGGAGATGGCGGCGCTGGCGAAGCAGTTCCGCCAGGACGGCCTCTACACCTTCGTCCGGTGGCACACGTTCTTCACGAACCCGCCGCTGTGCGTCACCGAGGGCGAGCTCCAGGAAGCGTTCGCCATCATCGACAAGGCCCTGGCCATCACCGACCGCGGCGTGGCCGGCGCCTAGCCGGGCGACGTGCGCCGGGAGGCCGCGCCCGGCGCCCCGCGGCCGGCGCGCCGCGCGTCAGCCCAGCGTCGGCTCGGACATCAGGGCGAGCGTGTTGCCTTCGGTGTCGGCGAAGCCGGCCAGCCACACCTCCCGATCGGCCAGCGTGGCGATCTTCGACGGCGCGCCCGTGAACGCGGCGCCGCGCGCGCGGAGCGCGTCGTGGGCCGCGTGGATGTCGTCCACGGCGAAGTAGAGCACCGAGCCGGGATGGTCGTGGCCGGGCGAGGGCGGCGACAGCATCAGCCGGACGCCGGCGCAGTCGAAGAACGCCAAGCTCGGCGGCGCCGTGAAGAGCAGCGGCAGCCCCAGGACGTCGCGGTAGAACGCCACGGCGCGGTCGATGTCCTTGATGGGCTGGGCGATCTGGTGCAGGCGCGACAGGGCGTGAGCGGGCATGGGGTCTCCTGTTGTTTAGCCTTGGCTAAATAATAAATACTGCAGGCATGCCCGCCGGATCAAGCCCCGCCCGCAGCGCCGCCGTGGCCGACGCGCTGCACTCGGCGTCCATCCACCTGCTGCGTCGCGTCCGGGAAGTGGACGACGAGGCGGGGCTCGGCCCCGCCCGCCTCTCCGCCCTGTCGGTGCTCGTGTTCGGCGGCCCGCGGCGGCTCACGGACCTCGCGCGCGCCGAGCAGGTGCAGCCGCCCACCATGACGAAGATCGTGTCGGGTCTGGAGGCGTCCGGGCTGGCGCGCCGCGCCGCCGACCCCGGCGATGCGCGGGCCATCCGCGTGGACGCGACCGTCCGCGGACGGCGGCTCCTGGTGGACGGGCGCCGGCGCCGCGTGGCGCGGCTGCGCGAGGGGCTGGCGACGCTCCTGCCGGAGGAACTCGACGTGCTCGCGCACGCGGCCGCGCTCATGGAGCGCGTGGCCGGCCGGCTCGCGGACGTGCCCGTCGTGCTGCCGCCGCGGGCCGGCGCGGCCGTCAGCGGGGCACGGCCCGCCGAAGCACCAGCACGCCGATCGCGGCGGCCACGATCGACCCGGCGATGATCCCCACCTGCGCGGCGTCGAAAGCCGGCGACGCGCCGTAGGCCAGCCCCGCGATGAACAGCGACATCGTGAAGCCGATGCCCGCGATCCAGGCGGCGCCGTGCAGCATCGCGCCCGTGACGCCGGCCGGGAGGGTGGCCAGTCCCGTCCGCCGCGCGGCCCACGCCGCCGCCGTGATCCCGAGCGGCTTGCCCACGACGAGCCCCAC
>JBFWXO010000008.1:0-143867 GCA_050187355.1 Vicinamibacterales bacterium
GCACGGCGAGCGCGCGGGCCGACCGGACGCCGAAATACCCGGAGCGGCGGAGCACGCGGCGGAACCCGGCGTGGATGGCGTGGCAGCGGATCTTGTCGGAATCCGCGGCGCGGGCCTCCCGATCCACCCACCTGAGCAGCGTCTTCAGCGCGCGATCGTCGCCCGGCTCGACGAGGAAGTCCACGATGTCGGTGACGCGTCCCCGCGGCTCGTGCAGATGCCGGTAGACCACGTACCCGGCCGTGCCGTCGGAGCGGCGCAGCGCCGCGATCGAGTAGCGGGCGTGCGGCGCCTGCGCGTACCGCCAGTTCACGTAGGCGGCGTCCCGCCGGACGGCCAGCGTGAACCGGGGCGCGATGCGGGCCCAGAGCCCGTCGATGCCCCGGTCGAGCCGCGGCACGACCTCCACCGCCTCACGCAGCGGCCGCTGCCTGGCCACCACGCGGACGATCGGCAGGGTCACGGCCGATACCAGGCGGTTGACCGGCTGCGGCCAGTCCGGGCGCCGGAGAGCCCGCCGGCTGAGCGGCTTCACCAGGCGCGGCAGCGGGACGGTGGAGCCGAGCCGCAGGAGTTCGATCAGGCTGTGGGTGGACTCGGCCAGCCCCGAGGCCAGCACGACGTCGTATTCCCGGCAGGACGCGCGGAGGAGCTGGCCGTGCAGGCCCTGGCGGTCCCGCTCGGCGGCCACCACGGGGTCCATCACCCAGGCTCCCTTCACGTCGGTGCCCGCCAGTGAGACGCGGACCGGCCGTGTCAGGAGCGATCCGACGACCGCGGTGCCCTCCCGGATGATCAGGGGCGGTGGCGCGGTGCGCGCCGCGGGGTTCTGCCGGCGCTCCCATTGCCACGTCAGCGTGAGGCGCTCAGCGGCCTCGGCGCCGCCGGTGCGGCGGTAGAGGGATTCCAGCGCCCGGCGGTCGTCCGCGCGGTACCGATCCAGGCCGGCCATGACGGGGAGCGGGCGTGGGCTACTGGCCGGGGCCAGGCGGCCGGGGACGTCCCTGCGCGTCCACCTGAGGCTGCTGCACGACGCCGGGCATGGCGGCCCCGAACGGCGTCGGCGCGGGCGCTCCCGGGGCCGTGGCCGGCCCGAAGAGCGAGGGAACGCCTGTGGGCCCGACGGGCGCGGTCGGATACACCTGGCCGAACGGATTCGGCGGCGCGCCGAACGGGGCGGCGCCGGACGGCTGGAAGGGATTCGGCTGGGCGAACGGATTCGGTCCCGCCGGCTGTGCGAACGGCTGCGCCCCCGCCTGTCCGAAGGCGTTGGCGAACGGGTTCACCTGGGGCGGCTCGGCGACCGTCGGCTCGTCGGCCGCGATGGCGTCGTTGTCCGCCGTGTCGAACGTGGGCGGCGCGGGGAAGCGGTTCGGCCCCCGGCCGGCCGCCGCCGGCACTGGCCCGGCGCCCCCGGCCGGTGGCGTGCTGGACGCCAGGACGAGAATGCGATCGTACGCGGACCGGCCGGCGCTGGCGCTGGACGCGGACCGCGGCGCGGCGACGTAGCCGGCGGCGCTGCGCAGGACGATGTCGAGGGCCTTGGCCTCCGGAACGCCTTCGAACTGCAAGGTGAGCGGAGGCCCGGCAAGCCGTTCGGCCCCCACGATGCGGGTTCCCCCGACCCGCCCCCATTCAGCCAGGACCTGGCGCACGGGGACGTTGGTGGCCTGCATGGTGACGAGGCCATCCTTGATGTCGAGGACGAGCTGCTGGGCGGACGCGGGAAGCGCGACGAGCACCGCGAGCGCCGCCAGCCACGCGCGAACCATGATGATTGCAGTATACGCCCGCGACGCGACGGGTCAACGCGCGCGGACGTCCTCGATGACGCGGCGGATGATCTCGTCCAGCCCGACCTTGGGCTCGTACCCCACGAGCTGGCGGATCCGGCTCAGGTCGGGCACCCGGCGCGGCATGTCCTCGAACCCCGAGTCGTAGGCCTGATCGTAGGGAATCGTCACGATCTCTGAGGCGGACCCCGCGGCGGCCTTCACCCGTTCGGCCAGCTCCCGGATGGTCACTTCCTCGACGTTCCCGATGTTGAACACCTGGCCGATCGCCCTCGGCTCGGTCATGAGCGCGAGCAGCGCCCGGACGACGTCGCCGACATAACTGAAGCTGCGGCTCTGCGTCCCGTCGCCGAAGACCGTGATGGGCTGGCCGGAGAGGGCCTGGCGGACGAAGTTCGGCAGCACCATGCCGTACTGGCCGGTCTGCCGCGGCCCGACGGTGTTGAACAGCCGGAAGATCACCACCGGCAGCCGCTTCTCCTTCCAGTAGGCGAGGGCGTGGAACTCGTCCAGCATCTTGCTGCACGCGTAGGCCCACCGGTGGCGGGTCGTCGCGCCGAGCACGAGGTCGGCATCCTCCCGGAAGGGCACGTCCGCGCTCTTGCCGTAGACCTCCGACGTCGAGGCGACGAGCACGAGCTTCTTCTTCTTGCTGGCGTGGCGCAGGACCACCTCGGTCCCGTGGACGTTGCACTCGATCGTGTGGACGGGCCGCTCGACGATCAGCTTCACGCCGACGGCCGCCGCCAGGTGGAACACGACGTCCGCGGCGTCCACGAGTTCGGCCGTCAGCGACTCGTTGAAGACCGTGTCGATCGTGTAGCCGAAGTTGCGCTGCGGCTTCAGGTGGGCGATGTTCTCGATCGACCCCGTCGAGAGGTCGTCCACCACGTGGACGTGGTGCCCGGCCGACAGCAGCGCCTCGGCCAGGTGCGAGCCGACGAAGCCGGCCCCACCGGTGATCAACACTCGCATCAGGTCACCTCGAATACGCCGCCGCGGCGGCGACGACCTCGCCGGCCGCCGCCGGCGGGAGCGCCGGGTACATCGGCAGCGAGACGACGGCGGCGGTCACGCGATCGGCGACCGGGCAGTCGGCCGGCGTCCACGCGGCCGCGGCGGGCTGCCGCGGAATGGGCACGGGGTAGTGAATCAGCGTCTCGATGCCCGCCGCGCGCATGTGGGTCTGGAAGCGATCGCGATCCGGCACGAGCACCGGAAACAAATGGTACACGTGCCCTCGATCGAATTCACGCGGAACGTGTACGGCGGTTGTGTGCAGGCCAGCGCGGTACTCTGCAGCGATCGCGCGGCGGCGCGCCGTCGCCGCGGCCAGACCGGGCAGCCGCGCGCGCAGGACCGCCGCCTGCATCTCGTCGAGGCGGCTGTTCACGCCGCGCTCGTGATGGTGGTAGCGGCTCACCTGGCCGCCGTTGCGCAGCCGGCGGAGCCGATCCGCGATCGCCGGATCGTCGGTCGTGATCGCGCCGCCGTCGCCGAGCGCCCCGAGGTTCTTGGTGGGATAGAAGCTGAACGCGGCCGCCGTCGACCCGCGGCCCACCGGGATGCCGCCGCAGGTGGCCAGGTGCGCCTGGCACGCGTCCTCGATCACGGCCAGGCCGTGCCGGGCGGCCACGGCGTGAATGCCGGTCATGTCCGCCGGCTGCCCGTACAGGTGGACGGGCATGATCGCGCGCGTCGCCGGCGTGACCGCCGCGGCCGCGGCCGCCGGATCCAGCGTGAGCCGCTCGGGATCGATGTCGGCGAACACCGGCCGCGCGCCGGCCATGTCGATGGCGAGCGCGCTGTAGGCGGCCGACAGGGGAGACGTGATCACCTCGTCGCCGGGCCCGATGCCCGCGGCGCGGAGGGCGAGCGCCAGGGCGTCGGTGCCCGTGTTCACGCCGACCGCGCGGGCCGCCCCCGACGCCTCCGCGAACTCGGTCTCGAAGGCCTCGACCTCGGGGCCGAGGATGTACCACCCCGAGGCCACCACCCGCGCGATGGCGGCCTCCACGACCGCGCGATCCGCGCCCGGTGTGAGGACGTTGAACGGCACCCGGATCGGCGGGGTGGTCACGCGGCGGGCGCTCCGTCCACGTACGCGTCGTAGTGCGCGCGGTAGTACGCGAGCGTCGCGGCCAGGCCGTCGCGCAGGCGGACCGCGGGCGTCCACCCCGTGAGGCCGCGGAACCGCGTGGAGTCGGCGTAGAAACTGCCGATGTCGATGGCCTTCTTCTCCGGCGGCCACTCCACGAACCGGCACCTGCCGCCGCCGGCGATCGACACGAGCAGCGCGACGAGGTCGGCGTGCCGGGTGGGCTCGTCGCCGCCGACGTTCAGCGCCTGGCCGTTGACGACGTCGGTGGCGCCGGCGCGGAGGAAGGCATCCACCGCGTCGTCCACGTACACGAAGTCGCGGACCTGCGAACCGTCGCCGAACACCTGGATCTCGGCGTCGTCCAGCGCGAGTCGCACGAACCAGCCGATGAACCCCTGGCGGTTGTGGCGGATCAGCTGCCGCGGCCCGTAGACGTTGGTCAGCCGCAGCGAGCAGGCCCGCACGCCGAACACGTTGTTGTAGACGAGGTGGTAGTACTCGCCGGCCACTTTGTTGATCCCGTTCACGTCGGTCGGCCGGACCAGGTGGTCCTCGGTCACGGGCAGCGTGTCCGGACGGCCGTACACCTGCCGGGTGCCGGCGTAGACCACCTTGGCGCCGGGATTGTGGTGCCGGCACGCCTCGAGCAGCGTGAGCTGCGCCTGGCAGTTCACGGCGAGGTCCGTGTGCGGGTCGCGCATGCTGTCGATGTGGCTGACCTGCCCCGCGAGATTGAAGATCACGTCGCGGCCGCGCACCAGGTAGTTCATGGTGCCCGGCTGCCGGATGTCCGCGATGTTGACGCGCACCCGGTCCTTCACCGGCTCGATGTTGAAGAAGTTCGCGCCCGCGTCGGGAATGAGCGAGTCGATGAGGAGGACGTCGGCGCCGAGGCCGGCCAGCCGGATCGCGAGGTTGCTCCCGATGAAGCCGAGCCCCCCGGTGATCATCACGCGCCGGCCCGCGTAGCTCGCGCCGAGGTCGATCACCGGGACCCCCTGGCCTCCCGCGGCGTGTCGGCGGCGCCGGCGGCCCGCAGGTGCTCGCGCCGGACGACCAGCGTCCACCACAGCTTCAGGACGTCCACGCCGGTCTTCGCGATCCGCGGGAGGTTGAAGAACTGGGACTTCCCGTGGGCGCGGTGGTAGTGGTGTACCGGCACCTCGGCGACGCGGAATCCCGCATCCTTGAACTTCTTCATCATCTCCAGGCAGATGACGCCGCTGTTCTTCTCGAGGTGGACCGTCTCGAACATGCGCCGCCGCATCAGCCGGAAGTCGCAGTCCACGTCGCGGACCGTGAGCCCGAACAGCGCCTTCACGGTGTGGTGGTAGGCCTTGCCGATGACGATGCGGTGCAGCGGATCGGACCGGCTGATCTTCCAGCCGTTCACCCAGTCCACGTCATCGCGCATCGCGCCCCAGAGCAGCGCGACTTCCGACGGATCGTACTGGGCGTCGCCGTCGGTGTAGAAGACGAGGTCCTTCGTGGCCGCCGCGAAGCCGCTGCGGAGCGCGCCGCCGTAGCCGCGATTCACCTCGTGGTGCACGATCCGGACGTGCCCCGGGTACAGCCGGGCGAGCTCGTCCAGGATGCGCGGCGTCGCGTCGCGGCTCCCGTCGTTGACGACGACGACCTCGTAGTCCGTCGTCAGCTCGGAGGCGGCCTGGACCGCGCGAATCACGAGACTGGCAATCGTGCCGGCGTCGTTGTACGCGGGAAAGAAGATCGTCAGGCTGGGGGTCGAGGCTGGAGCCATGGTCGGGCGCGCCGGCATTGTAGTCCGCCGGTCACGCGTTCGGCGGACCCAGCCAGCGCCGCAGGACCAGCCGCCACGGCGTGAAGACCGACTCCCTGATGACGCCGCCCGAGATCTTCGATGCGCCCTCGCGCCGCTCGACGAAGATGATGGGCACTTCCGCCACGCGGCAGCCCGCCCGGAGCGCCAGGAACAATGTCTCGACCTGGAAGGAATACCCGTCCGAGGTGATGCGATCCAGCGGCAGCCGGGCCACCGTCTCGCGGCGCCAGCAGCGGAATCCGGCGGTGCAGTCGCGCACGGCCATGCCCGTGACCGTCCGGACGTACCAGTTCGCGAACGTGCTGAGGATGAGCCGCCGCAGCGGCCAGTTCACGACGCTGACGCCGTGCAGGTACCGGGAGCCGATGACCAGGTCGGCGCCGCCGGCCGCCTGCAGCAGGTCGGGGACGTATTTCGGGTCGTGCGAGAGGTCGGCGTCCATCTGCAGGACGAGGGCCGCGTCGGTGGCCAGCGCCGCGCGCATGCCGTCGACGTAGGACCGTCCGAGCCCGCGCTTGCCCGTCCGGTGCAGTACCGTCAGGCGGCCCTGGCTCGCGGCGGCGAGCTCGTCGGCGAGGGCGCCGGTGCCATCGGGCGATCCGTCGTCGATCACGAGGACGTGCACGTTCGGGAGCGCCAGGAGGCGCTCGGCCAGGACGGGCAGGTTCTCGCGCTCGTTGTAGGTCGGCACGAGCACCAGCGCCTTCGGGAATCGAGGGCCGGCCTGCGGTTCAGCCATGCGCCACCAGGCGTTCGATGACGGCGTCCCACGTAATTCCGAGCGCCACGGCGCGGCCGGCCTCGCCGAGCGCCGCGGCCGACGCTCTCGACAGGTCGAGCGCCGCCACGGCGTCGCCGATGGCGGAGGGATCCGGATCGACCACGCGTCCCGTCACGGCGTCTTCCACGAATTCCAGCGTCCCACCGGAATCGCGCGCCGTCACGACGGGCTTCGCGGCGAGAAACGCCTCGAGCGTGACCAGCCCGTAGTCCTCGTCGTACGGCACGTACAGCACGGCCAGCGCCTCGCGGTACAGCGCGGGCAGCGCGTCGTCGGGCACGGCGCCGAGGAAGGTCACGCGTGTCGAGACGCCCGCCTCCTCCGCGGCGCGTTCGACCGCGGCGCGCTGGCTGCCCTCGCCGACCACGATCAAGCGGAGGGGCTCGGGCCAGTGGGCGACCGAACGCACGGCCAGGTCGACGCGCTTGTTCTGCTCGAGGCGCGCCACCGACAGCACGTACTGGCCGTACGGGCCGGGCGTCAGTCGCGGCGCGAGCATCGGCGGATGGTAGAGCGGCGTGGAGTCGAGCCCGTTGTAGCGCTGCAGGCGCGCCGTCACCGTCTGGGAGATCGTGTAGCGCGCCACGCACTCGCCCAGCGCCCGTTCGTCGATGGCCATCACGCGGTCGCGCAACGCCACGTCGATCTCCTCGTGGGCCACGTCGGAGTACGGCGTCGCCGCCAGTTCGTACGCGGCGCGATGCTGGTGGACGAGCCAGCACACCTTGCGCGGGTGCCGGGCGAGATAGGTGGGGAACTTGGTCGCGACGAGCAGGTCGGCCGGCCGGCCGTTGCTCTCGCTCAGATCCAGGAGCCCCCACGCGGCCGCGTGCGGGAGGATCTCCTCCTTCGGATACCACTTGAACGGCAGCGCGATGCGATCGGTCTCGAACCCTCGCTGCCGGAGCTCGTGAACGAGCTGCTGCACGAGCAGTTCAGCTCCCCCGCGCACGAAGGGAACCTGGGTTTCGCAGACGAGCACCGTCCGTACGGCCATCAGGAATCGTGCAGTTCCGAGCCGCCAATCGTAGCACGCACGACTGACAGGCGAAGAAAAGGCGACGCCGCTTGTGGCCGCGGCTCGCGATCACCCCCAGAATTCGATGGGCGAACATACAACGTAAGCCCTGATTTTTCGATAACTTACCGTCAACTTTCCGTTGACAGCACAGGGATCGTCCCCTAGGATTTTCGGTGGACTTATCTGGAGCCAAGTGGACCAAAGTGCCCTACGGGGGAATTCGCCGGCCCGAATCGATGACAAGGGCCGACTCAAGATCCCCAACGCCTTCCGTGCCGCGATATGCGACGAACACGGCCGGAAGGTCTTCATCACCAGCCTGACGGGCGAGTCCGTGCTCGTGTACCCGCTGCCCGTCTGGATCGAGATCGAGCGCAAGGTCGCGCAGGCGCCCTCCACGCACCCGGCGCGGCTGAAGTTCCTTGATCGCGTCAACTTCTACGGTCAGGAAGGCGAGATCGATCCGCAGGGACGGCTGCTCATCCAGCCGCGCCTGCGCGAGTCCGCCCTGATGAACGGCGAAGTCGACGTGCTCGGGAAATACAACGTCCTCGAGGTGTGGAACCACGAACGGTTCCTGGCCAAGATGCATCGCGAGCCGTTCTCGAACGACGACGCGCTGGCACTGGCCGGCTTCGGCATCTAGTTCCGTCAACCCTTCCAGTGTCGCACGTGGAGCAGCCGCAGCACCTGCCCGTGATGGTGGAGGAGACCATGCGCTTCCTCCAGCCCTCGCGCGGCGGCACGTACGTGGACTGCACGCTCGGCCTGGGCGGGCACACGCGCGCGCTGCTCGACGGCGGCGCCGGAGTGGTCGTCGGCTTCGATCGCGACCCGCAAGCGCTGGCGGCGGCCCGGCAGGCGCTCGATGCCTACGGGCCGCGCGTCCGGTACGTGCACGCCGACTACCGCCACTTCGACGGCGAGCTCGATCGCCTGCAGATCGCGGCCATCGACGGGGCGCTCGCGGACCTGGGCGTCTCCTCCCTCCAGCTCGATGGGCCGGGACGGGGCTTCTCGTTCAAGCGCGACGAGCCGCTGGACATGCGGATGGACCAGTCGCAGGGCGAGACGGCGGCGGAGCGCCTGGCGACCGTGGGAGAAACCGAGCTGGCCGACGTCATCTTCCGGTTCGGCGAGGAGCGCCGGTCCCGCCGCGTGGCGCGGGCCATCGTCGCCGCCCGCGCGCGCGCGCCGATCGCGACCACCGGCCAGCTCGCGGCCATCGTACGCCGGGCCGTCGCGGCGCCCGGCTGGCAGCGCATCGATCCGGCCACGCGCACTTTCCAGGCGCTCCGGATCTGGGTGAACGGCGAGCTGGACCGGCTCGACGACTTCCTGCGCCGGGCCGCCCGGCGCCTCGCGGCGGGCGGGCGCCTGGCCGTGATCAGCTTCCACTCGCTCGAGGACCGCATCGTGAAGCACACGCTGCGGGCCCTCGATCGCGGCGAGGGCCTGGTCCGCGTCCTCACGGGCAAGCCCGTCGAGGCGAGCGACCAGGAGATTCGGTTGAATCCGCGTGCGCGCAGCGCGAAGCTGCGCGTCGCCGAGCGTCTGGCGTAGCGGAGCGGGCGGCGCCCGCCCCCGCGCCGCCGCCGATCCGCACCGCTGGACACGAGCTGAAGGAGGACGACGTGGAACGCGCCGAGACCTTCGACTACGCGATTCGCAAGGACGTCAGGAACAACACCATCGTCCGCGAGGTGGACGAGCGCCGCCAGGGGGAACTGCGGACGTCGCTGGCGATCGGGGCCGTGCTGGTGCTGGTCGTGCTGTTCGACGCGTGGCAGCACTTCGAGCTCATCCGCCACGGCTACCAGATCGAGACCATGCAGAAGCAGCGCGCCGCCGAAGAGGAAGTCCGGAGGCACTTGCGCCTCGAGGTCGAGACCCTCCGCGCGCCGCAGCGCATCGAGCGCCTGGCCGGCACCCGGCTCGGGATGATCGCGCCGACCGCGGCCGACACCATCGTGCTCGAACGCGTGCTGCCCGCGGATCCGCCGGCCCGTTCCGTCGTCGCGTCACGCTGAACCAGGGAGCAGGATCGATGGCTGACGAGCGTCCCAACGCCTGGCGCAGGACCATCCGGCGGCGTACCGTGGCCGGCGCGGTCGCGCTCGCGCTCTGGACGGTTGCCATCGAGGCGCGGCTCGCGCACCTGCAGGTCACGCGCCACGCCGAGCTGACGGCGCGCGCCGACAAGCAGCAGAAGCGCACGGTGGACGCCCCGGCGAAGCGCGGGGAGATTCGCGATCGCAACAACCGGCTGCTGGCCTACAGCGTGGACGTGGACAGCGTCTACGCCGTGCCGTCCGAGATCTCCGATCCCAGGAAGGCCGCCCGCGAGCTCTGCAAGGCGCTCGATCGTTGCGACGCCTCCGATCGCGCCGAGATCGAAGAGCGCCTCGGCCGCAAGTCCGCCTTCGCCTACGTCCAGCGGTTCGTGTCGGCCAGCGCCTCCGAGCGCGTCGCGGCGCTGGACCTCGAAGGCATCGGGTTCATCAAGGAGAACCGCCGCTTCTATCCGAACAAGGGGCTCGCCGGCCCGCTGCTCGGCTACGTCGGCGTGGACAACACCGGGCTCGGCGGGATCGAAGCCGCCTTCGACAAGGTGATCCGCGGCCGGTCCGGCACGGTGCTCGTGCAGACCGACGCGCGGCGCCGGGCCTTCAGCCGGATCGAGCGCCTCCCCACCACCGGCGCGACGCTCGAGCTCACGATCGACGAGTACCTGCAGCACATCGTCGAGCGGGAGCTGGCCGCCGGCGTGGTCGCCAACAAGGCCGAGGCCGGCACGGCCGTCGTGATGGACCCGGCGACGGGCGAGATCCTGGCGATGGCCAGCTATCCCGGGTTCAACCCGAACGCGTTCCGCGAGTCGGACGCGGAGCACCGGAAGAACCGCGCCGTCACCGACATCTACGAGCCGGGCTCCACCTTCAAGATCGTGACGGCCTCGGCGGCGATCGAGGAAGGCGTGGTGTCGCCGTCCGATCCGATCGACGTCAGCGAGGGGCTGATCCGCTTTCCCGGGCGCGTCATCAACGACGATCACCACTACGGCGTGCTGTCGTTCGGCGACGTCATCGTGATGTCCAGCAACGTCGGCGCCATCAAGGTCGGCCTCAAGGTCGGGCGCGACAGGCTCGGCGCCTACATCAACCGCTTCGGCTTCGGCCGCGCGGTCTCGACCGAGTTCCCCGGCGAGAGCCCGGGCATCGTCTGGAACCCCGCCAGGCTGAGCGACAGCGCGCTGGCGTCCGTGTCGATGGGCTACCAGGTGGGCGTCACGCCGCTGCAGATGGTCAGCGCCACGGGCGCCGTGGCCAACGGCGGCCGCCTGATGCGCCCGCACGTCGTGCGCGCGGTCGTCAGAGACGGCGTGCGGACCCCCAACCCGGTGGACGAGGTGCGTCGCGTGATCAGCCCGCGCACCGCCGCCGAGCTGACGACGATCATGGAAGACGTCGTCACGCGCGGCACGGCCAAGGGGTTCGTCCGCGTCGACGGGTTCACCGTGGCGGGCAAGACGGGAACGGCGCAGAAGCTCGTGAACGGCGCCTACTCGCACACCGCCTTCAACGTCTCCTTCACGGGGTTCGTCCCGTCCCGCAAGCCGGCGCTCGCGATCGTCGTGGTGGTGGACACGCCGCGCAACGGCTACTACTACGGCTCCTCGGTGGCCGGTCCGATCTTCGCGCGAATCGCCGATGCGTCGCTGCGGCACCTGGGCATCGCGCCGACGGTGTTTCCGGCGCCTCCCGTGCTCGTGGATCGGCGCGCCCAGGTCCCGGCGCCTGCGGGCCGGCCGGTCGTGGTGGCCGTCGACGACGACGGCGGCCGGACGATGCCCGACCTGACCGGCCTCAGCGCCCGCGAGGCCCTCCGGCGGATGGCGCGCCTGGGGCTCTCGGCGAAGATCCAGGGCTCGGGCGTCGTCGCCGGGCAGTATCCCGAGGCCGGAGAGATCGTGGCCGCCGGCGGCGCTGCGACCATCGTGCTCACCCGCGACGGCGGCCGGAGCCGCGCGTCCACCGGGGGCGCTCCGTGACCCAGGCCGATCTGGTCGCCGCGCTCGAACCGCTCGTCTCGACGGCGACCGACGTCTCGGGGGCCGCGCCGGTCACCGACGTCGCCTATGACTCGCGGGCCGTCGTGCCTGGCGCGGCGTTCGTCGCGCTCAAGGGACTGAAGGCCGACGGCCTGGACTTCGTGCCCGGCGCCGTGCAGCGCGGGGCGGCCGTGATCGTGGCGGAGCGGGAGCGGCCCGAGGGCCTCACGGTCCCGTGGATCGTCGTCAGCGACGCCCGGCTGGCCCTGGCGCTCGCCGGTGCGGCCGCGGCCGGCCATCCGAGCCGCGAGATGACCGTGGTCGGCGTGACCGGCACGAACGGCAAGACGACCACCGCGTATCTGCTCTCGTCGGTCTTCGACGCCGCCGGCCGATCGTCCGGCATCCTCGGGACCGTCAGCTACAAGGTCGGCCGCGAGGTGCGCGAGGCCTCCCGCACGACGCCGGAAGCCCCGGACGTCCAGCGCCTGCTGCGGCAGATGCTCGACGCGGGCAACCGCGCCTGCGTGATGGAGGTGTCGTCCCACGCCCTGGCCCTCCGCCGGGTGGACGGCATGCGGTTCGCCGCCGCCGTCTTCACCAACCTCACGCGGGATCACCTCGACTTCCACGGCGACATGGAGGCGTATTTCGCCGCCAAGCGCCGGCTGTTCGAGATGCTCGACCCCTCGGCCCCCGGCGTGGTGAACGCCGACGACCCGCGGGCCGGCGCGCTCCTGGCGATGCCCGGCCGCCGCCTCACCTACGGACTCGCCAAGCCCGCCGACGTCCGTGCCGAGGGACTCGCGATGGACCTGAACGGCGTGCGGTTCACGGCCGCCACGCCCGCCGGCCCGGTCGCCGTCCGGTCGCCGCTCGCCGGCCGGCCCAACGCGTACAACCTGCTCGCGGCCGTCGGCACGGCCGTCGCGCTGGATGTGCCGCTCGACGCCATCGCCGAGGGCCTCTCCGCCCAGACCGGCGTTCCTGGCCGCTTCGAGGTCGTGTCGGCGCCCGACGACGGCGTGACCGTGGTCGTGGACTACGCCCACACCGACGACGCGCTCCGCAACCTGATCGAGACCGCCCGTCCGCTCACCGCGGGCCGCGTGGTGACGGTGTTCGGCTGCGGGGGCGAGCGCGACCGGACCAAGCGCCCCCTGATGGGCATGGTGGCCGCCCGCCTGAGCGACGTCGTCGTCATCACCTCCGACAACCCGAGGGGCGAGGACCCGCTGGCGATCATCGAGGAGATTCGCCGCGGCATCCCGGCGGGCGAGGCGGCATCGGGGCGCACGCCGGACGTGAGCGCGGTGCCCGATCGCGCGGAGGCGATCGATCGGGCCATCTCGATCGCCCGCCCTGGCGACCTCGTGCTCATCGCCGGCAAGGGCCACGAGAAGACCCAGCACATCGGCACCCGGATCGTGGCCTTCGACGACGTCGACGTCGCGCGCTCCGCGCTGGTGCGCCGGCAGGCGAGGGCGGGATCGTGATGCGCCTCGAGCAGGGCTCCTACTCGGCGGCGGATCTCGCCGCGACCGTGCGCGGCCGCCAGACGGACGGGCCGTCCACGGCGCGGCTCGGGCGCGTGTCGATCGACTCGCGGACGCTCGCGCCCGGCGACCTCTTCTTCGCGATCGTGGCGGCGCGGGACGGCCACGACTTCGTGCCCGCGGCCCTGGAGCGCGGCGCCGCCGGCGTGGTGGTGGACCGGCCGCTGGCGTCGGGGACCGACGCCGGCCGGGTCGTCGTGGAGGTGGCCGACACTCTCAGGGCGCTCCAGGATCTCGGCCGCGCGGTCCGCCGGGCGTCCGGGGCGCGCGTGGTGGCCATCACCGGCAGCGCCGGGAAGACGACGACCAAGGACGCGATCGCGGCCGTGCTCGGCGCCACGTACCGGGTGGTCAAGAACCGCGGCAACCTGAACAACCACCTCGGGCTGCCGATCTCGCTCGTCGAGCTGCGCGAGTGTCCCGACGTCGCGGTGATGGAGCTCGGCATGAACCACGCCGGCGAGATCCGCGTGCTCGTGGACCTGGCCGAGCCCGACGTGCGCGTCTGGACCAACGTGGGCGACGCGCATCTCGGCTTCTTCGGGTCGCGCGAGGCCATCGCCGACGCCAAGGCGGAGATCCTCGAGGGCGCGACGAGCGGGACGGTGCTGGTCTGCAACGCCGACGATCCCCTCGTGATGGCGCGGGCGGCGTCCTTCGTGGGCCGGACGATCACGTTCGGGACCGCGCCGGGCGCGACGGTGCGGGCCACGGCCATCGACGACCGAGGCATCCACGGCAGCCGGGCGGACGTGGTCACGCCCCACGGGCCGCTGACCCTCACGCTGGCGCTGCCCGGCACCGGCCACGTGATGAACGCGCTGGCCGCGACGGCGGTCGGCCTGGAACTGGGCATCGCGCCGGCCGTCATCGCCGGGCGCCTGGCCGCGCTCAGGCCCGCCGAGCACCGGGGCGTCGTCCTGACGACGCCGGGCGGAGCCACGGTCCTGGACGACAGCTACAACTCCAGTCCGGCGGCGCTCCTGCGCGCGCTGGACGTCCTGCGGGCCAGCCGCCCGGCCGGGCGGACGGTGGCCGTCCTGGGCGAGATGCTGGAGCTGGGCGATCTGTCGATCGCCGAACACGAAGCGTGCGGCCGCCATGCCGCCGGCCTCGGGCTCGACCGTCTCGTCACCGTCGGCGGCGAGCCGGCGCGCCGTCTCGGAGTGGCCGCCGTGGGCGCGGGCCTGCCCGCCGGGCGCGTGTCGCACGCGGCGTCGAGCGAGGAGGCGGCCGCGCTGCTGGCCGGGGAGGTCCGCCAGGGCGACCTGATTCTCGTGAAGGGCTCGCGGGGCATCGGCACCGACCGGGTCGTCGCGCGGCTCGCGGCGGGGGTGGCCTGATGCTCTACCACCTGCTGCCCCCGCTGGCCCCGCACTTCGGCGTCCTGAACGTCACGCGCTACATCACCTTCCGCACCGCCGTCGCCAGCATCACGGCGCTGGTCATCTCCCTGCTGATGGGTCCGTGGCTCATCCGCACGCTGCGCAACTTCCAGATCGGGCAGGTGATCCGCCAGGAAGGGCCGCAGTCGCATCGCGCCAAGGCCGGCACGCCGACGATGGGCGGGCTGCTCATCCTGACCGCGGCGCTCGTGCCCACCCTGCTCTGGGCCGACCTGACCAACCCGTTCACGTGGATCGCCGTGCTCGCGACCACCGCGTTCGGGGCGATCGGCCTCGCCGACGACTACCTGAAGATCACGCGGCGGTCGTCGGGCGGACTCGCCGCGCGCTACAAGTTGGGGCTGCAGCTCGTCGTGGCGGCCGGCGTGGGCGTGACCCTCGTCGTGATGGCGGGGCGGCGCGGCTACGACACCCGCATCCTCTTCCCCTTCTTCAAGCAGCTGACGCCGGACCTCGGCTGGGGCTACGTCCCCTTCGCGATGCTGCTGCTGACGGGCGCCTCGAACGCCGTCAACCTCACCGACGGCCTCGACGGCCTGGCTATCAGCACCTTCGCCGTGGCCGCGGCCTGCTTCACCGCGCTGGCCTACGTCACCGGCCACGCCGTCTTCGCCGAGTACCTGCTGCTGCCCCGGATCCCCGGGGCCGCCGAACTCACGATCTTCTGCGGCGCGCTCGTGGGCGCGAGCCTGGGTTTCCTCTGGTACAACTGCTATCCGGCCGAGGTGTTCATGGGCGACGTCGGCTCGCTCGCCCTTGGCGGCGCGCTGGGCACCGTCGCCATCCTCATCAAGCAGGAGATCCTCCTGGCCATCGTGGGCGGCGTCTTCGTGCTGGAGGCGACGTCGGTCATCCTGCAGGTCGGCTCGTTCAAGCTGACCGGGAAGCGCATCTTCCGGATGGCGCCCCTCCACCACCACTTCGAGCTCGCGGGATGGAGCGAGCCGAAGGTGATCACGCGTTTCCTGATCCTGGCGATCCTCTTCGCCCTGTTCAGCCTCACCACGCTCAAGCTGCGATGACCGCCGACACGCACCCGGTCGGGCCCCAGGGACGGGCGTTCTCGGTGGCGGGCGCGCACGTGCTCGTCGTGGGCGCGGCCCGGAGCGGCGTCGCCGCCGCCGAGCTGCTCGTCGCGCGAGGCGCCTCGGTGGCCCTCACCGACCGGGCCCATGTGATCCGTGACGAAGAACGCCTGCGCGCGATCGGCGTGACGCTGGACCTGGGGCGGCACGACCCCCGCCTCTTCACCGGCGCCGACCTCGTGGTCACGAGCCCCGGGGTGCCGCCGGACCTGCCGGCCCTCCAGGACGCCCGCCGGGCCCGCGTGCCCGTGATCGGCGAGCTGGAGCTGGCGTCGCGGTGGATCCAGGGACGGCTCGTGGCCATCACCGGCACGAAGGGCAAGTCCACCACCAGCACGCTCGTCGGCCGGATGCTCGAGGCCTCGGGCCGCCGCGTGCTCGTCGGCGGGAACATCGGGGTGCCGCTCAGCGCCCAGGTGGAGGCATCCACGCCGGACACGGTCCACGTCGTGGAGGCGAGCAGCTTCCAGCTCGAGGCCACCGAGACCTTCCATCCGGCGATCGCCGCCATCCTGAACTTCTCGGCCGACCACCTCGATCGCCACGCGGACGAGGCCGAGTACGCGGCGGCCAAGTCACGGATGTTCGCGAACCAGTCGCCCGAGGACTGGCGGGTGGTGGACGCGGATCGGCCCGAGACCTTCCCGATCGCGGCGGCCGGGCAGGCCCGCGAGCGCCGCTACTCGTCCGCGCGCGTGCTCGACGACGGCGTCTCGGTGCAGGACGGCGTCGTGCGGCGGCGGACGCCGGCGGGCAACCTGGACCTGGCGCCGATCGGCGCGACGCGGCTGCGCGGCCACCACATGGTGACCAACGTCGTGGCGGCGTGCGCCATCGCCGACCTGGCCGGGGCCACGCCGGAGGGCATGACGGCGGCGCTCGAGTCGTTCGGCGGGCTGGAGCACGTGATGGAGCAGGTCGCCGAGATCGGGGGCGTGCGGTTCGTCAACGACTCCAAGGCCACCAACGTGGATGCCGCGGCGCGGGCGATCGAGAGCTACGAGGGCGTGGTGGCCATCGTGGGCGGGCGCTACAAGGGCGGCCGCTTCGAGGATCTCGCCGGCCCCCTGCGGGCGCACGGCCGGGCCGTCGTCGCCATCGGCGAAGCGGCGCCCCTGGTGCGGTCCGCCCTGGCCGGGACGGTGGCGGTCGTGGACGCGTCGTCCATGGCCGAGGCCGTCGCGCGCGGACGCGAGCTGGCCGCGCCCGACGGCGTCGTGCTGCTGGCGCCCGCCTGCTCGAGCTTCGACATGTTCGAGGACTACGCCGCGCGGGGCCGGGCGTTCAAGGCGGCGGTGGGGGAGCTGCGAAAAGACGCGTAGGGACTAGGGACTAGGGACCAGGGGGGAGGGCGAGACGGAGAGGGAACGCGAGAGGTGAGCAGTCATCAGCCGGGTGGTGGCGATTGGGAGCCGGCCGCTGGGAGCGCAGGCCTCCTCGGCCTGCGAGGCTGGTGTCCCAGTCCCCCACCTGGCTGATGACTGCTGACCGCTCGCGGCCCATACGGTCGCCGAGCGGCCGGACGCGGAATTCGCATCCGGCTGAGGTTTTCGGTCCGAAGTCCCCCGGACTTTAGGGGGGCCGTCGATTTTCCCAGTGGGGCGATTGCCCCCAGGGCGGGTGAGTATGGCGCGGAAGCTCCAGTCTGACAAGTGGCTGTTCCTGGCGACCCTGGCGCTGGTGTGCGTCAGCGTGGTCATGGTCTACAGCGCCTCGGCCGTCGTGGCCCTGGACAAGTACCAGCAGCCCTACTACTTCGTGACGCGCCAGGTGATGTGGGCGCTGCTCGGTCTGGCCGTGCTGTCCATCGTCATGCGCATCGACTACCGGACCTACCAGTCCGAGCAGCTCGTCTGGACCGCGTTGGGGGTGGTGGCGGTGCTCCTGGTCGCCGTGCTCTTCATGCGGCCCATCAACGGGTCGCACCGGTGGTTCGGGTTCGGGGGGCTCGGCATCCAGCCGTCGGAGCTGGCCAAGGTGGTCGCCATCCTGTTCACGGCCGTCACGCTCGACCGCCGGATGCACCGGATCTCCGAGCCGAAGTACGCGCTCCTGCCGGTGGGCGTCATCGCGGTGGGCCTCGCCGCCCTGATCCTGGTCGAGCCCGACCTGGGCACGGCCGCCGCCCTCGTGGCGGTCGTGGCGACGATGGTGCTCGCGGCGGGCCTGCCCTGGCGCTATCTCGTCGGTCTCGGCCTGGCCGCCGTGCCGGCCGCCTACATTCTCATCGTGTCGGCGCCGTATCGCCTGCGGCGGTGGACCGCCTTCTGGAACCCCGAAGCCGACCCGCTCGGTGACGGCTTCCACATCATCCAGTCCACGATCGCCGTCGGCAGCGGCGGGATGCTGGGCCGCGGGCTGATGGGCGGCATGCAGAAGCTCTTCTTCCTGCCGGAGCCCCATACCGACTTCATCTTCGCCGTGATCGCCGAGGAGCTGGGCTTCGTCGGCGCCACGCTGGTCGTGGCCTGCTTCACCATCATCGCGTGGCGCGGCCTCAAGGCCGCCATCGCGGCGCCCGATCGCTTCGGCGCGTTCCTGGCGCTCGGCATCACGACCATGGTGGTCGCCCAGGCCTTCGTCAACCTCAGCGTCGTGCTCGGCCTGATGCCGACGAAGGGCATTCCGCTCCCGCTCGTCAGCAGCGGCGGTTCGTCGCTGCTGGTGAACCTGGCCAGCATCGGCATCCTCCTGAACATCTCGCAGCACGGCGTGGAAGAACGCGCCGCCGTGGAGCCCGGGGTCTCGTGAGTGCGCGTGCTCATCGCGGGCGGGGGCACCGGGGGGCACCTGTTCCCGGGAGTGGCGGTGGCCGACGAGCTGCGGCGCCGCGACCCCTCGACCGTGGTGTCCTTCGTGGGCACGGCGCGGGGCCTGGAGCACAGGGTCATCCCGGCGCTCGGACTGCCGCTGGATCGCATCCGGAGCGCCGGCCTGAAGGGCAAGTCGCCGTCGGCCCTCGCCCGGGGACTGGCGCTCCTGCCGCTGTCGGCCCTGGACGCGTGGCGGGTGTTGTCGGCGCGGCGGCCGGACGTGGTGGTCGGGGTCGGCGGCTACAGCTCGGGTCCCGTGCTGCTGCTGGCCGCGCTGCGCGGCATTCCCACGCTGCTCATGGAGCAGAACGCGGCGCCCGGCTTCACGAACAGGACGCTCGCCCGATGGGTCAGGGCGGCGGCCGTCAGCTACGAGGAGACGCTGCGCTTCTTCCCGGGCATCGGCGTGCTCACGGGCAACCCCGTGCGCAAGGAGTTCCTGCAGGCCACGGAGGCCGCCGATGAGGCGCCCGGGAGAGAGGTGCGCGTGCTGATCGTCGGCGGATCGCAGGGCGCACGGGCCATCAACCAGGCCATGGTCGCCGCGGCGCCGCGGCTGGCGGCCGCGGGCCGCGTGGCCGTCACGCACCAGACGGGCGAGCGCGACCTGGCGGGCGTGCGCGAGGGCTATGCCGCCGCGGGCCTGCCCGCGACCGTGGCGGCCTTCTTCGACGACATGAACGCGCGCCTGCGCGGCGCCGACGTCGTGGTGGCGCGCGCCGGCGCGTCCACCCTGGCCGAGATCACGGTGCTCGGGCGCGCCTCGGTGCTCGTGCCGCTGCCCACCGCGGCCGACGACCACCAGCGCAAGAACGCCCTGGCCCTCGCGGCGGCGGGCGCGGCCGACGTCATCGAGGAGCGCGACCTCACCGGCGAGGGCCTGGCCGGCCACCTCCTGGCGCTCGCGGCCGACGGACCGCGACGGACCGCGATGGCCGCCCGCGCCCGTGCCCTCGGCCGGCCGGACGCGGCGGCGCGCGTGGCGGACCGCATCGAAGCCCTGGCGGGAGGACGCTGACCGTGCTGGGACGGACGCGGCACGTGCACTTCGTCGGCATCGGGGGCATCGGGATGAGCGGCATCGCCGAGCTCCTCGCGAACCTCGGCTACGCCGTGTCCGGATCGGACCAGGCCGCCTCCGCGACGCTCGAGCACCTCAGGGCGCTGGGCGTCACGGCCGCGGTGGGCCACGACGCGGCCAACCTCGGCGACGCCGACGTGGTCGTCTATTCGTCGGCGGTCAGGATCGACAACCCCGAGGTCCTCGAGGCCCGCCGGCGCGGCGTGCCGGTGGTGTCGCGCGCGGAGATGCTGGCCGAGCTGATGCGGCTCCGCGTCGGCATCGCCGTGGCCGGCGCGCACGGCAAGACGTCCACGACGTCGATGGTGGCGCTGGTGCTCGAGCGGGCCGGGCTGGATCCCACCGCCGTCATCGGCGGGCGCCTGAGCGCGTTCGGGAGCAACGCCCGCCTGGGGCACGGCCAGTACATGGTCGCCGAGGCCGACGAGTCCGACCGATCCTTCCTGAAGCTCTCGCCCACCGTGGCCGTCGTGACGAACATCGATCGCGAGCACATGGAGGCGTACGGCGGCTTCGACGATCTGCAGCAGGCGTTCGTGGACTTCGCCAACAAGGTGCCGTTCTACGGCGCGGTGGTGGCCTGCGCGGACGATCCCGAGCTGGCCCGCGTGCTGCCGCGGCTCACGCGCCGCGTGACCACCTACGGCATCGAGAGCGCCGACGCGCTCGTCCGCGCGGTCGACCTCACGCTCGAGGGCTTCGGCAGCGCCTGCACCGTCGTGCACCGCGACCGTCGCGACCGCACGGCCCGCGCCACGCCCCTCGGCCGGCTGCAGCTGCAGGTGCCGGGCCGGCACTCCGTCCTGAACGCGCTCGCGGCGGTGGCCGTCGGCCTCGAGATCGGCGTGCCGTTCGACGTCGTCGCCGGCGCGCTGGGCGAGTTCGCGGGCGCCGAGCGCCGCTTCCAGATCCGGGGCACCGTCCACGGCATCACCGTGGTGGACGACTACGGGCACCATCCCACCGAGATCGCGGCGGTGCTGGCCGCGGCCCGTGCCGCCGCGCCGTCGCGCGTCGTCGTCGTCTTCCAGCCCCACCGCTACTCGCGGACCGCCCAGCTGCTGCCCGACTTCGCCGCGGTCCTGGCCTCGGCCGACGAGGTGGTGCTGACCGACATCTACGCCGCCAGCGAGGCGCCCATCCCCGGTGTGACGGTGGAGGCGCTGGCCGAGGCCGTGAACCGCCGCCGCGCGCATCCGTCCACGGTCGTGAAGCGGCTCGATGCGCTGGCCGGTACGGTGGCCGCCCTGGCGCGGCCCGGCGACCTCGTCATCACGCTCGGCGCGGGCTCCATCGGCGCCGTGGCGCCGGCGCTCGTCCAGGAGCTGACGCGTCGCCATCCGGAGGCTGCATCGTGACGCCAGGGCTTCCCCTGCCCTCGGACAAGCGGTTCCGCCGGGCGCAGGTCCGCCCGACGGGCCGCCGCGGCGTGGTCTGGCGCCGCCTGAAGCTCGCCGCGAAGGCCCTGGCGCTCGTGACGGTGGTGACGCTGGCGGGCTGGCGCCTCGTCACGCTCGTGACCGAGTCGCCCACGTTCCTGATCGCCAACGTCGCGGTGCACGGCATCGAGCGGCTGTCGCGGGGGGAGGCCCTGGCGCTCCTGGACGAGCTGCACGGCCGGAACATCCTGGCCGTCCGCCTCGACGACTGGCGCCGCCGGCTCATGACGTCGCCGTGGGTCGAGGACGCCGTCGTCCGCCGCGTGCTGCCCAACACGATCGACGTCGTGGTCCGCGAGCGCACGCCGATCGGCATCGCCCGGTTCGGGCGGGACCTGTATCTCGTGGACCGGCAGGGCGTGGTCATCGACGCGTACGGACCGAGCCATGCCGATCTGGACCTGCCCATCATCGACGGGCTCGGTGTACCGGCCAGGGACGGCCCGCCGACCGTGGACGGGCCCCGCACGGCCCTGGCGGCCCGGCTGCTGGCCGACGTGGCGTCGAACGAGCGCATCGCGGCGCGTGTGTCGCAGATCGACGTGCACGACGACCGCGACGCCGTGGTGCTCCTCGACGGCGACCCGGTGCAGCTGCGCCTGGGCGACCGCGACTTCGCCGCGCGTCTGCAGGACTACCTGGACGTGGCGACGGCGCTCAAGGACCGGATGTCGGCGGTGGACACCGTCGACCTGCGATTTGGTGAACGGATGTACGTGCGGCCGGGTCGGGAGGACCGCGGAGCGGCGCCGGCGTCGCGCGACGCGGGCAGCCGGGGGGGAGGACGCTAGTGGCACGCAGCGAGCGGTACGTCGTCGGGCTCGACATCGGCACCTCGAAGGTGTGCACCGTGGTCGGCGAGGTGTCGGATGACGGCAGCCTCGACGTGATCGGCATCGGCGTGGCCGACTCCAAGGGGCTGAAGCGCGGCGTGGTCGTGAACCTGGAGGCCGCCGTCGAGTCGATCAAGCGGTCGGTCGAGGAAGCCGAGCTCATGGCCGGCGTCGAGATCGGCTCCGCGTACCTCGCGGTGAGCGGTCCCCACATCAAGGGCTTCAACAGCCGCGGCGTGGTGGCGGTGGCGGGCAAGAACCGCGAGATCACGCGGGACGACGTGCGGCGGGCCCTGGATGCGGCGCGCGGCGTCTCGCTGCCGGCCGGCCGCGAAGTGCTCCACGTCCTGCCGCAGGACTTCGTCGTGGACGACCAGGACGGCATCGGGGCGCCGGTGGGCATGCAGGGCGCGCGGCTCGAGGTGAACGTCCACATCGTGACCGGCGCCACCACCTCCACCCAGAACCTCATCGCGTGCGTGAACCGCGCCGGCATCGAGGTGGTGGAGATGGTGATCGGCCAGCTTGCGGCGGCCGAGGCCGTGCTCACGCCCGACGAGCGTGAGCTGGGCGTCGCCCTGCTGGACGTGGGCGGCGGCACGGCCGACCTGGCGATCTTCGAGCGCGGCGCCCTCTGGCACACGGCCGTCATCGGCGTCGGCGGCGACCACTTCACGAACGACATCGCCGTGGGACTGCGCACGCCGATCCCGGAGGCCGAGAAGGTGAAGCGGCGCGCGGGCTGTGCGCTCTCGGGCATGGTGGACGAGGACGAGACGATCGAGGTGGCCAGCGTGGGCGGCCGGCGGCCGCGCGTGATGGCCCGGCGCATCCTGTCGGACATCCTCCAGCCGCGCGCCGAAGAGCTGTTCCACCTGGCGTGGGACGAGATCAGCAAGGCCGGGTACGAGAAGTCCCTCAACTCCGGACTCGTGCTGACCGGCGGCGGCGCGGTGCTGGACGGGCTCTCGGAGATCGCCGAGCAGATCTTCGATCTGCCGATCCGCCGCGGCGCGCCGGCGGGGGTCGGGGGCCTGGCCGACCACCTGAGCAACCCCTCGTGTGCGACGGCGCTGGGGCTCGTGTTGTACGCCCACCGCCACCGCCATCTCGACGGCGCCGCCGCGGGCGGCGGCGCATTCACCCGCATGGTCAGTCGGCTGCGAACGGTTTTCAAGGAGTTCTTCTGATGGACGGATGGCTGAGACCCGGAGGCCCGACGGCCGACGTGCAGGACAATCTTCGACTGACCCTCGACGAAGGGCTCCGAAGCGGGGCCCGCATCAAGGTGGTGGGCGTGGGCGGCGCCGGCGGCAACGCCGTGTCGCGCATGGTGCAGGCGGGCCTGTCCGGCGTGGAGTTCATGGTGGCGAACACCGACGCGCAGGCCCTGGCCTCCAATCCGGCGCCGGTGAAGCTCCAGATCGGCAGCAAGCTCACCAAGGGCCTCGGCGCCGGCGCCGATCCCAACGTGGGCCGGCAGGCGGCGCTGGAGGACACCGACTCGCTCATCTCGGCGCTGAGCGGCGCCGACATGGTGTTCGTAACGACCGGCCTGGGCGGCGGCACCGGCACCGGCGCGGCTCCCGTGATCGCCAGCCTGGCCACCGAGCTCGGCGCGCTGACGATTGCCGTGGTGACCAAGCCGTTCCGCTTCGAGGGCAAGAAGCGCCTGACGCAGGCCGCCCAGGGGCTCGAGGCGCTGCGCGACTCGGTGGACACGGTGATCACGATCCCCAACGAGCGGCTCCTGTCGGTGATCGACCGGCAGACGTCGATGCTCGAAGCCTTCGTGACCGCCGACGACGTCCTGCGGCAGGCCATCCAGGGCATCTCCGATCTGATCCTGGTGCCGGGCATCATCAACCTCGACTTCGCGGACGTGAAAGCCATCATGTCCGGCATGGGCGTGGCCATGATGGGCACGGCGACCGGCGACGGCCAGACGCGCGCGCTCGACGCCGCCAACCGCGCCGTCTCGAGCCCGCTGCTCGAGGATGCGTCGGTGAACGGCGCCCGCGGCGTGATCGTGAACATCACGGGCGGGCCCGACATGGGCCTGATGGAAGTGAACGACGCCATGTCGGTGATCCACGAGGCCGCGCACGAGGACGCCAACATCATCTTCGGCGCCGTCGTGGACCCGCAGCTCTCCGGCAAGGTGAAGATCACGGTGATCGCGACGGGCTTCGAGGCCGGACGCGCCGGCCGGATCATGCCGGCGTCGGCGTCCGCGACGCCGGTGGACCTGTCCAACTACGCGGCGCACCTGAGAGCCGGCGCCGGCGCCAATGCCATCGAGGTGTCGACCGGCGCGCGGGCGTCCATCGCGCGGCGCCCCGCCATCGAGCTTCCGGCCCAGGGCCGGGCCGTCGTGGGCGGGACGCCCCTGAGCGACGACGACCTCGCACCCGGCGAGGTGGACATCACGATGGAGCTCGACGTGCCCGCGTTCCTCCGGAGGCAGAACGAGTAGGCGGCCGTCACGCCGTCGCGCCGGCCCTGCCGGCGCGATCCCGGAGCCGGCGGGGCCGGACCGGGGTAGTACACTGGCAGGCGGGACGTGTCGTCCCGTCTGATGCAGGCTTTCGATCAACGGGCCGCCGCCCGCCGGACGCTGTCGCGTGAAGTGGGCTTCGTGCAGAAGCCCCACGTGGACCGCATGCGCGTGGGCTTGGCGTTCCCGAACACCTACTTCGTCGGGATGTCGAATCTCGGCTTCCAGACCGTGTACCGGCTGTTCAACGAGCACCCGGACACCGTCTGCGAGCGGGTGTTCCTGCCGCCGAAGCAGGAGCTGCGGACCCTGCTGGACCAGAACGCCCGTCTCGTGACGATCGAGTCGGGGACCCGCCTGGACGAGCTGGACGTGCTCGCGTTCTCGGTGTCGTTCGAATGGGACTACACGAACGTCCTGACGATGCTGCGCCTGGCGGGTCTGCCGCTGCGGGCCGCCGAACGCGACCACCGTCACCCGCTCGTCGTCCTCGGGGGCGCCGTGACCTTCGTGAATCCGGAGCCGCTGGCGCTGTACGCCGACGTCGTGGCGGCCGGCGAGGGCGAGGTGCTGGTGCCGTCGCTCCTCGAAGCCGTGGCCGAGGCGACGTCGCGCCGCGACCTGCTCCTTCGGCTCGCCGCCAGGCGCGGCTTCTACGTGCCGTCCTTCTACGACGTGCAATACGGCGCCGACGGCACCATCGATGCCTTCGTGCCGCGGGAAGGCACGGGCGCGCCGGCCACCGTGCGGAAGGCGGCCCTGAAGGCCACCGACGCCGTGGATCCGCCGAGCACGACGATCTTCACGCCCGATACCGAGTTCGGCTCGCGCTTCCTGGTGGAAGTGGTCCGCGGGTGCGCGAACCTGTGCCGCTTCTGCTGGGCCGGCTACAACTACCTGCCGGTGCGGGCGTTTCCCGCCGAGCGCATCCTGGAGCTGGCGCAGGCGGCGCGGGCGCACGCCAACCGCGTGGGACTCGTGTCGATTGCGCTCTGCGATCACCCGGAGATCGAGCGTCTGCTGGGCCGGCTCGGAGAGATGGGCTATTCGATCAGCCCGGCCTCCCTCCGCCTGGACGACCTGACGCCCACCATCGTGGGGCTGCTTCGTGCCAGCGGGGAGCGCACCCTGACGATCGCGCCGGAAACCGGGTCCGATCGGCTGCGGCGCGTGATCAACAAGACCGTCACGAACGACGAGATCCTCGATCGCGCGGCGCTGATCTTCTCGAGCGGCATCGAGAACCTGAAGCTGTACTACATGATCGGCCTGCCCACCGAGACCGACGACGACCTGGTGGCGATGCGCGATCAGGTGGTGCAGCTCCGGGACCTGATGCTGACCCACGCCAAGGCCCGCGGCAGCGTGGGGCGGATCGTGGGCAGTGTGAACCCGCTCGTGCCGAAGCCCGGCACCGCCTACCAGTGGCTGCCGATGGCCGACGCCCGGGACATCGAGCGGAAGATGAAGCGGCTCCGCACCCTCGTGGACGGCCTGGATCACGTGTATTTCTCCATCAAGAGCGAGCGGCATTCCTACTACCAGGCGCTGCTGTCGCTGGGCGACCGCCGCGTGGCGCCCGCCATCGAGGCGGCGGAACGCAACGGCGGCCAGTGGCGGCCGGCCGTGCGGGAGGCCGAGGTGGACGCGGACTTCTACATTTCGCGCGATCGCTCCGGCGACCGCGTGCTTCCGTGGGACATCATCGACGGCGGGATGAAGCACGCGTTCTTCCGGCAGGAGTTCGCCAAGGGGCAGCGCGCCGAGTGGACGCTGCCGCCAAAGCGCCAGCAGGAGAACGCGCGCCTTCTGACCGTGCTGTCGTAGGCCCGCCTACCAGGGCGCCGATCCGGCGCCGTCGACGGCAGGCTCGGCCGCGGTGTCGTGTACCGCGTCGGCCTCGAACCGGGCGTAGGCGCTCAGCACGAGGTCCCGGACGTGGTCCTGGGCCTTCACGTCGGTGAGCGGCCTGAGCAGCGCGTAGCTGCGGCGCTCGCCGTTCACCGAGTACTGCCGGGCGGGGAAGGTGACGTTGCGGCCCGAGCCGGACCGGCGTTCCCAGACGGCGAACCCCAGGAGCTTGAGACCGGCCAGCGGTCCCTCGGTGAAGTGCAACTCCGCGTCGGCCAGCTTGCCCACCGGGCTGCCCTTGTCGTTCGGCGTGATCTTGACCAGCATGACTGCGCTCCCGCCGCGGGGGATGGCTCCACGGCTGGCCGTCTCTGGAGCAACCGTCCTGCCATGTCGCGGTTTGCGCGAAATTCCGGGATAATCGGCCGCGCACGCGACGCGCCGGCGCCGGCGGCACACGGGAGATGTCTCCAGCGGTTGCAGACGGCGGTGCGCGCTTGTCTCACACGCCATGTCTCTGCCAACGCCGTCCACCGGGTTCTCGTGGATCCACGAGCCATGGGGCCCCATGCTGGCCTGCGACGCGCTCGCCGCCGTCGCGCGCCACGGGTTCACCACCCGGCAACTCCAGTTGCAGCCCGGAGAGCGGGCGGGGCGGGCCTGGGCCGCCGTCGCCGCCTCCGTCGGCTGCGACGGCGGGCGGATTGAGCGGGTGCGGCAGGTGCACGGCGCCCAGGTGCGCGTCGTCTCGGGCCCAGCGTCGGACGGACGCGTCCCCGAGGCCGATGCCGCCGTCACCCGCGTGCCGGGCACCGCGGTGGCCGTCGTCGCCGCCGATTGCGTGCCCGTGCTCCTTGCCGATCCGGCCACGGGCGCCGTCGCGGCCGTCCACGCCGGATGGCGCGGCACCGCCGCCGACGTCGTGGGCGCGGCCGTGAGCACCCTCACTCGGGAGTACGGCACGGACCCGGCGTCCATCGTAGCGGCCGTCGGCCCGGCCATCGGTCCGTGTTGCTACGTGGTCGGCCCGGAGCTCGTGACGGCGTTCCGCCAGGCCGGGCATGCCGAGGAGCGCGTGGACCGCTGGTTCACACGCACGGCTGGTCGCCTGACGCTCGACTTGTGGAAGGCGACGCGGGATCTGCTGGAGGCGGCGAGCATCCCGGCAGCGAACATTCACGTCGCCCGGTTGTGCACCAAGACCCACCGGGCCGTGTTCGAGTCGTTCCGCGCGGACGGCGACAAGGCAGGGCGCATGGCGGCGATCGTCGTCGCGCCGTGAATCGGACTGCGCCGCGATGCCCATCCTGGGGCGGGAATCACGCGCGCGCGTACTCGGGTCCGCGAGCTTGCGATTCGCGCTCGCGCGCGTAGCGATCTGGCCGGAGGTCTGAGCAGGCCATGCCTGGCGCTGTCGGCTCCTGACTACCGGCCCGCACGCCACAGCTCATCAGTGGCGGCAGCCCCGATCATTGATGACGTGCGGGCCGGCGAGGGCTCATACTCCGGCGAACGATCGCGCTCCCCACGGCAGCCCGCAGACCGGCCGCCTCACAGGGCCGGGGTTGGAGGACGTGCCGGCAGCGCCTTGACAACAGGAGGCACACACCATGACGAGGCTCCCCCCTTCGCACATGGATCGCACGCCGGCGTATGGACCTCGACGTCGCGCGTGGCCGGTGTCGCTCGCCGTCGTGTTGGTCGTCGCGTCGCCCCCGCGCGCGTCGGCGCAGTTCCTGGACTGGGCGAAGCAAGCCGGAGACGCGTCCGGTCTCGGCGGCATCAGCGTGGAGGGCGCCGAGGCGGTCGCGGCGGATGCCGCGGGGTTCAGCTACGTGACCGGGACCTTTCGCGGGCAGGCCACTTTCGGCGTGGGTGAACCGAACGAGACGGTGCTGACCGGTGTGGCCGGCCAGGACATCTTCGTGGCGAAGTACGATCCTGCCGGCGCCCTCGTGTGGGCGCGCGGTGCGGGCGCGGATGGGGGTGCCCAGGACTGGGCCTTCGGGATTGCCGTCGATGCGGCTGGGAACAGTTACGTCACGGGTTGGCTCAACCTGTTCGCAAGCCTCGGGGATTTTGGCGGAGGCGTCACGCTCACGGATCCGGGGCCCTTCGTCGTCAAGTACGACAGCGGCGGTACTGCCCAATGGGCGACCACGTTGACTGTCGGCGAGGCCCCGGTCTATGCCATTGCCGTCGATACGATGGGCAACGCGTTCGCGGCAGGCGCTGCGACCGATCCGGTGACGGGCCGGGACCAGCAGGTAACGCTGTGGAAGGTGAGTTCCCCCGGAGGCGTGCAGTGGAGCCGCCAGGCGACCGGACTCTACGCGGGATGGGGCTACGGCGTTGCCGTGGATGCCGGCGGGAACGCCTTCATCACCGGGGCCTTTCAGGGCGGATCGGCCACGTTCGGGCCCGGGGAGGCCACCGAGACCACGTTGACCGCCCTGGCGGACGGTTTCACGAAGCTGTTCGTCGCCAAGTACAGCGCGGCCGGCGACTTCCAATGGGCGCGACAGTCGGCCGACGTGGCGAGCGCGATTGGGCGGGGAACCGGGATCGCCGCAGACGCCGCGGGCAACAGCTACATCAGCGGCATCGGGACGACCGTGCTCGGGTCGGGGGAGCCCAACGAGACGGCCGTGGCTGGCGCGTTCGCCGCGCGCTACGACTCCTCGGGCCACGTCGTGTGGGCGCAGTCGGTGGCGCCGCCGGGTGGAGGCATCAACCCGTGGGCGTTCGGGGTCGCACACAGTCCGACGGGCGCCACGTACCTCACAGCAACCGGCACCGCCTGCTCGTGTCTCTTCATGGAGAAGTACAACGGCGCAGGCACTCGGATCTGGTCACGGCCCCTGGCCGTCCTGACGAGTGGGCTCGAACTGCGCGGCACCGTCGCCGTCGACGCCGGGCGCCGCCACTGTGGCGGGTGAGTTCGCTGGAAGTGCGACGTTCGGTCAAGGCGAGTTCCACGAGACGACGCTGGCGACCACCAACCCAACGCAGGACTTCGACGTGTTCGTGGCGAGGTTCAACCCGGATGCGGGCCCCTACGGCGGCCTCGTCGGCTCGAGCGGCGGAGGTGTCACCACAGGCGGCGGCACGGTCGGCCCGAACGCGCACGTACGCGGCGGTCGGGCGCCAGGCGGCGGCACCGTGTCGCCGGGGCCGGGTGGCTCGCCGTCGCCCAGGCGCCAGCCGCTAGTCCCTAGCCGCTGTGATTGTTCGCGTCCATCCCCAGGTTCGACAGGCGATCGGCGTCCTTGTTGAACTCGCGGCGGACGTGCTCGAACGTCACGGTGCCGACCTGGCCGGCCAGCCGCTGGGCCTCGTGGTACAGCGGCTTCAGTCCCTCGTTCTTCACGCGGAAGTTGCCGCGCATCTGCTCCACGAGCAGCAGCGAGTCGGCGCGGATGTGCACGCGGTCGTGGCCGTGCTCCAGCGCCCAGCGCAGGGCCGCGAGCAGGCCGTTGTATTCGGCGACGTTGTTGGTCGCCTTCCCGAGCGGCGCGTAGAGCTCGGCCAGCACCTGGCCGTCGGCGTTGACGATGTAGGCGCCGTACCCGGCGGGGCCGGGATTGCCGCGCGCGCCGCCATCCACGTAGGCAGTGATCATGGAGTCTCGAAGCAGCCAGGGGCCGGCGGCTGGCGGCCAGACCCTAGGACGTCGGAGGCGCCGCCTGCTCGTCGGGCTTGGGCGGCGGGACGTAGTAGAAGATGCGCTGGCAGCTCTCGCACTGGATGATCTGATCGCCGGCGCGGATCTGGTTGTAGAGGTGCGGACGCACGCGCATCCGGCAGGCCTCGCACAGGCCATCCACGACGCGCGCCAGCGCGACGCCCTTGCGGGCCTTGAACAGGGTCTCGAACGTCGCGAGCTGGCTCGGGGGCACGTCGCGCGCGATGGCCGCGTGCTCGGCGGTGAGGCCGTCGAGGGCCGTCGTCAGCGACGCCACCTCCGCTTCGATGGCCGCCTTCTGCGCCGCCACGGTCTGCCGGGCCTTGGCCAGCGCCGCTTCCGCCGCCTTCATCGTCGCGGTCAGCTCGTCGCCCTCGACCATCCGCTCGATGATGAGACCTTCCACCCGTGACACTTCCTCGCCGAAGGTCGCGATCTCGTGCTGCAGGGCGTGGTACTGGCGATTGTCCTTCGCCTCCATCAGCTGGTCCTTGAACTTGGAGACCCGCTGCTGCGCGACGGCGGCCTCTTTCTCCAGTTCGCGCCGCGCCGCCTGGCTCGCCGCCAGGGCGCCCTTGGCATCCTCGAGGGCGCGGGTGGCGGCGTTCAACTGTTCGTTCAAGGCGTCGATTCGGCTGGGAGCGTCGGCGATGCGCCGTCGAGCGTCTTCGGCCCGGCTGGCCACGTCCTGAAGGGCAACGAGCGAGGCAAGGGCGGGCAGCATCGGCGCCACAAGCATATCCCACTGCTCCTCGCGCCGCCGGAGCCGCGACTATTCCACGCCGCCGGTCTCAGCCGCCGCGGTTCCGCCTGTACAATTTCCTCTCGGACACCGCGTTTGCGGCCCGGCGTCCGTCGCGCGGGCCGCCTGGGAGCACTCCTGGTGAGCACCGTGCGGCTCGTGCCTGGTTCGACCCCGCTCGCGGCGTGGCGCGCGATCTACTTCGGCGCCGACTGCGGACTCGACACATCCTGCCGCCCGGCGGTGGAGGCGGGCGCCCGGGTCATCGACGGCGTCGTCGCCTCTGGCGCGCCCGTGTACGGCGTCAACACCGGGTTCGGGAAACTGGCGTCGGTGCGCATCGACGATCACGACCTCCTGACCCTGCAGCGCAACCTCGTGCTGTCGCACGCCTCGGGCGTCGGCGATCCCCTGCCCGTACCCGTCACGCGGCTGATGATGGCGCTGAAGCTCGCCAGCCTCGGCCAGGGAGCCTCGGGCGTGCGGTGGTCCACCCTCGAGGTCCTGGATCGGTGTCTCGCCGGCGGCCTCGTTCCGGTCGTCCCTGGGCAGGGATCGGTCGGGGCCTCTGGCGATCTGGCCCCCCTGGCCCACATGGCGACCGCCCTGCTCGGCGTCGGGCACTTCGTCGTGGCGGGCCGGACGCTCCCGGCCGCGCAGGCCCTGGCCGATGCCGGGATCCCGCCACTCGTGCCCGGCCCGAAGGAAGGCCTGGCCCTGCTGAACGGCACGCAGGCCTCCACGGCGCTCGCGCTCGCCGGGCTCTTCGAGGCCGAGCGCGTGTTCCACGCGGCCCTGGTCAGCGGCGCCCTGACGACCGACGCGATCAAGGGCTCCGACAGCCCGTTCGATCCGCGCATCCAGGCGCTCCGCGGGCAGCCAGGCCAGATCGATGCCGCCCGGGCGCTGGCCGCCCTCATGTCGGGCAGCGCCATTCGCCGTTCGCATCTCGTCGGCGACTCGCGCGTGCAGGATCCCTACTGCGTCCGCTGCCAGCCGCAGGTGATGGGCGCGTGCCTGGACCTCCTGCGCCAGGTCGCGCGCACGCTCGCGGTCGAAGCCAATGGCGTCTCGGACAATCCGCTCGTCTTCGCCGACACCGGCGAGGTCCTGTCCGGCGGGAACTTCCACGGCGAGCCCATCGCGTTCGCCGCCGACATCCTCGCCCTCGCGCTCTGCGAGATCGGCTCGATCACGGAGCGGCGCATCGCCATGCTCGTCGATCCCGCGCTGTCGGGCCTGCCCGCCTTCCTCACGCCGGCCCCGGGCCTCAACTCCGGGCTGATGCTGCCGCAGATCACGGCGGCCGCGCTCGTGTCCGAGAACAAGCAGCGGGCGTACCCCGCGAGCGTGGACTCCATTCCGACGTCGGCCAACCAGGAAGATCACGTCTCGATGGCCACGCACGGCGCCCGGCGGCTGCTGCCCATGGCGGCGAATGCCGGCATCGTGGTCGGCATCGAGCTCATCGCGGGCACGCAGGGCTGCGGGTTCCACGCGCCCCTCGCGTCGAGCCCGCCCCTCGAGCGCGTGATGGCCTTGGTGCGATCGGGCGTCGCCCCCCTCACCGACGATCGCTACCTGGCCGACGACCTCCGGTTCGCGACCACGCTCGTCGCCTCGGGCGAGGCCGCCTCGGCAGCGGGCCAGGATCTGCTGCCGCAAATCGATCCCGGCCTCGGCACGGGTGAAGGCGGGGCATGATGGTGCCCGACTGGCTCACCGTGGTCCGGAACGACGGGCCGCTGCTCGTGAGCATCCCGCACGCGGGCACGGCGATTCCGTCCGACATCGAGGCGCGCCTCCTGTCCTTCTGGCTCGCTCGCAAGGACGCGGACTGGTGGCTCGAGCGCCTGTACGGATTCGCGGCCGATCTGGGCGCCACCGTCATCCGGACGGCCGTCTCGCGCACCGTGATCGACGTCAACCGCGACCCGAGCGGCGCCTCCCTGTATCCCGGGCAGGCCACCACGGGTCTGTGCCCCACCGAGACCTTCGACGGCGAGCCGCTGTACCTCGAGGGCTGCGAGCCCTCGGACGCCGAGATTGCGCGGCGACGCCGCGACTACTTCGATCCGTACCACGCCACGGTCGCCGCGGAGCTGGCGCGCCTGTCGGCGCGGCATCCACGCGTCGTTCTCTACGACTGCCACTCGATACGGTCGCGGGTGCCGCGGCTCTTCACCGGCCAGCTCCCGCAGTTCAACGTGGGCACCAACGACGGGCGAAGCTGCGGCGAGGGGCTCACCGCCGCCGTCGAGCGCGCCTGCGACGCCTCGGGCCTGTCGCGTGTCACCAACGGCCGCTTCAAGGGCGGCTACATCACCCGCCACTACGGCCGGCCGGACGCCGGCGTCCACGCGATCCAGATGGAGCTCGCCTGCCGCGGGTACATGCGCGAGCCGTCCGACGTCGGCGGCGCCAACTGGCCGCCGCCGTACTCCGAGGAAGGCGCCGCGCGCCTGGGGGCGGTGCTGCGCGACGTCCTCGCCGAGGCGCTCGTCTGGGCGCGCGAGCAGCCGGCGCCCGTCCCGGCCGCAGGAGTGTCATGAGCCGCACCATTCGATCGCCCAGAGGCACCGCGCGCACGGCCCGGAGCTGGCTCACCGAGGCGCCGCTCCGGATGCTGATGAACAACCTCGATCCGGAGGTGGCCGAGCGTCCCGAGGACCTGGTGGTCTACGGCGGCATCGGGAAGGCCGCCAGGAACTGGGCGTGCTTCGACGCGATCGTCGACTCGCTCCGATCGCTCGGCGACGACGAGACGCTTCTCGTGCAGTCCGGCAAGCCCGTCGGCGTCTTCCGCACCCATGCCGACGCGCCGCGCGTGCTCATCGCCAACTCGAACCTGGTGCCGCACTGGGGTACGTGGGAGCACTTCCACGAGCTGGATCGCAAGGGCCTGATGATGTACGGCCAGATGACGGCCGGCTCGTGGATCTACATCGGGAGCCAGGGCATCGTGCAGGGGACCTACGAGACCTTCGCCGAGCTCGGCCGCGCGCACTACGGCGGGGACCTGTCCGGCCGCTGGATTCTCACCGCCGGCCTCGGCGGGATGGGCGGCGCGCAGCCGCTGGCGGCCACCATGGCCGGCGCCTCGATGCTCGCCATCGAGTGCCAGCAGAGCCGCATCGACATGCGGCTGCGGACGGGCTACGTGGACGCGCAGGCCCGCGACCTCGACGAGGCGCTGGCGACGATCGCCGCCGACTGCGCCGCGAAGCGGGCGCGGTCCATCGCGCTGCTGGCCAACGCCGCCGACGTGCTCCCGGAGCTGGTCCGGCGCGGCGTCAGGCCCGACGCCGTCACCGATCAGACGTCGGCGCACGACCCGGTGAACGGCTATCTGCCGCAGGGCTGGACGGTGGAGCAGTGGGTCGAGCGGCGCGCCGCCGATCCTGCGGGCACCGCCCGCGCCGCGAGGCGGTCGATGGCCGTCCACGTCCGGGCCATGCTGGCCTTCCGCGACGCCGGCGTGCCGACCTTCGACTACGGCAACAACATCCGCCAGATGGCCAAGGAGGAGGGCGTCGAGCGGGCGTTCGATTTCCCGGGCTTCGTGCCGGCCTACATCCGGCCGCTGTTCTGCCGGGGCGTCGGCCCGTTCCGCTGGGCCGCCCTCTCCGGCGATCCCGAGGACATCTACCGGACCGACGCGGCCGTGAAGCGCCTCATCCCCGACGACCGGCACCTGCACCGCTGGCTCGACATGGCCCGTGACCGCATCCGGTTCCAGGGCCTGCCCGCCCGCATCTGCTGGGTGGGCCTCGGCGACCGCGACAGGCTGGGCCGCGAGTTCAACCGGATGGTGGCGGCCGGCGAGCTGTCGGCGCCGGTGGTCATCGGCCGCGACCACCTGGATTCGGGCTCCGTGGCGTCGCCCAACCGCGAGACCGAAGCGATGCGCGACGGGTCCGATGCCGTCTCGGACTGGCCGCTCCTGAACGCCCTGCTCAACTGCGCGTCGGGGGCGACGTGGGTGTCGATTCATCACGGCGGCGGCGTCGGCATCGGCTTCTCCCAGCACGCCGGCGTGGTCATCGTCTGCGACGGCACGGCGGAGGCCGACCGGCGGCTCGCCCGCGTGTTGTGGAACGACCCGGCCAGCGGCGTGATGCGGCATGCCGATGCCGGCTACGAGGAGGCGATCGCCTGCGCCCGCGAGCACGGCCTGACGCTGCCCATGATCGAGCGGCCCGGAGCCGCGCCCGGCCGCTGAGGTCATGGCGGCCCGACTGCACGCGCCGGAGGCCCTGCTGCCAACGGGCTGGGCCAGCGATGTCCTCGTCGAGTGGGACGCCCGCGGCACGTTGACCACCGTCGCGCCAGGCGCCGCGTGGGACGGGACGGCCCCGCGCGCGGCCGGCCCGGTGATTCCGGGCCTGCCCAACCTGCACTCTCACGCGTTCCAGCGCGCGTTCGCCGGCCTGACCGAGCACCGGGCCGTCGCGGCGGACACCTTCTGGACGTGGCGCGACCGCATGTATCGGGTTGCCCTCGCGGTCACACCGGCCGAGCTCGAGGCCGTCGCCACGTGGGTGTACGCCGAGCTCCTGGAGCATGGCTTCACGTCGGTCTGCGAGTTCCACTACCTGCACAACGACGTCGACGGGCGCGCGTACGCGGACGACGCCACGCTGGCGGCGTGCCTCGTCCGCGCGGCCGAGCGGACGGGCATCGGCCTGACGCTGCTGCCGGCGCTCTACCAGCAGGGCGGGTTCGGGGGCGTTCCGCCATCGGCGGCGCAGCGCCGGTTCGTGCGGACGACGGCATCCCTGCTGCGCCTCGTCGAGGCCGTCCGGCCGCTCTGCGAGCCGGCCGACGGCAGGGTCGGCCTGGCCGTGCACTCGTTGCGGGCGGTCGGGCCCGAGGCGCTGGTCGACGCGCTCGCCGGGCTCGACGCCGCCGATCCGGGCGCGCCGCGGCACGTGCACGTCGCCGAGCAGCGGCGCGAGGTGGAGGAGTGCGTCGCCTGGAGCGGCCAGCGGCCCGTCGAGTGGCTGCTCGACCACGTCGCCCTCGACGGGCGCTGGTGTCTCGTCCATGCCACCCACCTCAGGGCGGACGAGTCGTGGCGGGCGTCCCGGACGGGCGCCGTCGCGGGATTGTGCCCGACGACCGAAGCGAACCTTGGTGATGGCACCTTCGACCTGACGGCGTGGAGCCGTGCGGCGGCCCCCGGCCAGGGGCGCTGGGGAATCGGGACCGACAGCCACGTCGGGGTCGATGCCGCCGGCGAGCTGCGGATGCTCGAGTACTCGCAGCGGCTGGCCACGGCGAGACGCAACGTGGCCGGGACCCCGGGCACCGCGTCGGTCGCCACCGCCATGGTGCTGGAGGCGGTCGCGGGAGGCGCGCAGGCCTCGGGGCGCCGCGTCGGCGGTCTCGCGCCTGGCCAGCGCGCCGACTTCGTCGTCCTCGACGGCGGCTCGCCCCTGCTGGCCGGGCTGCCGGCGCCGGAGGCGCTCGACGCCCACGTGTTCGCCGCGGCGGAGCCGGCCATCGCGTCGGTCGTGACCGGCGGCCGCGAGGTGGTGCGCGGCGGCGTCCACGTCCGGCGCGCCGATGCGCGTCCCGCGTTCCTCGACGCGCGCCAGGCCCTCGTCTCGCGCGCGTAGCGCGTCCGCCGCCCCGCGGCGCCGACGGGCCACGTCATCCGGCGGGCAAAAAACGGCGGGCCGCGGCCGTCCCCCTGACTGTCGGACCCCCGAGGTCCGCGAGGAGGAGGCGACATGGCAAAGGTGTCGAAGCGCGCGTCGATTCAGCTGGACGACTTCGTGGAGGTGGCCACCGACTCCGCCCTGCGGGTCATCATCGACCAGCAGAAGGTGGCGGGGTCGAAGTTCAACCCGAAGATCTGGGTGGGCATCTGGATCGACCCGTACGGCCCGAACGGTCCGCTGGGCCCCCAGGGACCGAACCAGTGAGCACGGCGCCGGCGCCGCAGTGCCCGAGCGCCGATCCGCGCGCCGACGGCGCGCGGATCTTCGGCGTCGTGCGGCGCGAGGACGGCCAGGCGCCGAGGGTCGAGTACCTCGACCGTCCGGTCGGCGCGAGCGGGCGGGTGCTGGCGCTGGTCGGCTCGGCGCCGCCCGCGGCCGTCTTCCGGGCGACGGCGCCCTGCGCGGAGTCGCGCTGCGGGCACTTCGACGGCCGGCGCTGCCGCCTCGGCGCCCGCGTCCGCGCCCACCTGGCCTCGGCGGCGGACGACCTGCCGACGTGCGCGATTCGGGCGTCCTGCCGGTGGTTCCGCGAGCAGGGCGCCGAGGTGTGCCGGCGGTGCGCGTTCGTCGTCACCGAGACGGCCGATGCCGCGACGGCCGACGCGGCGCTCCGCTGGATCGCGGACCCGGCGTCGCCGGCCGGCGGGCGCCCGGTCAGTGGGTGAGCGCGTACAGGACCGCGTCGATGCCCAGCGCGTAGCCGTCGGGCGAGAACCGCAGGAAGAACTCGTGGTCCTCGCCCTCGCGTTCCCACGAATCGCCGATGTCCGTGTTGTGCGTCATCAGCACCATGATTCGGCCGCGGCGGTCGGCGATCATCCGCAGGTTGGCGTGCGGGCTGTCGGAGCCGCGCTCGGACGTGTCGCCGCCGCTGCGGCGCCAGAAGTTGATGCTCGTCACCTGCGGCACCGTCGCGATGTCGAACATCGTGTGGCGCAGGGCGTGGTCCGGCGGCACGTCCTCGATGTCGTACTCGGGGAGCACCTTGCGCATCTCGCCCGTCCACTGCTCCCACGCGCGCGTGCCCCAGAAGTCGTCCACCCAGAGGAAGCCGCCCTTCAGGAGGTACGCCCGAAGGCCGGCGGCCTCCTCCGGTGAGAAGGCGGCCGTGCCCACGTCGGTCGCCATCGCGAACGGGCACTCGAAGAGCGCCGGATCCGTGAGCTGCACGACCCAGTAGTTCACCTCGTGGTCGGCGGCGCGGCTGATGCGGGTCTTCGTCATCTCGCCCACGCGCGTCAGGAGGTTGATGGCGGCGTACGGATAGTCGGTGGCCCAGCCCATGCCGTTGGCCTCGCGGCGCACGCTGCGATACATGATCTTGCAGTGCGTGAGCCCGCCGTCCTCGAAGTGCGGGGGCGGAAAACGGGGCGGGACCCACGGCCCTTCCGGCACGCCGTAGCGCTGGGCCGCGGCCGAGGCGCCGAGCGCCGCCAGGACGAGCGCCAAGAGGGCCGCCGTCCGGCGCCGCCATGCGCGCCAGCCCATCAGGGTCATGGGCGAATCATAGCCCCGCGCGTAGCTGCCGCCGGGCTGCTCGGGCAGGGGTAAACCGCGCCGCGGGATCCGCCCCATCCGCCGGCCCGCGGGTTCTCGCGGCGCCGTGATCTAAGCTCGAACGACGATGACCAATCACCTCGCGCCGCATGGCGCCGCCATCTATGCCGTTCTCCGCATCGTCGCGGGGCTGCTCTTTTCGCTGCATGGCCTGCAGAAGCTCTTCGGCTGGTTCGGCGCGCCTGGCCCCATGCCGCTCGCCTCACAACTCGGCCTGGCCGGCATCATCGAGACAGCCGCCGGTCTGAGCATCGCGCTCGGGCTCTTCACCAGCCCGGCGGCGTTCCTGGCATCGGGACAGATGGCCGTCGCCTACTTCCAGGTCCACCTGCCGCGCGGGCCGTGGCCGATTGCGAATGGCGGCGAACTGGCGGTGTTGTACTGCTGGCTGTTCCTGTACATCGCGGCGACGGGGACCGGCAGGTGGGGGGTGCGCTCGTAGGCGCCTGCCGGCGGTCGCCAGCAGCGCCGCCGGCCGCGGTGCCGTCAGAGCAGGCCGACCATCACCAGGACGAGCCGGGCGGCCAGCGCGAACGGAGCACAGACGAGCAGGATGGCAGCGGGCACCAGCACGCCGAGCGCCAGCAGTTCGAGCCCGCCGACCAGCAGCCAGCGGAGCGTCCCCCAGGCCGGCAGGACGGTGCCCACCGGCGGGGCCTCGTCCCGAGGTTCACGCAAGCGGAGGGGAACGGACCGCACCGTCGTCACGGCCGAAACGCCGCCTTGTTGCGCGCCCGCGCACGCTGCTTGGCGTCGAGCGCGTCGCTGAGCGCCTTCTGCCGTGCGGCCAAGGCGCGTTGGGGCGCCTCGGAGACGTCGAGCCGCTCGGCCTGCCGCGCGGCCACCGCGGCCCGGGTCCCCAGTGACGTGGACTCCACGACGAGCATGAACTGCTCGGCGTCGCTGCTGCTGAGCAGGGACACCGTCCCATCGGAGAAGCCCCATTGGCTGACGAGGCTCATGCCGGCTGCGGTGTCGCGACCGGCATCCGCGCGAGGGGTGGGGCTCGGCCGCGCCTCGCCGTAGAGCGTGCTGACGGCGGTCGTGAGGTCGGCGCCGGTCAGCCCCAGCGTCCGCTCGCGGTCGTAGTGGACGTCGATGCGGTACAGCTGTTCGCCGACGAAGTAGAACTGCAGGCTCCGGACGGGATCGGCCATGACGTCCTCGGCATCGGGGTACGCCATTCGCCAGTCGAAGGTCCGGAGCAGCTCCGGGCGCTCGTGTTGGGTCCGAAGGATCGGCTCGCGCCCCCCGGTGGCCTCGGCGATCGACGCCACGGTCGCGCCGAGCGTGAAGTTCCGGTACCGGAACGGCGTCTCCTGCGTCCTGGCCATCCCCGCCGACGCCAGCAGGCCGACGAAGCAGAGAGCAATCGATGTGCGTGTGATCATGTTCGCGAACCTCCGCTCTTGGGGCGGCGCCGTCTGTGTCGACGTGCACAGACGCATCGCGGCCCGGTCGTGAAGCGCCACGATCGGCCGCGACGCCCGACCTGCCGGCCTCGGGTTCAGACGTCCGACGGCGGCGGACGCTGAGGACTGCGGGCGCCTCGCCGCCGAAACCGTCCGATCAGCAGCAGGTGCCCTCCCTCTTCCTGGACCCAGGCGTCCACTTCCGTCCGGCACGCGACGCCGCGCGCGTGCTGAGAGGCCGCCCGCATGGAGGCGAAGACGGGGCGATCCGGGCCTAGCGCGCCGGTGATGGCGTACTGTGCGCCGATGCCGGCGTGGATGCGGTGGACGAGCACGTCGCCGTCCGGCACCGTGCCCGTGTCGCTGCCGGCTCCCGAGTAGTCGAAGCGCCGGACGCCGGCCCCGTGGATGACGTCTTTCGTGGCTGGAGGCATGGTCTGGGTTACCTGTGCGCCGCGGGCATTCGACTCCGAATCGAAGAAGTTGGGGGTCAGCGTCGCCTCGAACTCCACTCCCAGCACGTGCGGGCGAGGAAGGCCAGGCTGACGCCGTAGTTGAGCTGCTGCGAAGGCGGGTCGCCGCCGAAGGTGACGCCGAGGAAGGGGGTGAGCAGTACGTCGGCGAGGCGCTCGGGGCGTCGTCAGGGCTTCCGCCTCTTCTCGGAGTCGACCGGCTCGTCGTAGAGCACTTGCGACGAGGTTCGGGCTTCCGGGCGGAAGCGCGTGAACGCCACGGCGACGACGACGGGCGCCGTGGTGAGCGCCAGCAACAGGACGATCAGTGTCGGGTTCGTTCCGCGCGTGACATTGCCTGCGACCAGCCCTATGGCGATGGCGCACCAGATCCCGATGGCCCAGCGAATCTGATTGGTGACGTAAACCATGATGGACTCCTTCCTGCGCCGGTGCAGACGTACAGCCACAGCCCCTTCAAGGGCGGCACGGACGCGGGTGTTGACGACGAGCGCGAGGCCGGAGGGCGAGTCGGCGCGCATCCCGGTGGATGCTGCTCGAACGTCGGCAGGCTCAGAACGGCAGGACAACCCCACTATACGTCGACATGCCTCCCGCGGATGTCACCGCGTGTCCGGGGAGATGCTTGCGGGGGGCCGGGCCGAGGGTCACCCTGACGACGTGGCGCCGGCCGTCGGACGCCAGCGGGATGGCATCCGGATTCACGGGCACCCCGTCGAGCCAGGCTTCCGAGACGCCCCGGGACATGCGATGCGGGTTCTCGACCGTGATGTCGAAGCGCGTGTCACCCAGCGTCCACGCGATGTCGTAGCCCGGCCATGCCGATGGAATACACGGCGACACGGAGAAGGACGCGCCGAGGCGGCGCAACCCGAGCATGCTCTCGATACCGGTGCGATAGAGCCACGCCGCCGACCCGGTATACCAACTCCACCCGGCGCGCCCCGCGTACGGCGGCCGGCTGTAGACGTCTCCGGCCACGGCATACGGTTCGGCCTGGTAGCGGTGGACGCCGTCGGCCGTGCGGGTGTGGTTGATGGGGTTGAGCATGTGGAACAGCTCCGCGGCCTCGTCGCCATTGCCCTGGCGCGCCAGGGCCATGACCACCCACGCCGCGGCGTGCGAGTACTGCCCGCCGTTCTCGCGGATGCCCGGCGGATAACCCTTGATGTAGCCGGGCTCCTGGGCGCCATGATCGAAGGGCGGATCGAGGAGCATCACCAGGCACGCCCGGCGATCGATCAGGGAGGCGCGCACCGCGTCCATCGCCCGATCGGCGCGCTCCGCCGGCACGGCGCCCGACAGCACCGCCCAGGACTGCGCGATCGAATCGATGCGGCACTCGTCGCTCTGCGCCGACCCGAGGGGGGTCCCGTCGTCGTAGTAGCCGCGGCGAAACCACTCACCATCCCACGTCAGCGTGAGTTGCGCGGCCAGGCGGCCGGCGTCGTCCCTGTAGCGCGCCGCTCGCGACGCGTCTCCGCGAGTGTTGGCGAGGTCGGCGAAGTCGACGAGGACGCGATACAGGAAGAAGCCGAGCCACGTGCTCTCCCCGCGGCCTGCCCTCCCGACGCGGTTCATGCCATCGTTCCAGTCGCCCGTGCCGAAGAGCGGCAGGCCGTGGGAGCCGGCCGTGTTGCCGCGGTCGATGGCCGTCAGGCAGTGCTCGTACAGCGAACCGTCGGCGGCCGCGGGTTCCGGCGCGCGGTACGATTCGAGCTCTCCGGGCTGCAGGAGCGGGGCGACCAGGAACGGCACGCGCTCGTCCAGCACGGCGTCATCGCCGGTGACGCGCACGTACTCGACGACCACGTGCGGCAGCCACAGGAGGTCGTCGGAACAACGGGTCCGCAGGCCCCGGCCGGAGGGGTCGTGCCACCAGTGCTGCACGTCGCCCTCCACGAACTGCCGGCCCGCCGCCCGGAGGATGTGCGCGCGGGCGAGATGGGGGTGGGACAGCAGCAGGGCCATCACGTCCTGCAGCTGATCGCGGAACCCGTAGGCGCCGCCGGGCTGCGAGTAGCCCCCCCTGGTCCAGAGCCGGCAGCCCACCGTCTGGTAGAGCAGCCAGTGGTTCACGAGCGCGTCGAAGGAGTCGTCGGGGGTGCGCACCTGGACGGCGCCGAGCATCGCGTTCCAGCGCCGTTCCACGCGCGAACGCGCGGACACCGCGGCATCGACGTGGCCGTGCTGGGCCAGCAGGCGGCGAGCGTGGTCGAGGTCGGTGCCCTGTCCCAGCAGGAACACGAATGCGCGGCGCTCTCCGGGCTGCAGCACGCAGCGCACCTGCAGCGCCGCGCACGGGTCGAGCGCCCCGCCCGTGTTCCCGGGCAGCGTGGCTTCGTTGAGGGCCGCCGGCGCGGCGGTGCTGCCGTTGCGCCCGATGAACCGGCGGCGATCGCCGCACACGGCCACCGGCCGCGGGCTGGCGGCCGCGAATGCCACATGGGCGGCGAAGTCGTGATTGCCGCGGTTCACGGCGAGAACTGCGCCGGTGGCGGCGTCGACCGACGTCACCACGAGCTCGTGATCCCGTTCGCGCGGAGGGCCGAGCGCCCATTCGTTGTAGGCGAAGATGCTCAGCGAGCGTGACTCGGGCCCCGTATTCGTGAGCGTGAGCAGCGAGAACTTCACCGGGTCGTCCGGGTCCACGAACACGTCGAGCTCGTGCCGGAGGCCGTGGGTCACCGACACGAACCGTGTGAGCCCGGCGCGGTGGCGTACGACGGTCCGCTCGGCCGCCGCCGCCCCCGTGGGCCCCGCCGTCGGCACCCAGTGCTGGCCGGTGTCGTCGTCGCGCAGGTAGATCGCCTCCGCCGTCGGATCGACGACGGGATCGTTGGCGAACGGCGTCAGGCGGTTCTCGCGGCTGTTGCCGGCCCAGGTGTGCGCCGCGCCGGACGACGTCACGATCGTGCCGAATCGCGGGTTGGCGATGACGTTGACCCACGGTCTGGGGGTCGGCTGCGCTTCGCCCGTGACGAACTCGTAAGTGCGGCCGCCGTCGGCGAACCCGCCAATCCCGTTGTCGAGCGAAATGGTCAGCGGATCGGGCGGGGGGGCGGGATGGTCGTGCGGCCTGGCCACCGGAACGTGTGGCGCCGAGGGCGTCGGCACGGCCTCGGGCCGATCGAGCTGCGTGCGGAGGTCGCCGGCGTTACCGGACAGCACCGCCGCCGCCACCGACGTCAGCAGGGTGCGTTCGTCCTCGGTCGTGAGGTCCCGGCGCAACACGTACGCGCCGCCGGGCCGGTGCTGCCATGCGCTCCACGGTCCTTCATTGAGCACGGCCCCCAGGTGTTCCTGCATCTCGTCGAGGTAGCCTCCCGGATGCTCGTTGAGGATCACGACATCGGCCGACAGGCCCTTGAGCCGCCAGTACTCCTGGGCCTGGAGCACCTGGCGCACGAGCGGCAAGGCATCGGCCGCGCCGACGCGCACGAGGAGGATCGGCAGGTCGCCCGAGATCGCATGGCGCCAGAGGCCCTCTCGGCCGAGGACGTTCCCGGCGACGATCTCCCCAGGCGCGCGCAGCGATCCGTCGGTGCCCAGCACGCGGGAAGCGAGCCGCTCGAAGAGCACCGCGCCGTCGGCGTCGATGCCGAGGTGGCGCTGCGTGCTCAAGGCCTGCGTGAGGGCCAGGGCGAACGTGCGCGCGGCGGCCGTCGGTTCCTGATACTTCCGGGCGAGCGCTGTGGCCAGCTCGCGGGTGGCTGCCATCCCGGTCGTGAGGCACAGCTGCACGGGCACCCCGGGAAGCACGCGTACGCGCTGCCGGAGGCTCACGATCGGGTCGAGCACTACGCCCGTCGTGCCCGACAGCGCCCGGCCGTCGAGGCTCTGCGGCGCGGCCGTCGAGCGCCCCCGGCCCAGGAAGGCGACGCGGTCGGTTTCCCACTCCAGCGCGCCCTGCGGCGGTCCGTCGAGACTGAGGACGTGGAAGGCCCAGGCCCCCGGGGCGTCGGGATCACGTGGGCGGCGATGCGCGAGGAGCGCCGCGCACTCGGCGATCACCTCGGTTTCCACGAACAGCTTCTCGAACGCTGGATGTCCGAGGTCGGCGACGGGCGACGTGAGCACGACCTCCGCGTAGCTGGTCACGTCGAGCTCCCGGACGCGGCTGCCGTGGTTGCGGATGGTGAGGCGTCGCACCTCGACGTCGTCCTCCGCTGAGACGGCGATGTCGAGCACGGTCGAGAGATCGCCGTCGCGGCGCCGGAAGCGGACGCGTTCGGGGTGGAACGTGACGACGTACTCGTCGGCAGGCCGGCAGGTGGGCTGATGCGTCACCGTCCAGAACGCGCCGCTGCGCACGTCCCGCAGGTACAGGAACTGGCCGTCCGCATCCCGGGTCGGATCCCGCCGCCATCGCGTGACCGCGAGGCCCCTCCAGCTGCTCGTGCCGCCGCCCGCATTCGTGACCGACGTGGTGTAGCGCCCGTTCGAGAGGAACTGCGTGTGAGGGGCGAGCGTGTGGGCGGACCGGTACGTCCGGACGGGCATCGAGAGCGACCGTGGCGCCGTCGCGGCCGCGACGTCCGGGCGAAGTTCGATCGCAGCCACCTCGCGGGGCACGCGTTCCTGCAGCAGCAGCGCCGTCGCCTGGACGCGCGCGTCGGCGTGGAAGCGCTCCACCATCCGGTCGCCGAGCAGCGTGTTGACGAGCGCGACGAGGGTCATGCCCTCGTGGTGGGCCATGAAGGTCGACACGATCACGCCCTGCTGCCCGCGACGTGCGTCGGTGGCCTCTGGCCCCCGCGGCGAGTAGTCCACGGCGTCGTAGAAGCCGTAGTCGCCGTAGAGCCCCAGGGCGTCCAGCCGGCGCAGGTTGGCGGCCGCGGCCGCGGGAGCCAGCCGAAGCGCCAACGCCGAGGCGTACGGTGCCACGACCAGTTCCTGGCCGAGTCCGCGCTTCAGCCCGAGGCCCGGCACGCCGAACGCCCGGTACTGGAGGACGCCGTGGCGATCCACGAGGTTGTAGGCCGACTCCGAGATCCCCCAGGGCACCCCGTTCGCCGCGGCGTAGTCCCGCTGTTGCGACACGACGGCTCGGCAGGAAGCGTCCAGCAGCGTGTTGGGATGGGACCGCATCACGAGCAGCGGCATGAGGTATTCGAACATCGTGCCGCTCCACGACAGCAGCACCGGCACGCCGCGCACGTCCGTCACCGGTCGCCCCAGCCGGAACCAGTGCGCCTGGGGTGCGTCGCCTTTGGCGATCGCCAGGAAGCTCGCGATTCGCGCCTCCGATGCCAGCAGGTCGTAGTACGAGCCGTCGAGGCGCCCTGGGCCGTCTGCGTCGGCCAGGCGGTAGCCGATCGAGAAGAGCTGGCGCTTCGGATCCAGGAGCACGGCGAAATTCATGGCATCGACGAGCGCCGTCGCCCTGGCGGCCAGATCCGGCGCGTGGTCCCGCAGCCCGACGGCCATCACGACGAGCGCCGCCGCGAGGTTGCCGCTGTCCACGGTCGAGACGTACAGCGGAGGCATCGGCGCGAGGGTCCGCGTCTCGTACCAGTTCAGCAGGTGCCCTTCATGGCGCTGGAGGCGCTCCACCGTCGAGAGGGTCCGGTCGACGCGCTGCACGAGATCGCCGACGTCGATGTAGCCGAGGTCGTACGCGCCGAGCGTGGCCATCAGCCCCAGCCCGATGTTCGTCGGCGACGTGCGATGCGACGTGCCGACCTCGAGATGTACCTGCACGTTGTCCGGTGGCAGGTAGTGGTCTTCTGCGGTGACGAACGTGTCGAAGTAGGCCCAGGTCCGGCGTGCGACGCCGTGGAGATACTCGCGGTCGGCCGCACTCAATTCCTCCTGCCGGACGCGCAGGGGCCGGCTCAGGAGCCAGGCGACCCACGGGGCGCCGATCCAGGCGGCGACCAGTGGCAGCGCGATCGACAGGGACGTCGGTCGCAGCAGGATCACGAGTGTGAGCGACGCCAGGCCGACGGCCGGGCTGGCGGCCATGTGCGAGGCCAGGGCCGCCGGCGTGGCCCGGGCCGCCGAGGCGGCTGTGGTCTCCCACTCCAGGAGCCGCGTCCGCGTGAACCCCAGTCGCAGGAGCGTCGTCGTGATGGCGTGCAGCCGGACGCTGGCATCGTGGGCGAGCAGGATCACCTGCAGGGCAGTCCGCGCGCCGGCGGTCGCGAGATCCGCCGCGAGAATGCGGCCGAACGACCGCCACGTCTGGCGCCTGGCCGGCCCGCGCAGCGCCTCGACCAGCCGGACGACCACGGGGAAGGCCATCGACGCCAGGGCGACGGCGGTCCACATGGCCGGCTCGCCGGGCATGACCGTCCACCCCAGGACCAGGAGGAGCAGGGTCGCAGGCGCGAGGAGGCTGCGACGGAGGTTGTCGAGGATCTTCCAGCGTGCGAGCGGCGGCAGGTCGTTCCTCGCGGGTCCGGTCCGGGATGGCACGAGCGGGAACAACCAGCGGAGAATCTGCCAGTCGCCGCGGACCCAGCGATGCTGCCGTCGCGCGTGTGCCGCCACGCTCGACGGATAGTCGTCCACCACCTCGACGTCCGACACGAGTCCCGTGCGCGCGTAGAGGCCCTCGAAGAGGTCGTGGGACAGCAGGGCGTTGTCGGGAACGCGGCCCGCGAGCGCCGCCGTGAACGCGTCCACGTCGTACAACCCCTTGCCCGTGAAGATGCCCTCGCCGAAGGCATCCTGGTAGACGTCGGATACGGCGGTCGTGTAGGGGTCGACGCCGGTGTGGCCGGAATAGGTGCGGGCGAACAGGGAGCCGGCCGCGCTCGACATCGTCACGCTGACGCGGGGCTGGAGGATGCCGTAGCCTTCCACCACCCGCCCTGAGACCGGATCGAGACGCGGCCGGTGGAGTGGGTGGGCGGCGATGCCGATGAGCAGCCGCGCGGCATCACGCGGCAGGCGCGTGTCGGAATCGAGCGTCAGGCAGTATCGGACGTGCGGCAGGACCTCGAGCGCGCCCACCTGCGTCGAGAAGCTCGTGTCGAGCGCGCCGCGAAGCAGGCGGTTGAACTCTTCCAGCTTGCCCCGTTTCCGCTCCCATCCGATCCACGCCTGCTCGCTCGCGTTCCACTGCCGATCGCGATGGAAGAGGAAGAAGCGGTCGGCCTGGTGTTCGGCGTACCTGGCGTTCAGCGCCTCGACGCCGGCGCGCGCCCGATCGAGCAGAGCGTCGTCGCTCGAGGCGTCGGCGGCGTCCGCGTCGACGAAGTCGCTCAGGATGGCGAAGTGGACGCACGGGTCGAGGTTGCCGAGCGCCAGCACCTCCACGTGCTCGACCAGCGCGTCCACCGCCGCCACGCCGGTGAGCATCGTGGGCACGACGACCATCGTCCTGGCGGTCTCGGGCACGCCGCTCGAGAAGTCGAGCCGGGGCAGCCGCCGCGGCGGAATGGCCCTGGTGGCGGCGTAGTGGACCACGGCGACCACGAGGTCGCTCGCGGGAAGCAGCGCCAGCACGGCGGTCAGCGCCTGGCCCCAGGGACCGGCGCCCGCGGCTCGGGCGTAGGCGGCCGCGAGGGTCGCGAGCGTGACCGTGCCGCTCGTCACCGCTCCCAGGTAGACAGCCGGGGCATGGCGAAGCAGGAATCGGCCGAGGCGCTGCGCGGGCCCCGGTCGATAGGCCAGGTCGGCTTCGAGGGCCGGGCGGCCGGCCCCCAGCAGGTGGTAGCCGACATGGGCCGTCCGGTCCATGGCGCCTCGCGCCGCGGCGGCCTGGCGCGCGGTCTCCACGGCCTTGAGGGCCACGCGCACCTGGCCCTCGCCGGTCGGGGGCGCCAGCGCCTCCACGGCGTGCCGCAGCTGATCGCGGCTGAGGAAGTCGGTGCGGCCGTGTACGCCGGCCGGGTCGCGTTGCAGGACCTCCTCGACGAGGCTCACGGCCTCCACCAGGGCGGACCAGTCGAGCGAGGCGCACACGCGCAGGCTCGTGATGGCGTTCGCCACCGACGCCTGAGTGACGCCCTGTCGCTGATGCTCCCCGCGTACCATGTCCTCCGCCGTCGTCTGTCGCGATGAGAGCTCGACATCGACCGCGTTGCGGACGTCGACGAGTCCCAGCCCGTATTCGCGGGCCCGGTGGAGCACCTGCACCAGGAACGCGAGGTTCGCGTCCGGCGGCAATCGCACCCGGGAACCCTCCCGCGCCGCACGCTCGACGTAGGCGTCTGCGTCGCGCCGGACCGTGCGTTCGCTCAACAGCTCGTCGGCGAGGCGGCGCAGGTTCTCGACGAGGGCCAGCTTCAGCATGATCGGCCAGGCCCAGAGCTCGCCGATCGTCAGCGGCGCGACACGCTGGTAGCTGTGGAGGAACTGCAGCAGCATCGGCTGCGTCAGACGGCTGTCGGTGTGACGCAGGAGCTCCACCGCCATGGCGTAGGCGCGGGCCTGGCCCGCGTGGGTGCGGGAGGCGAGGGCGGGAAGCTTTCGGGCGTAGGCACGCGGCAGGTGCCGGCGGACCTCGACGGCCTCCGACGCCACCAGGTGGAAGTTGTCCAGGATCCAGTCGGACCCCGGGCCGACGAACAGCCCTCCGCGCACGTCGGCCTGCAGCGTGGCGTGTGCGGCGCGAAGCGTGCGCACGTTCGCGTCGAACCGCTGGATCAGGTCGCGTGCGCGGCGCCGCGGATCCGGGTTCAGGGCAAAGTGCGCCGCGAGCGCGCGGGCCCGGTCGTCGATGCTGTCGCTGTCCAGCATCCCGTCGCGGAGGGGGAGGACTTGCGGGGGACGCGCGCCGGGCGACCGCCAGCGGGCGAACCGTCTCATCGAAGCAACGCGAGGAGCAGGAACACGGCGAGCGCCGCAAGGGCCGCCCCGGACAGGGCCAGCACGCCGCGCCGTCTCGCTCGCGCGTGCTCGACGGGCCCCCGTTCCCGCCACGCGCGCCACCGCTCCGCCATCGCATGGTCGAAGTCGGCCGGCACGTCGGTCATTGTGGGCGTCGAAGGTGGTGGACGTATCGGGACGGGTGTGGTCACGGAAGCCTCCTGGAACGGTCGAGCGGCGCGGCCGGCGTCGGGCGGTGCGGTGATGGCGATCGCCCCGGAATCGTCCCGGGGATCCGGTTGCACCTCCGCCAGGCGTGCGACCGCGAGGGCACGCATGTCCGACGAATCCTTGGCGATTCTGGCTTCCCCGGCGCGCCCGGGCTGCACGTGGCGCTCGTCGAGCGCCAGGATGACCTCTCGCAGGCGAGCGGCGACTTCGGTATCAGGCACACGAGCCCCTTTCAGAACAGGCTTTGGTGAGGGCTGCGGGCCGGACGGCCTCAGGGCTCAGGAAAGCGGCGAGGCCTGGAGTATACCTCGCGGGCTCCCGTGGGCTCCCGCGCCACTGCCACCCGCGATCGGGCCTGGATGTGATAGAGTAAGCACTCTCTCTTCGTGAGACCTGCCTTCGATCCGGCACGTCCGTGCCAGATCACAGTTTCCAGACCTCATCGAAGTACGCACCCCTCATCAGGGTGCGCATGCCACGGGCGCATAGCAGGATCGCGGGCGCCGAGGTGTGGACCAACATCCCGGCACGTGCCGGGGTGACCGCGGGCGATCCTGGGAGAGCACATGGCTCAACTTCGTGGAACGATCAAGCGTCTCATCAGCGAAAAGGGTTTCGGATTCGTCGCGGCCGAGGACGGCAACGAGTACTTCTTTCATCAGGCGTCCTGCGTCGACGGCGACTTCGGCCAGATGCGCGAGGGGCAGACGCTGACGTTCGATCGCGGCCAGGGCCCCAAGGGCCCCCGCGCCGAGAACGTCCGGATCGCGTAACACCGGACCCACTTCAGTCGACGTCGCGGGGCACGGGCCGTTTGGCCGGTGCACCCGCGCGTAGACCCCGGGGCGTCGCTCCGCTCAGCGGGGCCGCTCGAGGAAGCGGAGGAAGTCGCTTCCCGTGTCGAGAATGACCGTCGTCGAGGGGTCCATCACCTTCTCGTAGGCTTCGAGCGAGCGGGTGAACGCGTAGAAGTCGGCGTCCCTGGCATAGGCCGACGAGTAGATGCCGGTGGCCTCGGCGTCGGCGTTGCCCCGCAGCGTCTCGGCCTCCTTGAACGCTTCGGACTGGATGCGCTGCAGTTCCCGCTCGCGTTCGCCCTGGATGCGTGCGGCCTCGCCCTGGCCCTCCGATCGGAAGAGCTCGGCGACGCGCTGGCGCTCGGCGATCATCCGGGCGAACACGTCGCGCTGCACTTCCTCCACGTAGTTGATGCGCTTGATCCGGAGATCCAGGAGCTCGATGCCGAGATCGGCCGTGCGCTCCGCGGCCCGCTCCAGGATCTCACGCGACACCTGCTCCCGGCCCTTCGTGATCCTGTTCAGGATCACCTCCTCCTCCTCGGCTTCGATCGGCACGTCGTCCGGATTGCGGTTGCTGTTGCGGACGAGCTCGATGAGGTCGTATCGGGCGACGGCGTTCCGGGTCTCGCCGTCCAGGATGTCGTCGAGTCGCGACTGGGCCCCGCGTTCGTCCCGCAGCCGCTCGAAGAATCGCAGCGGGTCGACGATGCGCCAGCGCGCGTACGTGTCCACCCAGATGAAGCGCTTGTCCTTCGTGGGCACCTGGTTGGGATTGCCGTCCCACTCCAGGAAGCGCTTGTCGAAGTAGTTGGACTGCTGGACGAAGGGCAGCTTGAAGTGCAGGCCGGACTCGGTGATCGGCGCGCCGACGGGATCGCCGAACTGCGTGAGGATCACCTGCTCGGCCTCGCCGACCGGAAACGCGGACGCCGACACGACGATCGCGGCCGCGGCCAGGCCTCCGAGCGCGAGTTTCGAACGGTTCATCGCACACCTCCCTGCACGGGGGTCGGCGCGGGCGCCGGGCCCGCCGCCCGCACCGGCGCGCCCTTGAGCCCGTCCAGCGGCAGAAGCGGCACGATGCCGCGGGCGTTGGCGTCCACGAAGAGCTTGCCGCCCATCCTGGGCAGCACGCGCTCCATCGTCTCGAGGTACAGGCGCCGGCGCGTCACGTCGGGCGACTTCCGGTAGGCCTCCTGGATGGCCTTGAAGCGGGCGCTTTCGCCCTCGGCGCGGTTCACGCGATTGAGGCCGTACCCTTCCGCCTCGAGCACCGCCTGCAGCGCCTCGCCCTTGGCGCGGGGAATCACCTTGTTGTACTCGCCGCGCGCCTCGTTGATCATGCGGTCGCGCTGTTGCTGCGCCTGGTTGACCTCGTCCCACGACGGCTTGACGGGGTCGGGCGGGTTCACGTCCTGCAGCACGACCTGCTCGATCGTGATGCCCATCTGGTACTGCTGCGTCAGCGCTCGGAGGAGCTCCTCGGCCCGAGTCTCGATGGCCTGCCGCCCGACGGTGAGGACCTCGGTGACCGTGCGGTCGCCCACCACCTGGCGCATGACCGCCTCGGTCATCGCGCGGAACGTCCCGGTGACGTTGCGGACCTTGAACAGGTAGAGATAGGGGTCGGCCACCCGGTACTGCACGATCCACTCGACCACGGCCACGTTCAGGTCGCCGGTCAGCATCATCGCCTCGGCGCTGAAGTCCGCTCCGCTGAACGTGGTGCGCACGCCCGCCTCGGTCGTGCGGAAGCCGAACTCCTCCTTCAACTGGCGCTGCACGGGGATCCGGTGGACCTCCTCGACGAAGGGGATCTTCGCCCGCAGGCCGGGTTCGGTCGTGCGCATGTACTGGCCGAACCTGACGACGACGCCCACCTCTTCGGGCTGCACCTGGTAGAGGGTGGCGAACGCCAGCAGCGCCAGGCCGAGCGCCGCCGCGCCGGCGAGCAGCGGCCGCCGGAACCTGGCGGCCTGCTCGGCCGTCGCGTGCAGATCGGCGGCCGCGCGCCGGAGCGCGTCGAGCGGATCGGGCCGTCCGCGGCCGAACGGACCGCCGGGGTTGTCGCCGGTGCCATATGTACTCATGAAAGGCCTTTCTGAAGTCCGCCCGGGACGAGGTCGGGGCGTTGAGACCAGGCGCCGCGGGGGACGCCGGAACGAGGAAGCGCAATCGGCCGGCGCCGAACGCGCGCGGCAGAAAGGAAGGGCCGGACTGACCCGGCAGCGCCGCGGCCGGCCGCGGTGCTTGGAGTACCAAGGGTATACCACGCGCGGGCGCTCAACGCGCGGCGACCGTCACGCCGCGACGCAGCCCGAGCGTGGTCCGTGGACCGCGGGCCCTCGGCGTGCTCGCCGTCGGAGGGCCGTCAGCGTGGGCGCGCAGCGGGCCGCGTGGCGGTCCTTGCTCGCCGCCCGGTGACCGCTGCCGGCGCCTGGCGGGGCATGTAAGCTTCCTGCCATGCATCGAACGACCGCCGGGTGCTGTCGATGAGGGGGGCCGTGACCCGGGGCGCCCGTCGCCACGTCGTGACCACGATCGAGGCGTCCGGGGACGGCATCGGGACCGGGAGGAAGAGTGTGGTGGGCCCACCTGGATTTGAACCAGGGACCGACCGGTTATGAGCCGGCTGCTCTAACCGCTGAGCTATGGGCCCGAAAAGACCAGGGGGCTAGCGGCTAGCGGCTAGCGGCTAGGCCGGAACGCTGACCGTGTGCTGGGCGGGCGCGCGGCCGTTGGTCGTCCGCGTCGACTCGCGGCGCTCCACCATGTTCACGAAGTGCCGCACGTGGCGGTACATCACCAGGCGCTGCAGACCGGCGTCGGCGACCTTCGGGTACTTCGTCAGCACGGCGGGCGCGATCTTGAAGAACGCCTTGAGGAGGAGGACCCGGTTCGGGTCCACGACGTACCAGCCGAGCACCCACAGGTAGCCGGCCAGGAGGGTCAGGAAGCGGTAGTTGCTGGCACCGCCCTCCGCCTTGTTCAGGTTCTCGAGTTCGCCGAGCACGCGCGCCGAGTAGTTCTCGGGGCTGTACAGGTTGCGGACCATGCCCTTGTAGCCGCGCTCGAGCCCTTCCATCGTGAACTGCTTCGGCACGATGTTGGTGAAGTACGAGTTGCCCTGGAATTCGTGCTCGGGAATGAGCCGGCCCTCGGCCTTCATCCGATCGTAGAGCGGCGTGGCCGGCAGCGCGCCGAGCATGGACGGCAGCGGCAGCGGGATCTTCGCCGCGTTGATGAAGTCCACCTGCTCGTCGAAGATCGCGTCGTCGTCGTGGTCGAAGCCCACGATGAGGCCGGAGTAGACGGCGATGCCCTGCGCCTGAATGCGCGCGACCTCGTCGAGCGTGTTCTTGCGGACGTTCTGGAACTTGTGCGTTTCCTGCAGCGACGAGGTGCGCGGCGTCTCGATCCCGATGAACATGCTGCGGCAGCCCCCGTCGTAGAGCTGCTGCAGGAGCTGCTGGTTGTGGGCGACGTTGATCGTGGCCTGCGTGGAGAAATAGAAGGGCCGGGGCAGCCGCCGCTGCAGCGCCGTCAGCGCCTCCATCAGCTCCGCGGTGTAGCGCGGATCGCCGATGAAATTGTCGTCGACGAAGAACAGGCGGTCCCAGCCGAGCGCCACCACCCGCTCCACTTCCCGCACCACCTGCTCGACGGGCTTCGTGCGCACCTTGCGCCCGTAGAGCGTGATGATGTCGCAGAACTCGCACTTGAACGGGCAGCCGCGCGTCGTCTGGAGGCTGATGCTCAGGTAGTCGCGCGGCGACACCAGCTCGAACCGGGGGACGGGCGACGTGCGGAGGTCCACCGTGTCGGTGGGCTTGTAGGTGTCGCGGGCCGCGCCCCGCTCGAGGTCGGCGATGCACTCCAGCCAGGTCTGCTCGGCCTCGCCCACCATCAGGATGTCGGCGATGTCCCGGTAGCGCTCGGGGACCGCCATGCATGACGGGCCGCCCACCACCACCTTCTTGCCGCGCTTCCGGAACTCGGTCGCGATGTGGCGGATGCCCTGCCCCTGCAGGTGCATGCCCGTGAGCCCCACCACGTCGCAGTCCACCGAGTAGTCCACGGCGGACACGTTCTCGTCGCAGAACGTGACCTGGTGGTGGTCCGGAATCATCCCGGCGATGGTCAGCAACCCGAGCGGAGGCGTCGAGTACTTCTTGAACACCATGGGTGCCGCGTACTCGTTCCCCGCGAAGCTCAGGGGCAGCTTCGGGTTGATCAGGTGGAATTTCATCGGAGAGGCGATGTTACTGCAACCTGCTGAGCCATGTCGACTTCCGCGCCGCCGGCGCCGAAGTGGCCTCCTCTCCCTCCAGGCCCGCCACGGCGCGCCCGCCGGGCGGCCGCGCCAGCGGGACCGTGCCCCGGCCGCAGACGTCGGGGCGAGCCCGCGCAACCCCCTTCGCGAGCGGCGGGCGGAGCCCCGGCTCCGCCCGCCCGCCGTCGGTTACTGCTTGCGGTACGAGCTCACCGGCGGCAGCCGCGAGCCGGTCCCACCCGGCGGCGCCGGCTCACCGACCACTGGCATCGTGATCGAGCCGATGCCCTCGATCGAGGCCTCGATGCGCTCGCCCGGCTTCAGGAACCGCTCGGCGCCCCGGTAGGCCTGGCCCATCCCGGTGCCGCCGGAGGTCCCGTTGTTGATCACGTCGCCAGGAAAGAGCGTGATGATCGACGACCCGTACTCGATGAGCTCGTAGATCGAGTGGATCATGTCGGCGGCGCCCGCCTCCTGCATCACCTTGCCGTCCACCGTCAGCGTCTGGCGCAGGCGCTTCATCGGGTCGCCGTAGAACTCCTTCGGCACGATCCACGGCCCCATCGGCGCGAACGTGTCGTGGCCCTTGCCGACGAACCAGTCGGAACCCGGCCTCGAATCCGGCGGCCGGCCGCCCCGGTCGGAGATGTCCACCGTGACCATGTAGCCGAAGATGTACTCGGCCGCCTTGTCGGCGGACACGTACTTCGCGGTGCGGCCCATCACGATGCCGAGTTCGACCTCCCAGTCCATGCGGTCGCGGCCGTAGGGGATCACCACGTTGTCGCCGTCGCCGATGACGGCGCCGCGCGTGGGCTTGAGGAAGAGGTACGGCACCCCGCGCTTCGCCCGCCGCTCGGCCTCGGCCTTCTTCTGTTCCTCGGCGGTGCCGGTTTCGCCGACGTGGGTGTAGAAGTTGACCGCAGCGTTGAGCATCTTGCCCGGCATGAGCGGCGCGAGGATGTCCAGGCCTTTCACGTCGTGCACCCAGCCGGGCCGCTGGGCGCCCTGCAGCCGGCTGCCGCGAACCAGGTCGTTGACGATCTCGTACAGCCGCGTCTTCATGCCGTAGTCGTAGCGGCCGATGAGATCGACCATCGTCGCGGGCATCGGGATTGGCGGATACGCGGGGTCGCGCTGCAGCGCGCGATTGGCGGCGTCGAGCTCGACGACGAGGCTGTCGCGCAGCACCAGGCCGATGCGCGGTTCGCCGCCGATCTCGAACGTGCCGAGCTTGAACGGCTCGGCGCTGGTGATGGACGGGTCGCCCTGTGCGATGGCCGACGAGGCCGCTCCCAGGACGAATGCCGTCAGTATCGCGATCGATCTCATGGGCCCTCCTTCTTTCGAGCGATCAGTGTGCCCAAAGCGCGCGGCCGTCCTCGGAAAAAGATGTCTCGCAGTTGTCTGTGACTTGTCATCGCCGTCCGCCAGCGCGGCGCTAGACAAATCGCAGACAAACCCCAGACATCGTTTGACACCGCCGGCCCGCGGCGAGGGGCTACGCTCCGGCCATCGTCGATATTCGACTGGGAGGCCTTCCATGGCTGCTGTGCGGCTCCTGCTAGTGGTGTTGAGTGTCTGTGCCGCCGCGTCCGCGCCCGCTCTGGCGCAGCAGCGCGGCGTGATCACCGGCAGAGTGCTGGACCCGGACGGGCTCGCCCTGCCAGGCGCCACCGTCGTCGTGACCAACCCCGCGACCGGATTCACGCGCGAGGCCGTGACCGCGGAGACCGGGGCGTACTCGGTGCCGGCGCTCGAGCCCGGCACCTACGACGTGCGCGTGGACATGGTGGGCTTCACCGGAGCCGGGCGCACCGGATTGGTGCTGGCCCCGGGCGGCACCATCACCCTGGAGCTCAAGCTGGCGGTCGCCGGCGTCCAGGAGAACCTGGTCGTCACCGGTGAATCGCCGCTCGTCGAGCGCACCAGCAACCAGATCGGCGGCAGCCTGTCGCGGCGGGAAATCGAGGAAGTGCCGTCGAACTTCCGCAACTTCACCGGCCTGACCCAGCTCATTCCTGGGATGACGCCGAACCCGGCACAGTCCACCTTCGAGGGCGGCCAGGTGGTCGCCAACGGCTCGCCGTCGCAGCAGAACGTCTACCTGCTCGACGGGATGTACAACAACGACGATCGCCTCGGCGGCAGCCAGGGCACGCAGGTGCGGGTCGTCCTCGACAACATCGAGGAATACCAGGTCCTGGCCAACCAGTACAGCTCCGAGTACGGCGGGGGCGCCGGCGCCATCATCAACATGGTGACCCGCGGAGGCACCAACCAGGTGCACGGGCGCGCCTACTCGTACTTCCGCGACGAGACCCTCAACGCCCGCGACAAGTTCCTGACCGCCGGCGTCGACAAGCCGCCGGTGCGCACGCTCCAGGCCGGGTTCGGGCTCGGCGGCCCGATCGTGCGGAACCGCGCGCACTACTACTTCACCTACGAGCGGGACAACGAGGACCTGGCCGGCCAGAAGCGCTTCCCGGCGGCGGCGGCGCCGCTGGCGGTGGACCAGGTCGGGTACTTCACGGTCAGGGCCAACAACTACTTCGCCCGCGGCGACGTCCAGCTGAACGACCGCAATTTCATCAACGTCCGCTGGCTGCTCGAGACGGCGAACTCCAAGGGTGAGGGCTTCAACTCCAACAACGAGACGCCGGATGCGAGGGTCTGGGAGGCCGACTGGGACCACATGATTGCCGGCACCTACACCAGCGTGTTGACCGATCGTCTCTCCAGCGTCACCCGCTTCGGCCGGATCGGCGAGGAACTGACCACCGCGCCGCAGGGCTTCTTCGACGACGGCGGCACGGCGATCGGCTTCGGCGGCCGCGATCCGTTCTCGATCGGCCAGCGGAACCAGCACGCCAGCTACATCACGGGCACCGGCGGCAGCGGCCCGACCACCGTGATCCGCAGCTACGTCTTCGACCAGGCGTTCAGCTACTTCGTCCCGAGCCTGTTCGGCGGCGAGCACACCTTCAAGGCGGGCGGCGGCTACAGCTTCAACCACATGGACCCGCGCTCCACCTTCGACTCGGGGACGTTCCAGTTCCGGGGCGACGCGCCGTACGACCCGGCCGACCCGTCCACCTACCCGTTCCAGTTCGACGTCACCGTCGGCCCGCAGACCGACTACGGCTACGCCGTCGTCTCCAAGGACCAGCGGCGGTACCTGTTCGTCGAGGACAAGTGGGCCCTGAACAACCGCGTCACCCTGAACCTCGGCCTGCGCTGGGACAACCACAAGCAGACCCCGAACCACAACAACGCGTTCGCGCCGCGCGCCGGCATGGCCTGGGACGTGGCCGGCACCGGCCGGACCGTCGTCCGCGGCGGCGTCGGGAAGTTCTACGCCTACGTGCCGGTCGTGCACGACCTGACGCTGAAGCAGAGCGGCGTGAAGACGCTGTTCCCGAGCATCTCGATCAACGCCACGCACCCGCTGGCGCCGGTCGTGCTCGTGCCCGACATGATCACGGACACCGCGGGCAATCCCGGCGTCGCCCGCCTGTCCCCGGCCGGCCAGGCGGCGCTCAACGCCCTGCGCGACCAGGTCGTCGCTGGGAGCGCCTTCAACCGCAACCCGCGCATCGACAGCCCGGACCGCAAGATGCCGCACACCTGGTCGTGGAGCGCCGGCCTCAGCCAGGAGCTGCTCGGCAACGTGGCGCTGTCGCTCGACTACGTGGCCAACGCCTCGCGCGATCAGCTCGGCGTCGTGGACATCAACGAGCCGGTCAACGGCGTCCGCCCCGGTATCTCGGTCTTCGATCCGGGCGGCACGCTGATCCCGGCCGAGGCCCGCGGCGTGAACTTCCTGCGCGTGCTGCAGTCCCAGACCAGCGATGTTTTCGACGGCGACTACAAGTCCCTGCAGGTCTCGCTGGTGCGGCGGCTGGCCAACCGGTGGAGCGGACGCGTGGCCTACACGCTGCAGCGCAGCAACTACGTGGGCACGGGCAACCCCGACGCCCGGCGCATCTGGCTCGACAACGACCCGCGGGCGGATTACGGCGAGTTCCAGTTCAACCGCACCCACGTGTTCGCCGGCAGCGCGAGCGTCAATCCCTGGCGCAGCCTCACGATCGCGACCGTCGTGAGCGCCATCAGCGGCGCGCCCATCAACGAGACCGTCGGCCGCGACGTGAACGGCGATCTCGACAACAACGACCGGCCGATCCGCGGCATCGACGACCTCACGCGGCCGATTCTCTCCGACCTCGACTCGCAGGGGCGCGCGGTGCCGTTCGGCATCCGCGGTCCCGGCTCCTTCACCGTCGACCTCTCGCTGCGCTACCAGCAGCCGCTCGTCGGCCGCCTGGAGAGCCTCGACTTCTATTTCGACGTCTTCAACGTCTTCAACCGCCTCAACCCCGTGGCGCCGACCGGCAACCGTTCGTCGTCCAACTTCAACGTGTCCACCTCGGCGAACTTCCCGCTGCAGAGCCAGCTCGGCATCCGGCTGCGGTTCTGACGGGGGCGACCATGCGCGTGTGGGGACTCGCCGCCGCGGCGGCGCTCGCGCTCGTGACCGCCGCAGCTCCGGCCGCGGCGCAGATGGAGCTTGGCGTCATCAAGGGGCGCATCGTCGACGAGGCCGGCAAGCCCCTGCAGGGCGTGACGATCCGGCTGGTGAACACCGAGCGGGGCCGAGAGGTGTCGATTTCGACCGACAAGGACGGCCGCTTCTACCGGCGCGGCCTGCAGTCGGGGGAGTACGCCCTCAAGGTCGAGCACGCGGGCTTCCAGCCGGTCGACGACACGATCCGCCTGGTCGCCGGCACCGACCGCAGCTTCGACTTCACGCTGGCGAAGGCCGCGGCGGCCGGGTCGAAGGACTTCCAGGAAGGAGTCGCCGCCTACAACGCGAAGGACTTCGCGGCGGCGGCGGCGAAGTTCGAGGCGGCCGTGGCCGCCTCGCCCGGCGTCGCCCCGCTCTACGTCAACCTCGCGCTGGCCTACTTCCAGCTGCAGCGGCCGGCCGACGCGATCGGCGCGCTGGAGAAGGCGGCCGCGCTCGCGCCGGGCGATGCCGCGATCCAGTTCCAGCTGGGCAGCGCCTACGTGGACGCGCAGGCCTACGACAAGGCCGTCGCGGCCTTGCAGGCGGGGCTCGCGGCCAAGCCCGACCTGGCCGCCGACGCGCTGGCCGCCGAGGCGGCCGGCACGCTCGGTGCCGTGTATTTCGCGCAGGGCAAGGTGGCCGAGGCCGAGGCCGAGTTCCAGCGCGTGCTGGCGGTCCGGCCGGATTCGGCCGCGGCGCTGCTCGGCATGGGCAAGGTGCACTTCAGCCGGAACGACACCGCGAAGGCGCTGGAGTTCTTCGAGCGCGTCGTCGCGGCGCACCCCGGCTCCCCCGAGGCCGCCCAGGCGGCCACGTTCGTCAAGGAACTGAAGAAGGGCGATTGGTAAGGAGGCACCCGTGATCAGGCAAGCAGGCGCCGTCTGCGCGATTCTCGCGTTCGTCTTCGGCATGGCCGTGTTGGCCCAGGACAAGGGCGGCGGCGACGAGACCGGCCCCTACGAGCTGGTCGCGGGCTGGCCCCAGAACTACTGCGGCGCCGGCCACGTCATCGGGTCGACGGGCGGCATCTGGGCCGAGAGCCCGGACCGCGTGTACATCTTCAATCGCGGCTGCCTTCCCGCGATCACCGAGACGCGCGGCGCCGCCGACAGCTTCATCCCGTCGCGCAACGCGTCGGGCTACGACCTGTCGCAGAAGGATCCCGCACGGCACCCGCGCTGGGACCACGTCTTCAACGTCGTGGACGGCAGCGGCCGGCTGATCGAGTCGTGGGACCAGCACAACAAGCTGTTCAAGCGGCCGCACCGCGTGCTCGTCAGTCCCTACGATCCCGAGCGCCACGTGTGGCTCGTGGACGACGGCGCCCACGCGATCTACAAGTTCACGCGCGACGGCAAGACGCTGGTGATGACGGTGGGGACGCCGATGCAGCCCGGCGACGACGCCACCCACTTCAACCGCCCCACCGACATCGCGTGGCTGCCCGACGGCACCTTCTTCGTCAGCGACGGCTACGTGAACACGCGCGTGGCCAAGTTCGACAGGAACGGCAAGTTCCTGATGACCTGGGGCCAGAAGGGGAACGAGCCGACCGAGACGCGGCCGGGCTACATGAACACCGTGCACGCCATCGCCATCGACAAGGCCCGGCGCATCTACATCAGCGACCGCGCCAACTCGCGCATCCAGGTGTTCGACGAGCACGGGAAGTTCCTCGACGCCTGGCCCAACGTCCGCCGGCCGTACTCGCTGCTGCTGTCCGAGGACCAGCACCTGTGGGTGGCCGACGGCATCACGCAGAAGTTCACCAAGTTCGACCTCACCGGCCGCCTGCTCTACTCGTGGGGGACCTTCGGGGCGTTCCCCGGCGGCTTCTGGGGCGTGCACCAGTTCCACACCGACAGCGAGGGCAACCTCTACACGGCCGACGTCCACGTCGGGCGCCCGCAGAAGTTCCGGCCGAAGACAGGGGCCAGCCCGGCCCACCTGATCGGTCAGTACAGCAAGAGCACGAACTAGCGCCGGCGTGCCGCGCAGGCAGGGGAGGGGTCCATGCGCCATCGGCAGGTGTTCTTCGGCCTTCTCGTGAGCGGCGCGCTCGCCTCCGCGTGCGCACCGCCGCCCGCCGATTCGAGCGCCGCCGCCGGCGCCCGCGGCGCACCGGTCCCGCAGGAGCGCGGCGGGCAGGAGGAGTTCGGTCCGTACGAGATCGTGCCTGGCTGGCCGCAGCCCCTGCCCGACGGGCCCGACAGCGTGACCCACGACGGCTGGACGTGGGGATCGGTGGGGGCGGTCTTCGCCGAGAGCCCGGATCGCATCTGGATTGCGCAGCGCGGCGAGCTGCCGCTGCCGCCGGGGGCGAAGCCCTGGACGCCGTACGCCCTGCTGAATCCCTCGCGCGGCAACGCCACGGGGAACGACGACGGCTTCGGCGCCACGTGCGAGCCGGCGCCGAAGCGCGGCTGGGAGCGCCGGTACCACCACGTGATCCTCGTCGTCGACCGCGACGGCAGGATGGTGCAGTGGTGGCCCCAGCACGACGCCCTGTTCCAGGCGCCGTGCGGGCGCGGCCCGCACAAGATCAAGATGAGCCCGTACGACCCCGAGAAGCACGTCTGGGTCTTCGACGACCAGCTCCACGTCATCCACAAGTTCACCTACGACGGTGAGCTCGTGATGACCCTCGGCACGAAGGGACAGCGGGGGCGCGACGCCGGCCGCCTGTTCGATCGCCCCACGGACATCGCGTGGCTGCCCGACGGCACCTTCTTCGTGACCGACGGCTACGGCGGCACGCGCGTGGCGAAGTTCGACAAGGACGGGCAATTCCTCATGGACTGGGGAGGGCCCCCCAAGGACGCGAGCAATCCGGGCCCCAACGAATGGAACACCGTCCACAGCATCGCGATCAGCGACGACCGGCGGCTGTTCGTCGTGGACCGCGGCCATCGCCGCATCCAGGTGTTCGACGAGCACGGCAAGTTCCTCGATATGTGGACGACGGGCGTCCGGTCGTCGCCCTACGCGCACTTCATCTCCTCCGATCAGTTCCTCTGGGTGGCCGACGGCGGCACGATGCGGATGCTCAAGTACGACCTGAACGGCACGTTCCTCTATGGGTGGGGAGGTCCCGGAGGCCAGCCCGGCCAGTTCAACGGGCCGCACTCGCTCACCGTCGACCAGGAGGGCAACCTCTACGTGGCCGAGGTCTTCGGCGGCCGGGTGCAGAAGTTCCGGCCGAAGCCCAACGCCGATCCCGCGAAGCTGATGGGGCAGGAGCCGCGGTATCGCGCCGGCGGATGAGCCGCCGCGCCGGCCGTGCGCGGCTTGACGCCGCCGAACGGCAGCCGTAAGCTCCGCGCCTACAGGACCACCGATGCGCCTCGCCCGCCGCGACTGGCGTCCGCCACCTCTGCCCCTGGCGATCGCCGCCACGATCGCCGCCGCCGGGCTGGTGCTGTACCTGCAGCAACGGGCCATGTCCGCGCTGGAGTCGCAGAACCAGGTAATCGTGCGCCAGCTCGCCGAGCAGGCGGCGACCGACATCGCGGTGGAGATCCGGCGCACCATCGAGGGGCCGATCTTCGACACGCTGGCGGCGGTCAACCACCCGGAGCTCGGGGCGGGCCGCCTCGACCTCGTCGCCCAGCACTTCGCCCGCGGCCTCGAGGCCTATCCGCACGTCGACCGGTTCTTCGCCTGGACGCGAACGCGCGGCGCCGCCGGGCTGGGCCCCGGGGACGTCCTGTTCTACGGCCGGAGCGGCGAGTTCGCGCGCGACGCCGCCCTGGAGAGCAGCGTGCGCGAACTGGCGAGCCGGTACCGTGCGTCGCAGCAGATCTATGTGGCCGCCGACGACGCGGGCGACGATACGCACCAGGTGTTCCTGCGCCTGTTCTGGACCGACGCGCGCCGCGTCGACTTCTTCGCCGTGCTCGGGTTCGTCGTCGACCGCGAGACGATGGGACAGCGGCTCTTCACCGGCCACCGCGGCCGCGCCGTCGACGACGTGCTGCTGCGGCGCGGCGGCCAGGTGCCGCTGCAGCTGCGCATCGCGGACGAGGACGGCGGGCTCGTCTACGGGGCGCCCTACCCCAGCGCCGAACCGGTGCGGCTGCCGTTTCCACTGCTGTTCTATCCCGCCGAGACCATCCGGACGCGGCTGGCCGCGGGCGTCGGCCCCCGTCCGTGGACGATCGAAGTGGCCGCCGCGCCGCTGGCGGCCGCGGCCGATGGCGCCGGCCAGCGCTACTGGCCGACCGTCCTGTCGCTGCTGCTGATGGTGTCCGCGCTGGCGCTCACCGTGCAGGCGCACCGCCGGTCGGCCGAGCTCGCCCGGATGCAGACGGAGTTCGTCGCGCACGTCTCCCACCAGCTCAAGACGCCGCTGTCGCTCCTGAGCACGGCCACCGAGACGCTGCAGATGGATCGCATCCGCTCGCCCGAGAAACTGGCCGAGTACCTCGACACGATCCGCGCCGAGGCCGCACGGCTCTCGACCCTGGTGCAGCGTGTCCTGGAGTTCTCGCGCGTCCAGCAGCGGCGGCAGTACGAGTTCGAGCGCGTAGATCTCGTGGCCCTCGTGCGCGACACCGTCGATGCGTTCGCCCACGGGCTCAATCAGTCGCATCGCTTCGAGGTGGTGTCGGCCGCGCCGACGGCGTTCGTGCACGCCGACCCGGCCGCGCTCGAGCAGGTCATCGCCAACCTGCTCGACAACGCCGCGAAGTACTCGGGTCGTGACCAGCTCGTCACCGTGACGGTGCGCGGCGAGCGCCAGTCGGCCGTCGTCGAGGTGACCGATCGCGGCGTCGGGATCGCCGCGGCCGACCAGACGCGGATCTTCGACCGCTTCTACCGCGTGCCGGGGGCCAACACCCGGCAGGGCTTCGGCCTGGGCCTCTCCATCGTTCGCGAGCTCGTGCACGGGCAGGGCGGGCGGGTGGACGTGTCGAGCGCGCGGGGCGAGGGCAGCACCTTCCGCGTGACGCTGCCGGGCGTGGCGGGCCCGCCGGCCCCCGACAGCGCCCGGGCGCCGCAGACGGAGGCCGTCACATGATCGCCGCGCCGCCCCGGGTGGATCCGGTCAAGCACGTGCTCGTCGTGGAGGACGAGCCCCAGATGCGCTCGATGCTCACCGACAACCTCGAGTTCGAGGGCTATCGGGTGACCGCGGTGGCCTCCGGCGAGGAGGCCCTGCGCGAGGTCGCGTCCCGGCAGTTCGCGCTCCTGCTCGTGGACGTCATGCTGCCCGGCATCAGCGGGTTCGACGTGTGCCGCGACCTGCGCGCCCGCGGGTTCCTCATGCCGATCGTCGTGCTGACGGCGCGCACCCAGGAACAGGACCGCGTCCAGGGCCTGGACCTGGGCGCGGACGACTACGTCGGGAAGCCCTTCAGCGTGAGCGAACTGCTCGCCCGCGTCCGCGCGATCGTCCGGCGCGACGCGTGGCACTCCCAGCCCGCCGGCGAGTTCTCCATCGGAGACATCATCGTCAGGCCGCGCCAGCGCCTGGTGCTGAAGAAGGGCCGACGGGTGTCGCTCTCGACCCGGGAGTTCGAGCTGCTGCGCTACCTGTTCGCGCACAGGAACGAGATCGTCACGCGCGAGCAGCTCCTGCGCGATGTCTGGGGCTACAGCCACCTGTCGGTGACGCGCACGGTGGACAACTACGTGGCCAAGCTGCGGATGCACATCGAGCCGCGGCCGCACGAGCCCCGCTACATCATCACCGTCCACGGCAGCGGCTACCAGCTGCTGGCCTGACGCCCGGTCCGAACACGCCCGCGCGGGCCCTCGCTACGGCGTCTTCGCCGGCGCGTAGTTGACGTGCACGATCGTCCACGCGCCGTTGCGCTTGAAGAGGACGTCGGTCTCCTGGTTGTCCTCGGTCGACACCTCGCCCTTCGCCGAGCGGAACGTGACCCGCAGGATGTAGGTGGCCACCGCGGCATCGGCTGACGGGCTCAGCTGCACGCGCAGGTCGCGCACCTCCACCTTCTCGTTCCGGGCGCCCGACTGGATCGTCTTCGTCCACGAGGCCCGGTACGACGGCAGGTCCACCCGTCCCGACGGGAACCACTGCGTCAGGTCCGGTGCGAACGCCTTGAAATACGCCTCCAGGTCGTTCTTCTCGTACGCGGCGTTGTAGTCGGCGATGATCCGCCGGACCTCCGCCTCGGCCGCGGCCGGGGCCTGCGCCCCGGCGGGAGCGGCGACGGCGAGCACCGTCGTCACTGCGGCAATCGCCATTCGGATGTGGAGTCTGCGCACGGTGTCCTCCTCGGTTCGTCGGATGCCGCCCGGATGGGCGTGTCGAGTGCTCATGGGGGGCTGACGGCCCGCCGCGGCGGTTACGTCCTTCGCTAGCCGCTAGCCGCCAGCCGCTAGCCCCTACGCCTGCCAGGCCTGCGCCCCAGACGGCGTCCCGAGCGCGATGATGTCGTTCAGGATCCCGGCCGCCGTCACGTCCGGACCTGCGCCCGGTCCGCTGACCACCAGCGGTTCCTGCGCGTAGCGCCCGGAGACGAACGTGATGAGGTTCCGCGTGCCGGTGGCCGAGCCCATCGGACTGGAGGCCGGCACCGAGACGAGCCGCGCCGCCACCCGCCGCCTCGTCGCGCTCACCACGTAGCGAAGCACGTGGCCGCGGGCCGCGGCTCGGGCGACTCGGCGCGTCCAGGCGGCGTCCAGGCCATCCATGCGCGCCAGGAAGGCTTGCAGCGGCAGCCGCCGGTAGGGGGCGGGCACCAGGTTCTCTGCCGCAGGGGCCGGCCCGCGGTAGCCGAGCAGGCGCGCCAGGATGAGGCCCTTGCGCGCCGCATCGGCGCCCGAGAGATCGTCGCGGGGATCCGGCTCGGCGTATCCCCGGGCGACCGCGTCCCTGACGGCCTCGGAGAACGGCCGTCCGGCCGTCACCTCCGACAGCACGAACATCAACGTGCCGCTCACGCAGCCGTCCACCCGCTGCACCTCGTCCCCGGTTTCGGCGAGCTTCTTGTGCGTGTCGATCACGGGGAGCCCGGCGCCCACCGTCGCCTCGAAGCGCACCGTGCGGCCCGCTGCTGCGGCGGCGTCGAGGAGCCGGGTGTAGGACGTCCACGTGCCGGCGAGCGGCCGCTTGTTCGCCAGGACCACGTCGAACCCGCGCGCGATGGCCGCCAGCAGGACCGGCCCCGTCTCGTCGCTCGTGACGTCCACGAGCACGGGCCGGGACACGGCGTGGCCGGACATGAACGCGAGGGCATCGAGGGCGGAGGCCGCCGTGCCGCCCAGCGTGGCGAGGAGCGCGCCGGCGTCCTTCCGCTCCGCGAGCGTACGGAGCCGTCGCTCGGGGATACCGCGCGCGTCGAAGACGTAGCCCGAGCGGTCCAGCAGGCCCACGATGCGGACGCGGTGCCGGGCGGGCGAGGTGGCCACGAGCGTGGCCAGCGCCCGGCCGACGCGCCCGAAGCCCAACAGGACCACGTCGGTGGACGGGCGTTCCGGCGCCCGGCCGCCGCCGATCTTGGCGAGCTGGAAGGCACTGTGGATCTTGCGCGCGGCTTCGGCGGCGTCGGTGCTGGCGACGACGAACGAGATGTTGCGCTCGGAGGATCCTTGCGCGATCGCCACGACGTTGATCGCGCTCGTCTCCAGCGCCGTGAACACCCGCGCGGCGATCCCGGGCGTGCCCGCCATGCCGTCGCCGACGACGGCCACCACCGACATGCCGCCCTTCGCCGTCACGCCGTCGATGACGACGCCGGCAATCTCGTCCCGGAACGCCCGCCGCAGGGCCGAGACGGCCCGGTCGGCCTCGGCGTCCGGCACGGTGAAGCCGATGGAGCTCTCGGAGGACGCCTGGAAGATCGTGGACACCGACAGGCGTTCGCCGTCCACGGCGGCGAAGGTGCGGGCGGCGATGCCGTGCACGCCCACCATGCCCTTGCCGGCCACCGTCACCACGGCCTGGCCGGGCAGCACGGCCACGGCCTTCACCGGGTACGCGGGGGCCACGTGCTGCCCGGAGACGACGGTGCCCGGCCGGGTCGGGTCGAGGAACGACCGCACCTCGAGCCGCACGCGCGTCCCGGCAATCGGGATGAGCGCGCGGGGGTGGAGCACCTTGGCGCCGTAGTGGGCGACCTCGGCGGCCTCCTGGTGATGGAGTTCGGGAATGAGGCGCGTGTCGGGGACGAGACGCGGATCGGACGTGAGGATGCCGGGCACGTCCTTCCACAGCGTCACCTTCGGCGCGCCCAGCGCCCGGCCCAGCAGCGTGGCCGTGAGATCCGAGCCGCCGCGGCCCAGCGTCGCGATCCCGCCGCCCGGCGCCAGGCCGATGTAGCCGGGAATGACCGGCACGTGGCGCCGTTTCAGCACGGGCAGGAGCACCCGGCGGGCCAGCTTCGTGGATTCGGGCAGCAGGGGGCTCGCGCCGCCGAAGTGCCCGTCGGTGACGACGACCTCCGTCGCGTCCACGAGATCGGCCCGGCGCCCCGCCTGGGCGATGGCCGCCGTCAGCAGCAGCGCGGACAGCCGCTCGCCGCGCGCGGCGAGGAGATCCCGCGTGCGCGGCGACAGGTGCCCCAGAATGCCGACGGCCGTGCAGACGTGGCGGTACTCCTCGACCGCGGCGTCGACCGCCGATCCGATCCGGCGTCGGACGCGCACGGGAAGCCGCAGGGCCGCGGCCACCCGGAGGTGACGCCGGGCCAGGGCCCGGGCGGTCGCCGCGGCGTCGGCGGCGCGGCCCGCCATCGCGTGATCCGCGCCATCGAGGAGCAGGTCGGTGACGCCGGCCAGCGCCGAAGCGACCACGACGAGCGGCCCGTCGTGGGCCGCAATCCGCGCGGCGGCGGCGGCCACCGCGGCGGCGTCGGCCAGGGAGGCGCCCCCGAACTTCCAGATCTCCGGTCCCACCGCTCGTGCCATCCCGTGATCGTAGCGTGCGCGGGCGGTCCCGGTTGCACACCCGCGACCCGCCGCCGGACCGATTCGCTTGCCAACTCCGGCGCGCCCCCGTATCGTCGGGACGTGTACGCCTCGACGCGGCAGCGCCTGCGAGCCGTCCTGGTGCCGTGCCTGATGGCGGCCGCCGCGTGCGGCGCGCCGCATAGCGGCGCCGGAACGGGCGACGAGCCCGTCGTCGAGCGCAACGTGGCGGTCCCGATGCGGGATGGGGTCGTCCTGCGGGCCGACGTCGTGCGCCCGGCGGGGGCCGGGCCGTTTCCCACGCTGGTCCACCGCACGCCGTACGACAAGACGCCCACCGCCGACGGATCGCTGGTCCAGGAAGCCGTGAGGCGGGGCTACGCGGTGGTCGTGCAGGACGTCCGCGGCCGCTACGCGTCCGACGGGACCTTCGATGCCTACCTGCACGAGGGCCGGGACGGCTTCGACACGATCGAATGGGCGGGCACGCAGACCTGGTCCAGCGGCCGGGTCGGCACCTTCGGGCTGTCCTATCCGGGAGCCGTGCAATGGCTGGCGGCGGTGGAGTCGCCGCCGCACCTCGTCGCGATGGTCCCGGCGATGACCTTCGCCTCACCGACGCACTTCTGGTACACGGGCGGAGTCTGGGACGGGTCGTGGCTGTACTGGACCTGGCTGAACATCGCGCCCGACCTGCGTCGGCGCCTGGACGTCCCGGGCCCACGGACCGCGGAGGACGCCAGGGCGAGCTGGGCCGCGGAAGGGAAGGCGGCGCAGGCGTTCTTCCCCCGCCAGGATTTGCCGGCGTTCAAGGGCGTGGCCGAGTGGTACTACGAGTGGATGCGGCACGGCCCCTACGACCCGTGGTGGCGGTGGGCCGAGCTCACGGCGAAGTACCCGCGCGTCTCGGCGGCGGTGCTGAACGTGAGCGGCTGGCACGACGAGATGTACGGCCCGCTGGGCGCCACGACGAACTTCTCGGGGCTCGTCGCCAGCCGCGGCGGCGACACGCGGTCGGCGCGGACGCAGTTGGTCATCGGCCCGTGGACGCACGGATCGGACTGGAAGGACACGAAGATCGGCGATCGCGAGATGGGACCGGCCGCGGCCCTCGACTACACCGACCTGGTGCTCGACTGGATGGACCGCTGGGTCCGCGAGATCGAGAACGGCGTCGCCCGTCGCCCCCCGGTGCGCCTCTACGTGATGGGCGCCCAGGAATGGCGGACCGGCGATGCCTGGCCGCCGCGCACCGAGCGGCGCGACCTGTACCTCGGCGGCACGGCGGTGGCGGGCCGCCGGCCCGGCGTCCTTGGCTGGACTGCCTCGGGTCAGTCCACGCGGTCGGCGTTCGTGTCGGACCCGAACGCCCCCGTCCGCGATCCGCACGACGGCGAGGCCGGGGGCCTGGACTATCGCGCGCTGTCGAACGACCCGGGAGTGGTCGTGTTCGAGACGCCGCCGCTCGACGACGACGTGGAGGTCGTCGGGCCGATCGACGCCGAGATGCACGTGTCGGTGGACCGGCCCGACACCGACCTCTGGGTGAAGCTGCTCGACGTGGCCCCGGACGGCACGGCCTACGGCGTGATGAGCATCGGCCTCGACGTCCTCCGCGCCAGCTACCGCAACCACCGCCCCGAGCGCGAACTGCTCACGCCCGGCCAGGTCTACCGGCTGGACCTCCACACGCTGATGACGGCGAACCGCTTCCTGGCGGGCCATCGCATCAGGGTGGCGATCATGGCGTCCTTCGCGCCCAACATGTCGTGGAACCTGCACAGCGGCGCACTCGAGCTCGAGTCCGCCCAGGCCGCCGTGGCGCACGTGACGGTCCATGCCGGCGGACGGTATCCCTCGCACCTCCAGCTCCCGATCGTGCGCTGAGGCTCCGGGCCCGGCCGGGCGGGGTGCGCGTTCCGGCACGGGGTGACGGTGGCCTTGGGGGGCAGCGGGGTTGGGCTACCGGGCGGCCTGTAGGAACCGGCACGGAATTCCTTGACAGTTGAGGTCGAGGGGCTTAGGGTCACCTGAATCCCCGGGCGGTCCCGCCCGAGGTCCGTCGGCTTTCAGTTTCGAGGACGTCCATGCGGAATGCGTTGCTGGGGCTCTCTGCGGCCCTCGCGATCGGGGTCGTGCCCTCTGCCAGGCAGGTCCAGCCGGTGCCCGCGGGCGGGCCGGCGCCGGTGGCCGCGCACGCCGCGGCGCCCCTGCCTGTGGAGGCCGAAAACGCGCTCGTCGGCCGCTACTGCGCCACCTGCCACAGCGACCGGGCCAAGGCCGGCGGGTTGTCGCTGGCCGGCTACGACGCGTCCAGGCACGTCGAGCGCGGCGAGCTCTCCGAGAAGATGATCCGCAAGCTCCGCGCCGGGATGATGCCCCCGGTGGGCGCGCCGCGGCCGGACGCGTCGGCCGTCGCGTCCATGGTGGCCGCGCTGGAGTCGTCCATGGATCGGGCCGCCGCCGCGGCGCCCCGGCCCGGCTGGCGGCCGTTCCAGCGCCTCAACCGCGCGGAGTACGCCGCGGCCGTGCGCGATCTCATCGGCCTCGACGTGGACGTCAGCGCCTATCTGCCGCCCGACACGATCAGCGCCGGCTTCGACAACGTGGCCGACGTCCAGGGATTCTCGCCGCAGCTCATGCAGGGCTACCTGCGCGCCGCGAGCCAGATCTCGCGCCTGGCCGTCGGCGACAAGCAGGCCAGCGCCACCTCGGCCACCTACAAGATCGAGCACGGGCGCTCGCAGATGGCGCACGCGGACGGCACCCCGATCGGCACGCGGGGCGGCATCTCGGTGGTCCACGTCTTCCCGGCCGACGGCGAATACGTGATCAAGACCTCGATGGTCTACGCCGCGCTCGGCGGGCTCTTCGGCCGCACGCCGCTCCTCGCCATGGGCTTCAAGGAGCAGGTGGACGTGTCGGTGAACGGCGAGCGCGTGGCGCTGCTCGATGTGAGCCCGACCATGACCGAGACCGACTTCGGGCAGAACAACGGCCAGAACGGGATGGAACTGCGCACCCCGCCGATTCACGTCCGCGCCGGCCCGCAGCGCATCTCCGCGGCGTTCGTGCAGCGCCTGGACGGTCCGGTCGACGACCTGCTGGCGCCGATCGAGAACACGGCCGAGGGCGGCGACGGCTACGGCACCACCACCCTGCCGCACATGCGCGACATGACGATCGTGGGGCCCACGGCCGTCACGGGCGTGTCGGACACGGTCAGCCGGCGGCGCATCTTCACGTGCCGGCCGACGACGCCCGTCGAAGAGGAAGGGTGCGCGGCCGAGATCGTCCGGAACCTCACGGCGCGCGCCTACCGGGGCAAGGGCACGCCCCAGGCGATGGCCGACGCGATGCGCTTCTACCTCGACGGCCGCAAGGGCGGCGACTTCGAGGACGGCATCCGGATGGCGCTGCAGTCCATCCTGGTGAGCCCGCTCTTCGTGTTCCGCCTGGAGCGGGCCACCGGCGCGGCCGGCCCCTACCGGGTCGCCGACGTCGACCTCGCCTCGCGCCTGTCGTTCTTCCTGTGGGGCACCGGGCCGGATGCCGCGCTCGTCTCGGCGGCGCAGGCGGGGCGCCTGCGCACGCCGGCCGGTCTCGAGCGCGAGGTGCGGCGCCTGCTGGCCGATCCCCGGTCCGAGGCCCTGGCCTCGCGGTTCGCCAGCCAGTGGCTGCGCCTGCAGGACCTGCGGCAGCTGCGCCCCGAGTTCACGGCGTATCCGCTCTTCGACGAGACGCTCCGCGACGCGATGCGCGAGGAGACGGTGCGGTTCGTGGACAGCATCGTGCGCGAGGACCGGCCCGTCCTGGACCTCCTCACGGCCGACTACTCCTTCGTGAACGAGCGGCTGGCCCGCCACTACGGGATCGAGGGCGTCAGCGGCGAGGGCTTCACCCGCGTCACGCTCCCGCCGTACCGCCGCGGACTCCTCGGCCAGGCGAGCATCCTCACGCTCACGTCGGTGGCGAACCGCACCTCGCCCGTCCTGCGCGGAAAGTGGGTGATGGAGGTGCTGCTCGGCACGCCGCCGCCGCCGCCGCCGCCCAACGTGCCGACGCTCGACGAGTCGGTGACGTCGGCGTCCGCCGGCCGGCAGCTCTCGACACGCCAGCGCATGGAGGAGCACCGGAAGAGCCCGGCCTGCTCGTCGTGCCACAAGGTGATCGACCCGCTGGGACTGGCCCTGGACAACTTCGACGTGACCGGCGGGTGGCGCACCAAGGACAACCAGGTGCCCGTGGACTCGGCGGGCGACTTCTACGACGGCTCGCGCATGGAAGGCCCGATGGGGCTGCAGCGGGCGCTCCTGGCGCATTCGGACATGGTGCTGCGCAGCTTCACCGAGCGCCTCATGACCTACGCGCTGGGACGGCGCATGGAGTACACGGACATGCCGGCGGTGCGCGCGATCGTCAACGACGCGGCGCGGGCGGACCACCGGTTCTCGGCCTACGTGCTGGGCGTGGTCCGGAGCCAGGCGTTCCAGATGAGCGCGCCCGACGACGCGCGCGCGACCACGGTGGACGGCGCAGGGCAGCGGTAGCGGCTGGAGCGCAGCGCGACGCGCTGCCGGACGTCAGCGGATTTCGACAAGGAGCGGTCATGTTCATCTCGGGTACCCACGTTCCCCGCCGCACGATGCTCAAGGGCCTCGGCGCCACGCTTGCCCTGCCCTGGCTCGACGCGATGATGCCGGCGGGCGCGGCGGCACAGACGGCGGCGGCCCGGAAGGTCCGGCTCGTGGCGCTGGAGATGGTGCACGGCTCGGCCGGCAGCACGGCGTGGGGCATCACGCAGAACCTGTGGGCGCCGGCGGCGACGGGCCGGAGCTTCGATCTGAGCCCCACCAGCCTCAAGTCGCTGGAGCCGTATCGCGACGCGCTCACCATCGTCAGCAACACCGACGTCCGCAACGCCGAGGCCTTCACGCTGCCCGAGATCGGCGGCGACCACTTCCGGTCCAGCGCCGTGTTCCTCACCCAGGAGCACCCGAAGCAGACGCAGGGGTCGGACGTCCACGTCGGCACGTCGCTCGACCAGGTCTTCGCGCGGCGCTTCGGCCAGGACACGCCGATTCCGTCGATGCAGCTCTGCATCGAGAACGTGGACCAGTCCGGCGGCTGCTCCTACGGGTATTCGTGCACCTACACCGACTCCATCAGCTGGGCCTCCCCGACGCAGCCGCTGCCGATGGTGCGCGATCCCCGCGTGGTGTTCGACTCGCTGTTCGGCGTCGGCGCGACTCCGGGCGAGCGCCGCCAGCGCCGCCTCGAGGACAAGAGCCTCCTCGACTGGCTCGGCGGCGCCGTCGATCAGCTGAAGCGGGATCTCGGGGCCGGCGACCGGGCGCGGCTGGATCAGTACCTCACCGAGGTGCGCGAAGTGGAGCGCCGCATCCAGCGCGTGGAGGCCGCCAACAGCACCGGCGAGCCGCGCGAGCTGCCCGGCGCGCCGATCGGCGTGCCCGACTCGTTCTCCGAGCACGTCAAGCTGATGTTCGACCTGCAGGCGCTCGCCTTCGCGTCCGACATCACGCGCGTGTTCGCCTTCAAGCTCGGCCGCGACGCCTCGAACCGCACCTATCCGGAGAGCGGCTTCGGCGGCGCCTTCCACTCCACGTCGCACCACGGCGAGAAGGAAGCGACGATCCTGGATTTCGCCACCATCAACAGCTACCACGTGGGCCTGGTGCCGTACCTCCTCGACAAGCTGAAGAGCATCCCGGACGGCGACGGCACGGTGCTGGACAACTCCCTCGTGATCTACGGCTCGCCGATGGGCGACTCGCACGTGCACAACCACAAGCGCTGCCCGCTGTTCTTCGCCGGGCACGCCGGCGGCCGGCTGAAGGGCGGCGTCCACGTGGCCACGCCCGACGGCACGCCCATGGCCAACGCGCTGCTGTCGGCCATGCACGCGCTCGGCCTGGACGACATCTCGACCTTCGGCGACAGCACCGGGGCCCTCGACCTCTCGGGGGCGCCGGCGACCGTCGCGGAGCGGGCCTAGCCATGGCGCGTCCCACCGCCAGGACCACCGCGGGCCTGCTCGCGCTCGCCGCGCTCGCGGCCACGGCCGCGATCTCGGCCTCGTCGGACGCCCGGGTGGCCGAGGCGGCGTCGCGGGGCGACGTCAAGACCGTCTCGACGCTGCTCGCGGCCGGGGCCGACGTGAACTCCGCCCAGGGCGACGGCATGACCGCCCTGCACTGGGCGGCCATGAACGGCTCGGCGGAGCTCACCGACGTGCTGCTTCACGCCGGCGCCAACGCCAACGCGGTCACGCGCGTCGGGTCCTACACCCCCCTGCTGCTGGCGGCGAAGCTGGGCCACGCCGGCGTCGTGGACGCCCTGCTGAAGAGCGGCGCGTCAGCGGCGGCGGCCACCGCGAATGGCACCACGGCGCTCATGCTGGCGGCCGAATCCGGGGACGCCGGATCGGTGGAGCGCCTTCTGGCCGCCGGCGCCGATCCGAACGCACGGGAAGCCACGCGCGGGCTCACCGCCGCCATGTTCGCGGCCGCGGCCGGGCGGGCCGACACCCTGGCGGCCCTGCACCGCCATGGCGCCGACCTGTCGCTCGCCTCCGACGCCCTGGACCTCCGCGTCATCGATCGCAGCAAGTTCGTCGGCGTCCTGTTCGGGAACCCGACGCAGCCGAAGAAGCCGGGCGCCGAAGCGGGATCGGTCGAGGGCGGCGGCGGCCGCAACGGCGGCCGGGGCGGGCGTCCCGACGCGGCGCCGGTGGCCTCCACGCGGATTCCCGGCGTGGATCGCGACTTCTCCGGCAACGAGCTCGTGCGCACGCAGGGCGGCATGACGCCGCTGCTCTTCGCCACCCGCCAGGGCCACGTCGCCGCGGTGCAGGCGCTCCTGGATGCCGGCGTGGACGTCAACCAGGTGAAGGAGGGCGACCTCACGAGCCCCCTCCTCCTGGCCACGATCAACGGCCACTACGACCTGGCCAAGGTGCTGCTCGACCGCGGCGCCGATCCGAACCTGGCCGCCCTGAACGGGGTGGCGCCGCTGTACGCCGTCCTGAACCTCCAGTGGGAGCCGCGCGCCAGCCGTCCGCGTCTCCAGGCGCACCAGGACCAGGCGCTCGGCTACCTCGACATGCTCACGCTGCTCCTCGACCGCGGCGCCGATCCGAATGCCAGGCTCGCGACCAAGGTCTGGTACTCCGGCGGTCTTTCCGGGGTGGACGAGACGGGCTCCACCGCGTTCTGGCGCGCGGCCTACGCCAGTGACGTCGCGGCGATGAGGCTGCTCGTGGCGCGGGGCGCGGACCCGAACATCCGGACGGTCAAGGGCATCAGCCGCCCGCCGACCGACGACGGCCAGCGCGACTACCAGGACGTGTCCGGGCTGCCGACGATTCCCACGGGCGGGCCCGGCGTGCCGCCGCTCGTGGCCGCAGCGGGCGTGGGTTACGGCGAGGGCTTCGCCGCGAACACCCACCACTACGCCCCCAGCGGCATGATGGCGGCGGTGAAGTACCTGGTCGAGGAGCTCGGGGCCGACGTCAACGCCATCGACCACGAGGGCAATACGGCCCTGCACAACGCCGCGGCCCGGGGCGACGTCGAGATGATCAACTATCTCATCGCGAAGGGCGCCGATCCGACCCTGATCAACCGGGAAGGGAAGAGCACCGCGGACATGGCCAACGGGCCGGTGCAGCGGATTCAGCCCTGGCCCGAGGCGCTGGCGCTCCTCGAGAAGCTGGGCGCCGTGAACCACCACCGCTGCGTGTCGTGCTGACGGCGGCAGTCCGGGGGCCGTACGTGCCACGGGCCGGCGCTGATCGCACCGGCCCGGGACAGGCGTGCGGGGTTCGGCGTCGCCGTCCTAGCCCGTGATCGTCGCCCCCGTGATCGTGAACACGAGAATGAGGAACGCGACGATGGCGATGAGGCCGGCCGGAATCCAGAGCAGCTGCAGGTCGTCCATGACGCCAGCAGTGTAGCGTAGTCAGCCCGCCCGCGCCGTTCCGAATTCAGCGGGGGCCGCCGGAAATGAAAAGGCCGGCCGGTGCGAAGCACCGCCGGCCCCTCGTACGCGCCTGTCCCCGGTCCCTGCAGGGGCTCCCCCCTACGTGCGTCCCTCGAGGAACGCCCGGAGCTTGCGGCTCCGCGACGGGTGGCGGAGCTTGCGCAGCGCCTTGGCCTCGATCTGGCGGATGCGCTCGCGGGTGACGGCGAAGTTCTGGCCCACTTCCTCGAGCGTGTGCTCCGAGCCCTCGCCCACGCCGAAGCGCAGCTTGATGACGCGCTCCTCGCGCGGGGTGAGCGTCTTCAGCACGGACTCGGTCTGCTCGCGCAGGTTCAGGTTGATGACGGCGTCGGACGGCGAGACCGCCGTGCGGTCCTCGATGAAGTCGCCGAGGTGCGAATCCTCTTCCTCGCCGATCGGCGTCTCGAGCGAGATCGGCTCCTGCGCGATCTTGAGGACCTTGCGGACCTTCGAGACCGGGATGTCCATCCGCCGCGCGATCTCCTCGGAGGTGGGCTCGCGGCCCAGCTCCTGCACGAGCGCGCGCGAGGTGCGGATCAGCTTGTTGATCGTCTCGATCATGTGGACCGGGATGCGGATCGTGCGCGCCTGGTCGGCAATCGCGCGCGTGATCGCCTGCCGGATCCACCACGTGGCGTAGGTGGAGAACTTGTAGCCGCGGCGGTACTCGAACTTGTCCACCGCCTTCATGAGGCCGATGTTGCCCTCCTGGATGAGGTCCAGGAACTGCAGGCCGCGGTTCGTGTACTTCTTGGCGATGGAGACCACGAGGCGGAGGTTGGCCTCGACCAGCTCCTTCTTCGCCTGCTCGGCCTGCGCTTCGCCGCGCATGATGACTTCGAGCGTATGGCGCAGGTTCTCGGGGCTTTCCTCGAGCCCGTCGCTCATGCGCTTCACCTCGGCCCGCAGGTCCTTCTCGCGCTTGAGGAGGTTCTTGCGCTCCTCTTCCTTGAGCTTCGGCGTCTTCCGGGTGACGACCTTCGGGTTCAGCGTGCGCTTGACCAGGTCCAGCTCGCGCTGCACCTTCTGCACGGCTTCGACCGCGTCCTTCACCTCGTCCACCATGCGCCGCTTCACGGCCTCGGTGAACTCGATCTTGCGGATGAGCCGCGAGACCTCCACGTGCGCCCGCATGTGCTTCCAGGACGCGCGTCGGTACTTCTTCTTGTCCTTCTTCAGCACGGTGCCGAGCTTCTCGCGCAGCTTCTCCTCGGCCGCGCGCGCCTTGCGGACCGCGTCGATCTGGCGGAGGAACTGCTGCGCCCGCTGCTCGATGCGATCGTCGGTGATCTCCTCGTCGTTGAAGATCACGAGCTCGCGCACGGTGCGCTCGCCGGCCTTGAGCTGGTCGCCCATCCGGATGACGGCCTTGATGATGGCCGGCATGCGCGAGATGGACTTGATGACGGACAGCTTGCCGCGCTCGATGCGCTTGGCGATCGCCACCTCGCCCTCACGGGTGAGCAGCGGCACCGTGCCCATCTCGCGCAGGTACATGCGGACGGGGTCGTTCGTCTTGTCGAGCGCGCCAGGCGTGAGGTCCAGCTCGGTGCCGTCCTCCGCGTGGGCCGGGCCCTCGCCGCGCTCCATGGTGTCGCGCTCGCGGTAGCCCTTCTCCGTGTCGACCAGGTCGATGCCGGCATTGCCGAACACCGTGAAGAGCTCGTCGAGCTCCTCGGGGTTGGACGTGACCTCCGCCGGAAGCACGTCGTTCACCTCGTCGTACAGCAAGTACCCCTTCTCCTTGCCGATGATGAGGAGCTGACGGACTTCTTCGAATCGTTCTTCGAGCGGCGATGACAAAGGCATTACCTCCGACGGGACACGCGGGCGATCCGGGCGTTCTGGCAGGTGTGATCGACGGCGGGACAGCTTTCCATTCTAACGCGGCGGCGGGGCGCTATCTTTCGCCAAGTTGACGACGGATCGCAATCTTTTTCATGACCAGTTCCGTCAGTCGGGCCGATCCGATGTCCGAGGCTGCCAACTGCGCAATCTCTCGATCCAGATCGGCCAGCTCACGCCTGGTACGCGCCTTGCCCAAGGCTTCCACGCACGCGGTCAAATCGAGCACGGGCGCCTGACGCTCCGCCCCGGCCTTCGCCAGCATCCGTGCCTCCCGATCACTTAGACGCGCCATGAGGGCGCTTGGCAACATGCCCGGGCCCTCCAGCGTCACGTCCCGGGCCGCCCGCAGCAGGGACTGAGAGGCAAGTCCTTCCAAATCAGCATCTTGTAGCGAAAGGAGAGCCGCCGTCGCCTGCTCCGGCTCATGCACGATCGCCCACAGCAGCCCCCGTTCCGTCTCTGTCAGGGGCGTATTGGCCGCCGGGGCCGGCAGCGGCACGGTGGTCCGGCGGGCCGCCGCCGCCTTCCGGATCTCGGCGCGGACCACCTCTTCGGTCACCCGCGCCCGGTGGGCGAGGCGATCCGCGAACTGATCGCGGGCGGCGGGGTCAGGGACGCGGGCGGCCACGGCAAGCATCTGGTGCAGGAACTCCCGCCGGCCCTCGTCCCGTGTGAGGTTGTGTGCAGCGGCCGCGCGGTCGAGGAGGAACTCGAGGTACGGCTGCGAGCGCTTCAGCTCGGCCAGGTAGGCCTCGCGGCCGCGCTTCTGCACGAATGTGTCGGGGTCGTCGCCCCCGGGCAGCCGGAGCACGTTGACGCTGAAGTTCGCCTCCACGAGGAGCTCGCTCGACCGCTCGGCGGCCGACTGGCCGGCGTTGTCGGGGTCGAAGTTGATGATGACCTTCGGCACGAAGCGGCGCAGCATCTGGGCCTGCTGGCCCGTCAGGGCCGTGCCGCACGTGGCCACCACGGGCAGGCCGCCGGCCTGGTACAGCTGCGCGAAGTCGAAGTAGCCCTCGACGACGATGGCGAAGCCCGACTTGCGGAGCTCGCTCTTGGTCAGGTTGAGGCCGTAGAGCGTCCTACTCTTCGTGTAGATGGGCGTCTCGGGCGAGTTCAGGTACTTCGGCACCTGGTCCGGCTCGAGCGCGCGGCCGCCGAAGGCGACGATGGATCCGCTGTCGCGGGCGATGGGCACCATCAGCCGGTTCCGGAAGCGGTCGACCACGGCGCCGTCGTCGCGCACCGATACCAGCCCGCTCTGGCGGATGAGCGCCTCGGGAAACCCCTGGTCCTTGAGCCGGCGGTACAGGCCGTCGCGGGTGGGCGGCGCCCAGCCAAGGCCCAGCGCGGCGACCGTCTGGGGCGTGAGTCCGCGCTGCTTCTGCAGGTACTCCCGGTGGCGTGCGCCGGCCGGCGAGGCGAGCTGCTCGCCGAAGTGGGCGGCGGCCACCTCGTGCATCTTGAGCAGGCCCTCGCGCTCCGCCGCGCTCTCGGCCTGTCCGTCGCCGGCCTCGAGCTCGGGCAGCGGGATGCCGAACTTGCCGGCCACGAACCGGACCGTGTCCTGGAACCCCAGCTTCTCCTGGAGCTCGATGAACTTGAAGACGTCGCCGCCGGTGTTGCAGCCGAAGCAGTGGAAGAAGCCCTTGTCGCGGTTGACGGTGAAGGACGGCGACTTCTCGGAGTGGAAGGGGCAGAGGCCCTTGTAGCTCGCGCCGGCCTTCCGCAGGGACACGTAGTCCTGGATCACCGTGACGATGTCGGCGGTAACCCGGACCTCGTCGATGAAGGACTGCGGGAACTTCGGCATGGGGCGCGGGCCCGGCGCCGCGTTGGTCCGGACCCGGGGTCAACTGTAGTCTACGCGCCGCGCCCGGCCTGGCCGGCTCGCGGGGCCTTCCGGGAGAGGGCCTCCGCCAGGTACGGGCCGCCCTGTCCGGCGCCGGCGGTCTGGCCGTATACTGCGGGCCGTTCCCCGGCTCCCATCCGCAAGGAGGCCCGTATGTCCGTGTCGCGTCGCAGTTTCGTGAGGACGGTAGGCGTCGGCGCCGGCCTGTCCACCGCATTCATCATCGGTCGCGGCCGCGAGGCGATGGCCCTCGAGTCGGCCGGGGCGCTCCAGCCGCCGGACGACGGCGGCTTCATCCGCATCAACTCCAACGAGAACGCCCGAGGCCCGGGCAAGAGCGTCATCGACGCCCTGCACGGCGGGATCTCGCCGCGGGTCGGGCGCGGCTACCCGCCGGACTACATCGACGTGCTGGTGGACACGATCGCGTCCAGCTACGGCGCGAAGAAGGAGAACGTGATCATCGGCACGGGATCGGGCCCGATGCTCGAGGCGGCGACCCGCGCCTTCTGCACGACGGACAAGCCGCTGGTCACGGCCGCCCCGACCTTCACCACCTGCGAGCAGACCGCCCGGCGCATGGGCGTGCCGGCGAAGGTGATCCAGGTGGACCGCTCGTTCGGCCTGGACCTCGACGCCATGGCCACGGCGGCCAGGGGCGCCGGCCTCGTGTTCTTCTGCAACCCGAACAACCCGACCGGCACGGCGCACGATCTGACGGCCGTCGAGGCCTTCGTGCGCGGCGTCAAGCAGGCGTCGCCGGGCACGACGATCCTCGTCGACGAGGCCTACATCGACTACACGCACGGCGCCGGCGTGAAGACCGCGGTCGGCCTGGCGCGCGAGCTGCCCGGCGTCCTCGTGACGCGGACCTACTCCAAGGCGCACGGCATGGCGGGACTGCGGCTCGGCTACGCCATCGGGCAGCCCGAGACGGTGCGGGCCGTCGCCTCCGCGTGGGGCCTCGGCAGCGTGAACACGCTCACGGCGGCGGCCGGCATCGCATCGCTCCGCGACACCAGGCACATCGAGGCCGAGCGCACCGAGAACGCGCGGGTGCGGGACTTCACCCTCCAGGCCTTCCGCGACATGGGCTACGAGGGCACCAACGCCCACACCAACTGCGTGTTCATCGACATCAAGCGCTCGGCCAAGGAGTTCCGCGACGCGTGCGCCGAGTACAAGGTCAGCGTCGGCCGCGACTTCCCGCCGTTCGAGAAGTCGCACACCCGCATCTCGCTCGGCACGATGGACGAGATGCAGCGCGCCGTCGCCGTCTTCCGCAAGGTGCTGAACGCCCCGGCGCGCAGCAGCGCGGGCCGGTAGCGCGCGCGCCGGCCGCGATCGGCCGGCCCGGAGTTCTCGAGGGCCAGCGGCGCCGCGCGCGCCGGCTGGCCCTTCGTTCGTACGTCACCCTCGCGCTCCGGAGGCTGCGCACCCCGGCGCATCGCGTCCCGCCGTCAGGGGCCCCGGGTGCGGTTCGGCGCACCCTGGCACCTACGACTGCTGGTAGTAGATCGACGCCGGACGCTAGACTCGCGCTCTGGCACCCCGCTTCATGGTCACCGTCGAGCGCCTCACCAAGCGCTTCGGCCGCATCACCGCGCTCGAGGCCGTCACGCTCGAGATTCGGCGCGGCGAGGTGCTGGGCCTCATTGGCCCCAACGGCGCGGGCAAGACCACCCTGTTCGAGTGCGTCGCGGGCGTCCTGCCGTACGACGCCGGCTCGGTCGTGGTGGACGGCCGCGCCATCCGGCCCGGCACGCCCGGCGCCGGAATGTTCTACCTGCCCGACGCGATTGCGCCCTGGCCGAGCCAGCGCGTCGACTGGGTGCTCGACTTCGTCATCGGCTATTTCGGCGGCGATCCGGCCGCCAAGCAGGCCGTCGTCGACCGCCTGGCCCTGGGCCCGCTCCTCGACTGGACGATTGGCACGCTCTCCAAGGGACAGCGCAAGCGCGTGCTCCTCGCCGTCGGGATGCTCACGCCCCATCCGATGCTCCTGGCAGACGAGCCGTTCGACGGCCTGGATCTCAGGCAGACGCGCGAGGTCGGCGACGCGCTGCGCGAGCACGCCGCGGCGGGCCGCACGCTCTTCCTCTCGATTCACCAGATCTCGGACGCCGCCCGCGTCTGCGATCGCTTCGTGCTCCTGAGCGCCGGCCGCGTGTGCGGCGCGGGCACGCTGGACGAGCTCGCGCAGCGCCTGCCCGGCGGCGCCGCGGTGCCCGGCGCGCCGACGCTCGAAGAGGTGGTGCTTGCCCTCACGTAGCACCGCCTTCCGGTGGCTGCTCGCCAAGGAATGGCGCGAGCTGACGGCGTCGCGCGCCTGGTGGGTGCTGCTCGCCCTCATGGGGCCGCTCGTGGGGTGGTCGTTCATCAGCGCCACGGCGACCTACGCCGAGCTCAGCGCCTACGGCGCGAACGACGGCGTCGGCGAGATCTTCTCGCCCCTCGTCGGCGTCTGGGCGCCCACCTTCAGCGCCGTCGAGCTGGCGGCCGTGTTCCTGCTGCCGTTCGTGGCCATCCGCGTCGTCGCCGGCGACCGGCAGAGCGGCGCCCTCAAGATCGAGCTGCAGCACCCGCTCCCGATCGCGCTGCGGATGGCGGCCAAGGCCGCCGTGCTGCTGGCGGGCTGGACGATCGCGACGATCCCGGCGCTCCTCGCCGTCCTGCTCTGGGCCCTGCAGGGCGGCTTCGTGCACCCGCCGAGCGTGCTCTCCGTGCTCGCCGGCCACTTCTTCAACGCCGGGATCACGGTAGGACTCGCGTGCGCGGCCGCCGCGCTCACCGAGCACCCGGCCACGGCCGCGATCGTCACGCTCAGCGTGACGGTGGGCACCTGGATCCTCAACTTCATCGCCGCGGTCCAGGGCGGACTCTGGGAGAAGCTCGCCGACTACACGCCGACGGCCATGGTGGGCGAGTTCCAGCACGGCCTGGTGCGCGCCGACCTCGTGGCCGCCGCCCTGGTCCTCACGGTGTTCGGCCTGACGCTGTCGGGCATCTGGAGCCGGCTCGGCGTGGCGCCGCGGCGCAAGGCCTACGCCTCGGTGGCCGCCGCCGGGCTCACCGCGGCGGCGCTCGCCGGGGCGGCGTTCCTGCGGCCCGCCTGGGACGTGTCCGAGAACCGCATGAACTCGTTCCCGTCGGCCGAGGAAGCGCTGCTCCGGACGATCCGCCAGCCCCTGCGCATCGAGGTGCATCTGGCGCCCGAGGACCCGCGACGCCTCGACTTCGAGCGCCGTGTGCTGTCCAGGCTCCGCCGGGTCGTCGCGGACCTGCGGGTCGACTACGTGTCGTCCACCTCGTCCGGCCTTCTCGAGCAGGCCAGCGACCACTACGGCGAGATCTGGTACGAGATGCTCTTCCAGCGGCGCATGACGCGCGCGACCACGCCCGAGAGCGCGCGCGACGAGATCTTCGAGCTGGCCGGCTTCGTGTTTCCGCCGGAAGCCGAGAACGAAGTGTTCCGCGGGCACCCGCTGGCGGCCGAGCCGCGCGGCGCCCGCGCGCTGTACTACGGCACCTGGCCGCTGCTGGTCGTGGTCGCCGGCACGTTGGTCCACAGGAGGCAGACATGAGAAGTCCGATTCGTGCGCTCGCCATCGCGCTCGCCGCCGCCGTCCCGCTCGTGGCGGCCGAACAGAAGGTCGACCTCTCCGCGGAGAAGGTCGGAGGCCCGCCGGCGGCCTTCGAGCCCATGGTTGGAACGTGGCGCATCGTCGAGGACGGCGGCGAGAAAGCCGTGATGGTCGACGGGCGGCCGTGGGTGGCGGCCAAGGACAACCCGACCAGGCTCCTCATGCAGAGCGCCCGCCGGCTCTACGGCACGTCGAACGAGGAACTGATGGACAATGCGAAGCAGTTCGCGTTCTTTCCCGTGGCCGTGCTGAAGAGCGTCCCGTCGTTCTCCAACGGCACCATCAGCGTGAAGTTCAAGACCGTCGGCGGGGATGCCGACCGCTGCTCGGGCATCCTGTTCAACGTCAAGCCCAACGGCGACTGGCTGGCCGTCCGGTACAACGACACCGAGAACAACGTCGGCCTCTGGGAGTTCCACAACGGCCTGCGCCGGAACGTCCGGTTCAGCACCCGCGAGACCAAGTTCATGCTCGACCGCAACACCTACCACGAGCTCAAGCTCGAGGTGGACGGCGCGTCGATCAAGGTGTGGGTCGACGGCGCCCCGGCCATCGACTACACCCTCGGCACCGCTCCCGGCCCGGGCCGCAACGGCGCCCCGCCGAACCCGGATCTCTTCCCCGAGAACAACCCCGTCCTCCGGCCGCCGGTGTCGGGCCGCATCGGCTTGTGGTCGAAGTCCGACTCGTCCAGCTACTTCAAGGACTACGTCGTCACGCCGAAGTAGCCGCCGGGCGTGACGTGCATTCGTTGACTTGCCACGGAGGTATGGGATGCGGACGGCGATACGTCTCCTGACGGCGTGGATCCTGGTGGCCGGCCTGGCGGCCTCCGGGTCCGCGCAATCTCCCAACAACGCGACGATCCAGGTCCTGGTCGTCGACCAGCAGGACGCGGTCGTGCCCGCGGCCGAGATCGTCGTCGTCAACACCGAGACCGGCCAGTCCCGCACGGCGGTCTCGGGCGCCGACGGCAGCGCGGTCGTGCCGGCGCTGTCCCTGACGGGCACCTACTCGGTGGCCGTCTCGAAGGCGGGCTTCGCGGCCGAGGAGCGCCAGGGCATCGAGCTCAGGAGCGGGGAGACCGCCACGCTTCGGGTGAAGCTCCTGGCGGCGGGCGCCACCTCGGAGGTCGTGGTCTACGGCACCGCCCTCGGAGTGCGCGCCGACGCCCAGATCGGGCGCCGGCTCGACGGCGCCACGATCGACGCCACGCCGATCCTCGGCCGGAAGATCACCACGGTGCCGCTCTTCAACTCGGCCTTCCGGCAGGGCAAGGGCACGGGCGACCTGTTCGTGAACGCCACCTACTTCATCACCGCCTCGGGCAGCCGCCGGACCACCACCTTCATGCTCGACGGCGCCAGCAACGACGAGGGCTGGGGCCGGCAGACGATGCAGGCCACGGTGCCGGTCGGCGCGGTCCAGGAGATGGCGGTGCTGTCCAGCGCCTTCTCGTCGGAGTACGGCTGGACGTCCGGACCGGCGCTGAACATCGTGACCAAGACCGGCACGAACCAGCTGCACGGCGAGGCGCTGTTCCTGGAGCGGCCCGGGGACTGGCAGTCGAAGACGTTCTCGACGTCGGGGTTCTGCCCGCCGTCGCTGTCGAGCTGCACGACGCCCTCCACCCTGCAGGCCATCAATCCGACCGACCTGCCCGACGCGCTCAGCCAGGGCTCGGCGTCGCTCGGCGGACGCCTCGTCGCGGACCGGACGTTCTTCTTCGTCACCGGCGACTACACGCGCCAGGACCGGACGACGCAGCTCTCGCGCACCCTCCCGTCCTTCGTCCTGCCCGCCGACGGCAGCCTGTCCTATGTCGGCCACTACCGGCAGCGCCTCCTGAACGCCCGGCTCGATCACAAGCTGACGCCGGCCCAGACGCTGATGCTGCGCTTCAACTACGACCACTTCTACGACACCAACCCGAACGACGCCGTCGTCGGGAACAACGCGCCCACCGTCGCCCGCCGCTACACGCGCGGCGCCTGGACGGCCCAGACGAACCACACCGCCGTGGTCCGGCCCTCGCTCCTCAACGAGGCGCGCGTCGCCTACCTGCACGGCGGCCCGGTGACCCTCTGGGAACCGCAGCAGCTCTCGACGACCTACACGCGGGCCGGCGCCGCGCCGTTCACGATCGGCGAGTCGCGGTCGTCGGACATCCACGGGACGCAGTTCCAGGTGTCGGACACGATCACGTGGACGCGCGGCGCGCACACCGTGCGCTTCGGCGGCAGCGTGGCCCGGCACACCTCCGGCGGGACCGGCAGCGAGCCCGGTCAGGCGATCCTCGGGACGTTCACGTTCATCACGTCCACGACGGCCCCCTTCGACCAGCTCACGCTCGCCGACGTGCAGCAGTACACGCAGCCCATCAACTACGGCGTGTCGAGCTACGAGCTCTCCCAGTGGCTGTCGGTCGGCTTCGTCCAGGACCGGATCCGCGTCCACGACGATCTGACGCTCGACCTGGGGGTCCGCTACGACCGCCAGACGCTCACCGACGCCACGAAGAACGTCGTGCCGCGCGTGGGCTTCGGCTGGCATCCGGGCGGCGACCGGCGGCTGGCCGTGCGCGGCGGCTACGGCATGTACTACACGCAGGTCCGCGCCAACGCCCTGGCGAGCGCGCTCACGGGCGGGCTCGACGGCATCACGACCTATACGGCCACGCCCGGCCAGTTCGGGTTCCCCACGTGCCTGACCGGATCGTGCCTGCCCCTGTCGTTCGATCCACGGACGCTTCCGCCGTCGCAGCGGCCGCCGCGCAACGTCACCATCCGCGCCGGCCAGCGGGCGTTCTACGAGTCGCAGTTCGCCGGCTACGGCCTGGACTTCAGCCTGCTGGACCGCTATCCCGACGAGTTCGTGAACCCGCGCAGCCAGGTCCTGTCGATCGGGGCCGAGCGGGAAATGGTGCGGGGGCTCTTCGTCGGCGCCGACTACGTCCACCAGCACTGGACGCACCTGGATCGCACCGTGGACCTGAACGCACCGGCGCCGTTCGACCGGACGGCCGCCGGCCAGACGCGCAGCACGGCCGCGGCCAACGCCACGCGGCCCATCGTGCCCGTCAACGGCGGCGTGCGCAACGTCAACGTGCTGATGAACCTGGGCACCGCCGACTACGACGGCCTGCAGACGCTCGTGACCTATCGGGGCAACTCGAAGCTCGTGGCGGCGCTGAGCTACACGCTCTCGAAGGCCACCAACACCACCGAGCCCGACGGCAACGGCGTGAACCCGAACGACTCGAACATCGCCCGGCTGGGCGAGGAGGAGCGCGGGCCGAGCGTCGTGGATCAGCGGCACCGCGCGGTCCTCACGCTGTCCTACCAGCTGCCGTACGACGTGACGGCCGGCACGGTGACCCAGCTGGCGTCGGCGCGTCCGTTCACGGCCACCACCGGCGTGGACAACAACGGCGACGGGTCCAACAACGACCGGCCCGTGGTGAACGGCGCGGTCATGGCGAAGTCGGCCTACCGCGGCACGGGCACGCAGGACGTGTCGGTGTTCCTGGAGAAACGCTTCCGGCTCCGATCGCAGACGCTGCTCCTCCGCGCCGAGGGATTCAACCTGCTGAACCACGGCAACATCCTGGGCCGCGCCGTGACCGTCTACGGCAACACCGACGTGGCGAACGCCACCTTTGGCCAGGTCGTGGCGGCGGGCTCGGCCTCCAACGCGCTCCCGTCGCTCGCCAACATCGACCCGCCGCGCATGGCGCAGCTCCAGGTGCGGTACCTGTTCTGATCGCCGGCCCCGGCCGGAGGTGACCGCCGTCCGAGGGGGAGGCCCGGCCTCCCCACACCTTCTCCCCGATCGGCTAGCGCTGCTCGAAGCCGGCGAGCACGTTGACGGCGTTCACGCCGATGTCCTCCACCGCGTAGCCGCCCTCCATCACGAACAGCGTCGGCCAGCCCATCGCGCCGATCGCCTCGCCCAGCCGCGGGAAGTCGTCCGTCGTCAGCCGGAACTGGGAGATGGGGTCGTGCTCGAACGTGTCCACGCCCAGGGACACCACGACCGCGTCGGGTCCGTAGGTCTGGATCGCGCGGCGCGCGTCGGTGAGGGCCGCGGCGTAGCCGTCCCACGTGGTCCCGAGGGGGAGCGGGTAGTTCCGGGTGAAGCGCTCGCCCTCGCCTGCGCCGTGCTCGTCGGCGTGTCCGAGAAAGTACGGGTACTCGACGGTCGGGTCGGCGTGGAGCGAGACGAAGAGCACGTCGGACCGGTCGTAGAAGATCTGCTGCGTGCCGTTGCCGTGGTGGTAGTCCACGTCGAGGATGGCCACGCGCCGGGCGCCGCGATCGAGCAGGAACTGCGCCGCGATGGCCGCGTTGTTCAGGTAGCAGTACCCGCCCATCGCCGCGGCGCTCGCGTGATGGCCCGGCGGCCGGCAGAGCGCGAACGCGCTTCGCTCCCCGTGAGCCACGAGGCGGGCGGCCGTCAGGGCGACGTCGGCGCTGGACGTGATGGCGTCCCACGTGCCGGCCGTGATCGGCACGCCGGCGTCGGACGAGTAGAAGCCCAGGCGGCCGTCGATGTGGACGGGCACGCGGTCGTGCCGCATGCTGGACACCGGCCAGACGAGGGGCAGCGCGTCGTTGGTGCGCCCGAGCGCCGTCCAGTCCTGCCACGCGCGGGCCAGGAAGTCCACGAAGGCCGGGGCGTGGACCCGGTGGAGGGGCGCCGTGCCGAAGGCCTCGGGTTCGCGGACCTCCCCCAAGCCGACGTCGCGGACGCGGGCCAGGACGAGCTCCGCCCGTCGCGGCATCTCGAAGCAGGGCTTCAGGGTGCCGTCGATGAGCTCGGCGTTGCCGTGGTGGCGGTGGTGGCGCTCCGAGTAGATCGTCTGCATTGCGTGCGGGCTCCCCGCGGGGGCGGCGTGTTCGCCGACCGCATTATGCGACACCGGGCCGCGCGCCGCGGCCGAGCCGAATTACACTCCTGAGCGCACTCATCGACTCGAGGCTCCATGGACACACTCACGGGCGCCCAGGCCGCCGTCCGCCTGCTGGATCTCTACGGCGTGCGCCACATCTTCGGGCTCTGCGGCGACACGAGCCTGCCGTTCTACGACGCGCTCGCGACCATGCCGCACGGCATCACCCACGTCCTCGCCCGCGACGAACGCAGCGCCGCCTACATGGCCGACGGCTACGCCAGGGTCAGCGGCCGGCCCGGCATCTGCGAAGGCCCGAGCGGCGGCGGCGCGACCTACCTGCTGCCCGGACTGGTGGAGGCCAACGAGTCGAGCGCGCCGGTGCTCGGGATCACGTCGGACGTGCCGGTGGCCTCGCGCGGACGCTATCCCCTCACCGAGCTGGACCAGGAGTCGCTGTACCGGCCGCTCACGAAGTGGAATACCGTGTGCGACCGCGCCGACCAGGTGCCCCACGCGTTTCGCACCGCCTTCCGTCAGATGACCACCGGACGGCCCGGCGCCGTACACCTGGGCCTGCCATTCGACGTGCTCAAGCAGCCCGTGCCGGCGTCGGACCTCTGGGTCCAGAACGACCACGCGGCCTGCCCGGCGTGGCGGTCGGCGCCCGCCCCCGATGCGGTGGACGGGGCCGCCGAGGCCATCCTGGCCGCCCGCCGCCCGGTGTTCATCTGCGGCGGGGGCGTGGTGACGTCGGGCGCCGAGGCCGCCCTGGCGCGCCTGGCCGCGCTCGTCGACGCGCCCGTCTGCACCACGGTGACGGGCAAGGGCAGCCTCGCCGACACGCATCCCCTGGCGGTGGGCGTGGTGGGGCTGAACGGAGGCGTCGTGGCGACGCGCGCCGTGGTCCAGCAGGCCGACCTGGTCGTGTTCGCCGGCTGCCGCGCCGGGTCCACGACCACCGAGCGATGGACCATCCCCTCGCGCGACGTGCCCATCGTGCACGTGGACGTCGATCCCGCCGCCATCGGTGCGAACTACCGCACGGCCCACGCGCTGGTCGGCGACGCCCGACTCGCGCTCGACGCGCTGGCCGACCGGGTGGCGGCCGCGCTCGGGCCGGCCGGCTCGGGGCGGCTGGGCGCCGCCGCCATCGCCGCGGCGGCCCGGCAGGCGAAGTTCGACGCCTTCGAACGGCTGGCCGCCGACACGTCGCGGCCGATCCGGCCCGAGCGCGTCGTCGCCGCGCTGAACCGCGTCCTGCCCGACGACGCGGTCGTGGTCGCCGACCCCGGCACTCCGTGTCCGTATCTGTCCGCGTACTACCACGTGCGCGGGCCCGGGCGCCGGTTCCTGACCAACCGCGCGCACGGGGCGCTCGGCTACTCGATGGCGGCCGCCCTGGGCGCGTGGCACGCCGATCCCGGGCGCCGGTGCGTGTCGGTGATGGGCGATGGCAGCTTCGGCTTCGCCGTGGGAGAACTCGAGACGGTGACGCGGTGCAAGGCGCCGCTCCTGATGCTCGTCCTGTCCAACGCGACCTACGGCTGGATCAAGGCGAGCCAGAAGGCCAGCTACGGCGCCCGCTACTACTCGGTGGACTTCTCGGCGACCGACCATGCGAGGGTCGCCGCCGCCTACGGCGTGCGGTCGTGGCGGGTGGAGGACCCCGAAACCCTGGACGCCGTGCTCCGCCAGGCGCTCGAGCACGACGGCCCGACGCTCGTCGACGTCGTCACGCAACCCCTCCAGGACGCGGCCGCCCCCGTCCTGCAGTGGATGGGGTAGCCGGGAGGCGACGGCCCCCGGCGCGCCCTCAGTCCTTCAGCTCGACGATGGTCGCCCCGCCGCCGCCCTGGTTGTCGGGGGCCGGCGCGGCGCGCGCCACGAGCGGGTGGTCCTTGAGGAAGGCTTCCAGGCCGCGCCTGAGCGCGCCCGTGCCGTGCCCGTGCACGATGCGGATCTCGCGCTCGTCGGTCACGAGCGCGTCGTCCAGGAACTTCGAGACGCGGTCCACGGCCTGTTCCACGGTGCAGCCGATCACGTTGATCTCGCTGAGGAGTCCCTCGCGCGGCGCGAGGTCCACGTTGACCCTCACGCGCCCGCCGGCGCCCCTCGGGGCCGGCGCCGCCGCCTTTCCGCGGACGTCGGACGCGGCCGGGCCGAGCACGCGCAGGTCCGCCGTCTTCGCGCGCATACGCTTGCCGCGCACGTCCACTTCGGCGTTCTTGCCGTCGATGGCCACGACCACGCCCTCCAGCCCCAGTCCGCCTACGGCCACGCGCGACCCGACCGCCGCCGGCCGGGCCGGTTCGGCCGGCGCGGCCGGGCCGGCCTGGGGCTGGCGCAGGCCCTCGACGATCCGGCCGACGGCCGCCGCCGCCTCCGCGCGCGCCGCTCCCGCCTCTCCCGTGGACACGGCGGCGCCCCGGGCCCGGCTCGACGCCTGTTCGATGAGGGCCTCGGACTTCTCCCTGAGCTGCGCGATGACGGCGTCGATGTCCTGGCGCGCCTGGCGCAGCCGGTCGTCGAGCTTCTCGTTGACGCGCTTGGCCAGCCGGCCCTCGCGTTCGGCGACGGCCGCCTCGCGCAGCCGCAGGGAGCGGTTCTGCTCGGTCAGGGCGGCGTGCTCACGCTCGAGCTTCCGGCGCTCCGCGTCGAGCGCCCGCGCCTGCGCGTCGACGCGGGCCAGGTGGGCGTCGAGGCGCTTGCGGTCGTCGCTCAGGTGGTTGCGGGCCGCGGCGATGACCGCCGGCGGGAGTCCGAGCCGCCGCGAGATCTCGATGGCCAGGCTGCGGCCCGGGGCCCCGTAGATGAGCCGGTAGCTCGGCGCGAAGGTCTCGGGATCGAACGCAAAGGCCGCCGTCGTCACGCCGTCGGTGGCCGTGCCCCACGTCTTCAACGCGTCGTAGTGCGTCGTCGCGACGACGAGCGCCCCCCGCTCCATGAAGTTGGCGATGATGGCCGTCGCCAGCGCGCCGCCCTCCGCCGGGTCGGTGCCCGTGCCCACCTCGTCGAGGAGGACGAGCGCCGGCAGCTGCAGCGCGCGGTCCATCGCGGCGATGTTGGTGATGTGCGCCGAGAACGTGCTCAGGCTGGCCGAGATGGACTGCTCGTCGCCGATGTCGGCGAACACCGTCCGGAAGACCGGGACCGTCGATCCGGGCGCCGCCGGCACGTGCAGGCCGGCCTGCGCCATGAGCGCGAACAGGCCCGTGGTCTTGAGCGCCACCGTCTTGCCGCCGGTGTTCGGCCCGGTGACCAGGAGCACCCGCGAGGGCGGCGTCAGCAGCACCGTGACCGGCACCGGCGTCGTCACGCGGCGCTCGGCGGCGTCCTCGAGCCGGGCGGTGACCGCCTCCATCAGGAGCGGGTGGCGCGCGTCCCGCAGCTCCAGGTGGCCCGTGGCCGACAGGGCCGGTTCCACCGCGTTCATCAGGTGCGCGAGCCGCGCCCGCGCCTGGAGCAGGTCGAGCTCCGCCGCCACGAGGAGGGCCGTCGTGAACTCGGCTGGCCGGAGGCGGAACCGGTCCGTGAGCTCGAGCAGGATCCGGAAGATCTCCTCGGCTTCCTCTTCCTCGGCCGCGACGATGTCGTTGTTGATCTCGACCCCCGCCATGGGCTCGAGGAAGAGCGTGGCGCCCGTGGCCGAGGCGCCGTGCACGATGCCGGGCACGCTGGAGCGGTGCTCGGCCCGCACCATCAGCACCGCCCGGCCGTTGCGCTGGGTGACCACGGATTCCTGCAGGTACTTCGCGGTGTCGCGGCCGCGCACGAACTGGTCGAGCGTGGCGCGCAGCGCCGCGCGCTTGCGCCGCAGCCGCTCGCGGATCGCCGCCAGCCGCGGGCTGGCGTGATCCAGCACCTCGCCGTTGACGTCGATGGCCCGCCGGACGGCCGCCACCTCCTCCCCGAACGAGGCCAGCTGGCCGACCACCCGCTGGAGGATCGGGAAGGCGCCCGGGGCGCGGCCTACCGCGGCCTGTGCCTCGGCGATCGAGGCGACGAAGTCGGCGAGGATCCGCAGCTGCAGCGCCTCGAGCGGCCGGCCCTTCACCTCCAGGCCGTCGAGCGCCGCGTCGAGTCCGGCTCCCGCGCGCAGCGGGAATACCCCGTGCTGCTCCACGTAGCGGACGGCCTCGCTCGTCGCCGCCAGGGCCTGCGCCACGCGCTCCCGATCGGTCTGCGGCGTCTCGGCGAGCATCCGCGCCTTGCCCACGGGCGTGAGCGCGAAGCTGGCCAGGGCCTCGACGATCCGGTCGAACTCGAGCGTGCGGAAAAGGGCGGGGGTCATGGGGACGCTTCCAGGGATCGGGGACCAGGGACCGGGGGATCGGCCAGCCGAAACACGCTACCACGCTGTCATGCCGCGAGGCCGACGCCGGTCGCTGGCCCACGGGCGCATCGAGAGCGCGGGCGGGTGAGATTGCGCCGTCTGGGAGCCCAGCCTTCCGAGTCCCTGGTCCTGGACCCCCAGTCCCTACGGGGTTCTTCCAAAATACCGCCCCGGCGTCGTGCCGAGTTCACGGCGGAAGGCGGCGATGAACGCGCTGGGCGTCTGGTAGCCAACCTCCAGGGCGGCCTGGGTCACGGTTGCGCCGCCGGCCAGGAGGCGCAGCGCGCCGACCAGCCGGGCGCGGCGCCGCCAGCGGCCGAAGGGCATGCCGGTGTCGCGCAGGAAGAGGCGCTCGAGCGTCCGGGCACTGGCGCCGGCCGATCGGGCCAGGGTCTTCGCCGCGAGCGAGGGATCCTCCTGGGCCGCGGCGGCCGCCGTTCGCGCTCGCCGATCGGCGGGCATCGGCAGTTGCAGCGGCGCCTGGGGGGACGTGGCGAGCTGGTCCACGATGACGGCCGCCAGCCGGCGGTCGGCCGGGGCGTCGCGGCGGAGCGTGTTGCGCCGCACGGCGTGCAGCACGAGCTCGCGGACGAGGGCCGACACGTTCAGGGCCACGCAGGTCCGCGGCAGACGTCCGCGCGCCAGCGCCGGCCGGAGGAACAGCGTGCGGAGCGACACCCGGCCCGTCGTCCGCACCGAGTAGGTCGCGCCCGCCGGGATCCACACCGCCCGATGCGGGGGGACCACCCACGTGCCCTCCGGCGTCGTCACCGTCATGACCCCGCGCGAGGCGAAGGCCACCTGGTCCCAGTCCGGGTGGCTCCGCTCGGTCACGCCGAGGTTGCGCGGGTGGGTGACGGCGTAGCTGCGAACCAGCAGGTGCTCGTCACCCTGCGCCGGGGCGTGGCGGGTTTTCGACATCTGTTGACCGGATCGTGGAAGCGCACCAGGCGCGCTCCGCCTATCATGCGCGCCGGGAGGAGACATGGGCAACGTCCGACACTTCGCCATCAACGCCGACGACGTGCCGCGCGCGCGGCGCTTCTATCAGCAGGTCTTCGGCTGGACCTTCGAGCCCTGGGGGCCGCCCGGGTTCTTCATGATCCGAACGGGGCCCGGCGATCAGGGGCGCCCGGCGGGGTCGCTTCAGGCCCGCCGCGAGATCGCCCCGGGGCGCCGGATGACCGGCTACGAATGCACGATCGCCGTGGACGACGTGGACGCGGTGGCCGCGGCGGTGGTCGCGAGCGGCGGCAAGGTGCTGATGGAGAAGGCTACGATCCCGGGCGTCGGCGACCTCATCTGGCTCGAGGACCCGGAAGGTAACATCGCCGGCGCGATGCGGTACGACGGGGGCGCGGAGTGAACTGACGATGTAGGGACCAGGGACCAGGGACCAGGGAACGGACGGTCCCGCCGTCGCGATGCCCTCGAATTCCGTAGAGAAGCGCTTGACACAGCGTGACGGCCGGCAGCGTGATCCGCTGGCCCGAGTCCCAGGCCCCTGGTCCCCGATCCCTACGGCCTTCTGTTGATGAGCGCCGCCATGCACCCGGCGCCGAAGCCGTTGTCGATGTTGACCACGGCGACGCCGTTGGCGCACGAGTTGAGCATGCCCAGGAGCGCGGCCAGGCCGCCGAAGCTCGCGCCGTAGCCCACGCTGGTCGGCACGGCGATCACGGGGACGTCGATCAGGCCCGCGACCACCGAGGGCAGCGCGCCTTCCATGCCGGCCACCACGATGACCACGCGCGCGGCGGCCAGGCGTTCCCGCTCGGCGAGGACGCGGTGGATGCCGGCCACGCCGACGTCGTACACCCGGACGACGTCGTGGCCCATGATCTCGGCGGTGAGCGCGGCTTCCTCGGCCACCGGCAGGTCGGAGGTGCCGGCCGAGGCGACCGCGATCGTCCCCGCGGCCTTGGGCATGGGCACGCGGCGGGTGATGACCCGCGCCGCCGCGTGGTACTCGGCGTAGGGGACCCGGGCGCGTACGGCGTCGTAGGCGTCGGGTGTCGCGCGCGTCACCAGGAGGGCCACGTCCCGCGAGGCGATCCGCGCCGAGATTTCGGCAATCTGCCCTGGTGTTTTGCCAAGCCCCAGCACGACTTCCGGGAAGCCCTGCCGGATCGCCCGGTGGTGGTCGACCCGGGCGAACCCCAGGTCCTCGAACGGACGCCTCTGGAGCTCGTCCACGAGGCGCGATTCCGCGGCCGCCGGCGCCACCCTGCCGGCGCCCACCTCGTCGAGAAGCGCCCGTATTTCCTGCGGTGTCATGCTCATCGTGGCCGCGCTTCGTTGACGGCGGGAGGTTGTCCACTATAATCGGGATTTGTGCGCGACGTGACGCCCTGGCCACACGATGACGCTCGCTGAAACCTTCATCCTCGCGTCCTACTTCTTCGTCCTCGTGATCCTGGCCGTGTACGGATGGCACCGGTACTACCTGGTGTACCTGTACATGAAGCACAAGCACGAAGTGCCCGAGCCCCTGGGCCGCTTCGACGACCTGCCGGTCGTGACGATCCAGCTTCCGCTCTTCAACGAGATGTACGTGGTCGATCGGCTCGTGGACGCCGTGTGCGCCATCGACTACCCGCGCGAGAAGCTCGAGATCCAGGTGCTCGACGATTCCACCGACGAGACGTGCGCCATCGCCCAGGCGGCAGTGCGCCGGCAGGCGGCCGACGGCATCGACATCAAGTACATCCACCGCACCGACCGCTCCGGCTACAAGGCCGGCGCGCTCGACGAGGCCATGAGGGTCGCGCGCGGCGCGTTCATCGCGATCTTCGACGCGGACTTCATCCCGCGGCCCGACTTCCTCCGCGCCACCGTGCACCACTTCACCGACCCGAAGGTGGCGATGGTGCAGACGCGGTGGGGACACCTGAACGAGGACTACTCGCTCCTCACGAAGATCCAGGCCATTCTGCTCGACGCCCACTTCGTGCTCGAACACGGGAGCCGCAACCGCGGCGGCTGCTTCTTCAACTTCAACGGCACCGCCGGCATCTGGCGCCGCGAGGCGATCGTGGACGGCGGCGGGTGGCAGCACGACACGCTCACGGAGGACCTCGACCTCAGCTACCGCACGCAACTGCGCGGCTGGCGGTTCGTGTTCCTGCCCGGGCACGTGGCGCCCGCGGAGCTTCCCGTCGAGATGAACGCCTTCAAGAGCCAGCAGCATCGCTGGGCGAAGGGGTCGATCCAGACGTTCCTGAAGCTGATGCCGCGCATCCTGGCGTCGGACCAGCCGCTCAAGGTCAAGGCCGAGGCGTTCTTCCACCTGTCGGCCAACTTCAACTACCCGCTCATGTGCCTGCTCTCGGTGCTGATGGCCCCGTCGATGGTCATCCGCTACAACATGGGCTGGTACGAGATGCTGCTCATCGACATCCCGCTCTTCCTGGCGGCGACGGCGTCGGTGGCGAACTTCTACATGGTCTGCCAGCGCGAGATCTACCCGCGCACCTGGACCGAACGGCTGCGCTACCTGCCGTTCCTGATGTCCATCGGCATCGGCCTCACCGTCAACAACACGAAGGCCGTGCTCGAGGCGCTGCTCCAGAAGCCGAGCGAGTTCGCGCGGACGCCGAAGTACCGCATCGAGGGCGGCGGCGGCGAGTGGATGGGGAAGAAGTACCGCCAGGCGGTGGCCATCCAGCCGCTCATCGAGCTGGGCCTGGGGCTCTACTTCACGGGCACGCTCTTCTACGCGCTCGCCAACGGCATCTACGGCACCGTGCCGTTCCTGATGCTGTTCCAGGTGGGCTTCCTCTACACCGGGCTGCTCTCCATCGTCCAGCAGCTCGGCGGCGACCTGGACCTGAAGCCCGTCGCCAGCAAGCAGTACTAGGCGCCGCTCCCTCCTTCCGGCGCCGCGGGCACGCCCGGGCGCCAGGCGAGGTCCTCGCGTGAGACGACCCGGCCAGACGCTCGAGAGCGCGCGGCTCACGCTCCGGCGCTTCACGTGGGCCGACCTGGACGACCTCGCCGCGCTGCTGGCCGACCCGGAAGTCACACGCTACCTCGGCGGGTCCAAGGATCGTGCGGGCGCCGAGTCGATGATGCGCACGCGCGTCCTCGAGTACTACCGCCTGCACCCCGGCCTCGGCATGTGGGCGACCATCGAGCGGGCCACCGTCCGGTTCGTCGGCTTCCACGTGCTCAACCACATCCACGGCGAGCCCGACATCCAGGTGGGCTACGCGCTCGTCCGCGAGGCGTGGGGCCGCGGCTACGCCACCGAGATGGCCGTCCGCCTCCTCGCCTACGGCTTCGACGATCTCCGCCTGCCGCGGATCGCCGCCATCACCGACATCGGGAACGTCGCGTCCCAGCGCGTGCTGCTCAAGGCCGGTCTCGTGCGCCACGGCGAGCGCGCGTTTCCGCACCCCGCCCTGGCCCCGTCCGGGCCCATGGCGTGGTTCGAGGCCCACCGCGGGACCTGGCGCCCGCCGGAACCGCCGACCCCGCTACACTCCCACCCGTGATGCGACACCGACTCGCCGTCCTCGCGATGCTCGCGGCCGCGCCCTTCGCCGCCCCGTCCGCTCAGCCGGCCCAGCCCGGATTCGATGTCGTGATCGGCGGGGGGCGGATCGTGGACGGCTCCGGCAGTCCCTGGTACGTCGCGGACATCGGCGTCCGCGGTGACCGGATCTCGGCCATCGGCGACCTGCGCACGGCCAGCGCGGCCGCCCGGATCGACGCCCGGGGCCTGATCGTGGCGCCCGGCTTCATCGACCCGCACGCGCACGCCCGCGAGCGCCTGTTCGACCTGCCGAACGCCGAGGGCTACCTGCTGCAGGGCATCACCACCGTGGTGGACGGCAACGATGGCAGTTCGCCGGTCCCGCTGGCGCCGTACCTCGCCAGGGCCCGGGCCGCGGCGTTCTCCCCCAACCTGGCGCTCCTGGTGGGGCAGGGCTCGATCCGCGAAGCCGTGATGGGCACGGCGAACCGCAAGGCCACCCCGGGCGAGATCGCGAGGATGCAGGCGCTCGTGGCCGACGCCATGCGCGACGGCGCGCTGGGCCTGTCCACGGGCCTGGCGTACGTGCCCGGCAGCTACGCGCCGACCGAGGAGATCGTCGCGCTGGCGGCCACCGCGGCGGAGCACGGCGGCATCTACGCCTCGCACATGCGCGACGAGGGCGGCGGCGTGCTGGACTCGGTGCGCGAGACCATCGCCATCGGCGAACGCGCGCACATCCCGGTCCAGATCAGCCATCACAAGGTGGGCGGCCGGAAGCAGTTCGGGCAGAGCGTGCAGACGCTCGCGCTCATCGCCGAGGCTCGCGGCCGCGGCGTGGACGTCACCTTCGACCAGTATCCGTACACGGCGTCGCAGACGGGGCTCTCGCTCATCTTCCCCCGGTGGGCCCTCGCCGACGGGAAGCTCGACGAGCGCCTCGGCCAGCCGGGCACGCGCAAGGAGATCAAGACGGGCATGCTGGCGTTCATCGACGAGCGGTTCGGCGACGACCCGTCGCGGATCCAGCTCGTCCGGTGCGGGTTCGATCCGTCGCTCGCCGGCAGGACGATCGGCGATCTGCTGAAGGCGGCCGGCCTGCCCGCCACGCAGTCGGCCATGGCCGACATGGTCATCGACCTGCAGCTGAAGGGCGGCTGCAGCGCCATCTTCCACGCCTACGACGAGGCGGACGTCGAGCGCCTGATGGCGTCGCCGTTCGGCATGATCGGGTCCGACGGCAGCCTGACGGCCCCTGGCGACGGCTCGCCGCACCCGCGCGCGTTCGGCACCTATCCGCGCGTGCTGGGACGCTACGTGCGGGAGCGGCACGTCCTCCGCCTCGAGGAGGCGATTCGAAAGATGACGGCCTTCCCGGCGGCCAGGCTCGGCCTGACCGAACGTGGCGCGATCAAGGCGGGCCTGGTCGCCGACCTCACCGTGTTCGACCCGGCCACGGTGGCCGACCGGGCGACGTTCGCCGACCCGCACCATTACTCGGTCGGCATCCGCTACGTCCTGGTGAACGGTCAGATCACCGTGGACCAGGGTGTCCACACCGGTACGCGGGCCGGCCGCGTGCTGCTCGGCCCCGGCGCCGCGTCCCGCTGACGCCGCGACTGAGTCCCCGCGCTACCGCGCGAGCGGACGGCCAGGGGCGACCGTCTGGCTTCGGGGCGCAGGCAGGCCGCGCTCCACCCAGTCCACGAGCCGATCGAACGCGTCGCGCACCGTCGGCAGGTACGAGGGGCCTTCCCCCATGGCCTTGGCGACATCGGGATCGAGGCGCATGCGCGTCGCGAGGTACATGAACGACTGGACGCCGTCGTCATCGCCCGACATGTGCCACACGCCCTCCACCAGGTACAGGCGGTGGAGCGCGCGTGGCGTCACCCGCGCCCGGTAGGCCTCGAGCTCGCTCAACACGAAGTCGTCCCAGGTGCCGGCGACCTCGACGACCGGCACCGTGATCACGCCCGAGGAGTTGCCGCTCGCCCCGGGCGGCGCCGGCGCCGCCGCGGCCCGTGCGGCTCCGGCCGCCGTGTACGGCCACAGGCGTCGCGCCGCGACGGGGGTGCCGATGATCCGGGCAAACGCGGCGATGCGCGGGTCGGTCGCCGGCAGGTCCGGGTGGGTCGCCGGATCGATGCCGGGCCAGGCCTCGGCGATGGCGCGCTGCCGCGCCGTCCGCGTCGGCAGGTCGCCGTTGGCGCCGGCGACGATCACGATGCCCGCGTAGCGGGACGGACGCTCCGCGGCCGCTCGGGCGATGCCGCCGCCCATCGACAGGCCGACCAGGTACTGGCGGGCCGGCGGGCGGCCCAGGCGCGCCCGCAGTTCCGCCGCGGCCACCTCCGCGAATTCGTCCGTCAACGCCAGCCCGGCCAGCGCGGTCATCGCGCCGTCGCGGTCGACGCTCGCATACGCGAAGCCGGACGACACGGCGTGGCGGCCGACGACGTCGTCGAGGGCCGTCTCGTCGGTGCCGATCACCTTGCCGGTGGGGTCGAAGTCGTTGCCGCCGGACCCGCCGTGGGCCCCGATGACCAGGGCGCCGTTCCAGCCCGTTGCGGGGTACCGCAGCACGAACCGCTTGGGCACCGTCCGTGGACCCGCGGCGTCCTGCACCGCGAGCGGCACGGTCCCCTTGAGCTCCACGACGCCCGGGGAGGTCGTGGGCTGGACGGCCGCCAGGGGGCCGGGAGGCGCCGGCTGCGCGGCCGCGGCGGCGCTGCCGAGTACGAGGAAGAGCGCGGTCCTGACGGCGATCGTCACGGAGCGACGATACACCAGTGTCCGGCGGCGCGCCGGGCCGGCGACGACGCCGGCGTGTCGTGTCCCGCGAGCGTCAGCGCTGCAGCGCGCTGGCCGGCAGCGCCGCCACGTTCTCGGCGAGCGCCGGCGCGGTCGCGCCGGGCCGCGGGAGCGCCTGCCCGGGCGCGCGGCCCGCGTCGCCCACCGTCGCAGCCGGGCGATTCGGCCGGCTGCGCGGCGCGGGCGCGACCACGGCGGCCGGGGCTCGTCCGGGGGCAGTGGACGGCGTGGCGGCGCCCGACACGGGCCAGAGCAGCCACACCCCGACGCCGAAGGCCAGCGTGCCCGCCACGAGCGCCGGCCACCACCACGGCGCCTCCTCGCTCTCGGCGGCGGCGCTCAGCCGGGTGTCGGGCAGGATCCCCCGACACTCCGGGCAGTGCATCCATCCGGCGATGACCCCGTGACCGCAGGCCGGGCAGCGCGTCTGCTGGTTCGCCATCGCTAGTTTCGCCCGCCCGGCGACGGAAGGTCCGTCGCCGCTGCGGTCGGTTCCGAAAGTCTGGCCCCGGCGTCTGCGTCCCGGCGGAGGCCGCCTCCGCCCGACGCCGCATCCAGGCCCGGGCGCGGCGTGCCGTTCAGCACGTGTTCCTGCCCTGCAGGCATGCCGTCGAGGCGTGCCGGTGTTGCCACCAGGGGGCCGAGCGCCGGTGCGGCCAGTCCAGCCGCCATGCCAACGAAGGCAGCGGCGACGACCAGGTCGGTGAGCCCGAACCCGGCGATGACGCGACTCGTGCGGTCCACGCCGGATGGCGTTGCAACTGACAGGCCAACTTCGTCCAGGGGCGCCACATCTTCGGCCGTCCTGTGGAAGCTCCAGTCGCCGTGCGCACTTAGCGCCCGGCCGATGGGTGGCGTCGGGCAGCCGCGACGGCGTCGGACGCGCATGGCCGCGCCCGCCGCCGGCGGAAACTCGCCCCGGCACTGACAATCTGCGGCCGTTGCCGCCCGGGGCGGGCAGGTAGAATCGGCGCCATGTCGGATGTGAAGGCCAAGGCAGGGCTGGCGGACGTCGTCGCCACAGAGTCGTCGATTTGCTTCATCGATGGCGACAGGGGCGTCCTGTCGTACCGCGGGTTCGACATCCATGACCTGGCCCGGTTTGCGACCTTCGAGGAGATCTGCTTCCTGCTCTGGCACGGCCATCTGCCTTCGAAGGCCGAGCTGGGGGACCTCCAGTCGCAGCTGGCCGCGGCGCGTCCGCTGCCCGAGGCCATCCTGCGGCTGATGCGGATGCTGCCGCCGGGCGACGGGATGGACGCCCTGCGCACGCTCACCTCGGCGCTCGGCCACTACGACCCCGATGCGCACGACAACACGCCCCGCGGCGCCTATCGCAAGGCGGTTCGGCTCACGGGACAGATGGCCGGCCTCGTGGCCACCTGGGGACGGCTGCAGGCGGGGGGCGGCCCGATCGCGCCGGATCCGGCGCTGGGCCACGCCGCCAACTTCCTCTACATGCTGCTCGGCGAGCGGCCCGACCCGGTGGCGGCCCGCGCCATGGACGTCGCGCTCGTGCTCCACGCCGACCACGAACTGAACGCGTCCACCTTCGCGGCCCGCGTCGCGGCGGCCACGCTGACCGACATGCACTCGGCCGTGGTCGCGGGCGTGGGGACGCTGAAGGGGCCGCTGCACGGCGGCGCGAACGCCGAGGTCATGAAGATGCTGCTCGACGTCGGCCAGGACGCGCCGGCCGAGCGCGTCGACGCCTTCATCCGCGGCAAGCTCCAGCGCAAGGAGAAGGTCCCGGGCTTCGGCCACCGGGTGTACACCACCGAGGACCCCCGCGCGCGGCACCTGCGCCGGATGTCGCAGGAGTTCGGGAAGCGCGCCGGGAACCCCACGTGGTTCGAGATGTCCGAGCGTATCGAGGCGCTCGTCAAGGCCGAGAAGAAGCTGAACCCGAACGTGGACTTCTACTCCGCGTCGCTGTACTACACGATGGGCATCCCCCTCGATCTCTACACGCCGATCTTCGCGGTGAGCCGGATCTCCGGCTGGTCGGCGCACGTGCTGGAACAGCTGGCGAACAACCGCCTGATCCGCCCGCGCGCCGAGTACACCGGACCGGCCTATCCTCAGACCTGGGTGCCCCTGGAGCAGCGATGACGCGAGCCGCCGTGACCGCCGCCGTGAGTGTCATCGCGGCGTTGGCCGCGGGGCCGGGGCCCGAGGCGCGGACGGTGGGCCAGGCGCTGGCCGACTCGCGCGAGCTCCGGCAGCTCGTCACGTTCAGGTTCCTGCCGGGCCAGACGGGCCAGGCCATGGACCTGTATCGCGCGCAGGTGGTCCCGGTCTACCGGCAGACCGACGACATCAGGACCGTCCGCTTCCTCGGCGAGGTCGAGAGCCCCGAGGCGCTCGATCTCATGGTGATCACGCACTACGCGGACATGGCCGCCATGGACCGCGCCAATCGCGCCCTCGCGGCGCGCGTGGACGATCCCGTGCCGATCGGACAGCTCTACCGCCAGCTCTCGGACCTGAGCGTCGGCCACCACGACCAGTTCGTCGAGGTGCTGACGCCGCCGGCGATCGCGCCCGTGCCGGATCGCATGCTGGACGTGCTGGAGTTCATCCGGGTGGCGCCCGGCATGGGAGCGGCTTTCGAACGCATGACGCTCGGCGCCGTCCACGCCTGGGAACAGGAGACGTCCATCCGCGAGCTCGTGCCGCGCACCGAAACCGCCCGGTTCCTGATCGCCGACGGGTGGGACTACCTGCGCACCTACGCGGTGGCCGACCTGGCGGCCTGGCAGGCCTACGCGACGGCCCGACGCCGCCACCCCGTCACGACGTCGGCCGCGCGCCTCGTCGACGCCAGGAAGACGATGATTCTCCGCGAGATGCCCGACCTGCGAGTCCGCTGATGAACGAGATCCATCACGTCATGCGCGACGTGCCCCTCCTGATCTACGCCCTGATGGTCGGCATCCCGCTCGCGATGACGGCCTCGGCGGTCCTCGTCGGGTGGCTCGCGCGCGCCAGCACGCGGCGGCGCCGCGGCGAGTCCGGAGGCGCCAGGACGCCCCAGGACGACGCGCTCGCGGCCGGCATCACGGTGGCCATCGTGCCGCTGGCCTTCGCGCTGCTCATGCTCTGGGGCCGCTTCGGCTGAGGGCGCGGCCCGCCGCGCGCCGGGCCTCCTCGACGACGCGGATCCGCCGGGCCCCGGGCCCGTCCGTAGGCGGCCTCCGCGGCGGTGGGTCATAATGAGGGGTTCCCGAGCCGTGCCCAAGCAGAACCTGGTCCGCAACTTCGCCATCGTCGCCCATATCGATCACGGGAAGTCGACGCTCGCCGACCGGTTCCTCGAGTACACGGGCGCCCTGCAGGCGCGCGAGATGGAAGCGCAGGTGCTCGACAGCATGGATCTCGAGCGCGAGCGCGGGATCACCATCAAGGCGCATCCCGTCCGCCTGAACTACGACGCGCGCGACGGGCAGAAGTACATCCTGAACCTCATCGACACGCCCGGCCACGTGGACTTCGGCTACGAGGTGACGCGCTCGCTCGCCGCGTGCGAGGGCGCGCTGCTGCTCGTGGACGCGTCGCAGGGCGTCGAGGCGCAGACGCTCGCCAACGCCTACCTCGCGGTGGACGGGAACCTCGAGGTCATCCCCGTCATCAACAAGATCGATCTGCCGAGCGCGCAGGTGGACGAGGCGCGGCGCCAGCTCGAGGAGATCATCGGCCTCGACGGCGCAGGTGCGATCCCCTGCAGCGCGAAGGAAGGCCGCGGCGTCGGCGACATCCTCGAGGCCGTCGTGGCGCGCGTGCCGCCCCCGGCCGGCGATCCCGACGCGCCGCTGAAGGCCCTGATCTTCGACTCGTGGTACGACGCCTATCGCGGCGTCGTGGTCGTCGTCCGCATCCTCGACGGCACGCTCCGCCCGAAGACCAAGGTGCGCTTCATGGCGACGGCCCAGGACTACGAGGTGGAGCAGATGGGCGTCTTCACCCCGAAGCCGCTCGAGATGGCCGAGCTGTCGGTGGGCGAGGTCGGCTTCATCGTGTGCGGCATCAAGCGGATCGCCGACGCGCAGATCGGCGACACCGTCACCGAGTCGCTGCGGCCCACGGCCGAGCCGTTCCCGGGCTTCAAGCCGCTCAAGCCGATGGTGTTCGCGGGGCTCTATCCCGTGGAGAGCCACGCCTACTCCGAGCTGCGCGAAGCGCTCGAGAAGCTCCGCCTGAACGACTCCGCGTTCTTCTTCGAGCCGGAGACCTCGGCGGCGCTCGGTTTCGGCTTCCGCTGCGGGTTCCTCGGGCTGCTGCACATGGAGATCGTGCAGGAGCGCCTGGAGCGCGAGTTCGACATGGACCTCGTCACGACGGCGCCCGGCGTGCTGTACCGCGTGACGACCACCGACGGCACGGTCACCGAGATCGACAGCCCGGCGAAGCTGCCCGAGGCGGGCAGCATCCAGGCGATCGAGGAGCCGGTCATCACGGCCATGATCCTGACGCCGAGCGAGTTCGTGGGCGGGATCCTCCAGCTGTGCCAGGACAAGCGGGGCGTGCAGAAGGCGCTGGAGTACAAGGCCTCGGATCGCGTGCTCATCACCTACGAGCTGCCGTTCAGCGAGGTCGTGCTCGACTTCTACGACCGGCTGAAGACGCTGTCGCGCGGCTACGCGTCGCTGGACTACCACGTCACCGGCTACTGGGCCTCGCCGCTCGTCAAGCTCGACATCCTCGTGAACGGCGATCCGGTGGACGCGCTGTCGATCATCGTCCACCGCGACCGCGCCTACGATCGGGGCCGGCTCCTCGTCTCGAAGATGCGCGAGCTCATCCCGCGGCAGATGTTCGAGGTCGCCATCCAGGCCGCGATCGGCAGCCGCATCATCGCGCGCGAGTCGGTCAAGGCCCTCCGCAAGAACGTCCTGGCCAAGTGCTACGGCGGCGACATCTCCCGCAAGCGCAAGCTCCTCGAGAAGCAGAAGGAAGGCAAGAAGCGGATGAAGCGCGTGGGGAGCGTCGAGATCCCGCAGGAGGCCTTTCTCGCCGTCCTGAAGGTGCAGGGGGAATCGTGATGGGCGAGGCGGCCTTCAAGAAATCCACGGTGCGCGAGTACTTCGAGTCGATCGTCGTCGCCGTGATCCTGGCGCTCTTCATCCGGACCTTCGTGGTCCAGGCCTTCAAGATCCCGACCGGCTCCATGGAGCCCAACCTGCTCGTCGGCGACCACCTGCTCGTGAACAAGTTCGTGTTCTCGCCGACGGCCACCGGCCTCGAGCGGGCGCTGCTGCCGGTCCGGCCGATCCGCCGGGGCGACGTCGTGGTCTTCAAGTACCCCGAGGACCCGGAGCGCGACTTCATCAAGCGGATCGTCGGCCTGCCCGGCGAGAAGATCGAGGTCCGGGGCAAGGACGTCCTCGTGAACGACCAGGTGATCCCGCAGCCGTTCGCCCACTTCCTGCTGCCGCACGACGGCAGCGAGGGGCTGATCGCCGGCGATCCCCGGGAGCACTACGGGCCGGTCACCGTGCCCCGGGGGCACTACTTCGCGATGGGCGACAACCGGGACAACTCGCAGGACAGCCGCTACTGGGGCTTCCTGCCGGCCCACTATGTGAAGGGCCGTGCACTCCTGATCTACTGGTCCTTCGACGACGAGCCCGGCGCGTCACCAGGCCGCCTGCTGGGCGGCACGCGCTGGTCGCGTCTCCTGCACCCGATTCACTAGCGTCGACCCGGCCGGCCCCGCTGGCGCCGGCTGCAGTGGCGGGCGGCCCGCGCCGATAAGCGGGACGACCCCCGTCAGCCTGGTATGTCGACTCTCGTCAAGCTCATCGTCGTCGGGCTCATCCTGAACGGCTGCGTGCAGCTCGCGCGCTCCACCTGGGCCTTCTACGAGTTCCAGGACGCCGTGCAGCAGGCGGTGCTCTTCAGCTCGAACCAGACGGCCGAGCAGTTCAAGGCGCGCGTGGCCGACATCGCCCGCGAGCAGGAGCTGCCGCTCGAGCCCGCGTCGGTCAACGTGGTGTTCCAGAACGTGCAGGCCAAGATCACGGCCACCTACGTGGACGACGTCCACCTGGTCCCCGGGGCGTACGTCTACCAGTGGCGCCACCACCTCGACGTGGACATGCGCCGGATGGCCTACTGAGGCCGCCCTCAGCCGCCGGCGAGGACCGTCAGGCCTGCAGGGCGCCGAGCGCGTCGTGCACGGCGCGCTCCACGCGGTCGAGCGTCAGGGTGAGCGCCGCCGACGTTTCCCGCACGTAGCCGTCATCGCGGCTCGCCGTCAGGTTGGTCCGGACGGTCGCCGCCGCGCTGTCGGCCGCACCGCTCAGCAGCGTGATCGCCGCAAAGACGTCCGCGGCCGCCACCGGCGCGCCCCCGGCGGCCACGGCCACGAGGGCTTCGAGCGCGTCGGCGGCCGTGCTGACGGTCTCGAGGGGCACCCGCGTGGCCTCGCGGGCCGCCGCGGCCAGGGCCGCCTGCCACGCCTGGCGCTCGTCCGGCGTGGTCTTCGGCAGCCGCGATGCCGTGACGAGCTGCTTCACCGCCTGGGCATCGGCGTCGGCGAGGGCCAGGAGCGTCGCCCGCAGGCCGCCGAGCGTGGCGGCCGCCGTCATGAGGCGCTGGTGCTCCTCCGGCGTCCCATGCCTGGTGCGGGGCAGCGACGCCACCATCTGGCCGACGGCGGCGCCCAGGGCCCCTGAGAGCGCCGCCGCGACGCCGCCTCCCGGAGTCGGCGTGGGCGCGGCGAGCAGGTCGAGCAGGTCGGTGAAGGAGCGGGAGGCGAATGTGGTCATGAGGTGGTCGTGAGTCGGCCGCTGACGATGCGGCCCCGCTTGATGACGCCGGCCGTCACCGGCGCGCCGATGCGCGCCAGGTCCGAGAGCGTGCCGTCGATGACGACACAGTCCATCAGCTTGCCAGGTTCGAGGCTGCCGGCGTCGTGGCTGCGCCGGAGGGCGGCCGCGCCGTTGACGGTGGCCGCCACGAGGGCTTCTTCGAGCGTGAGGTGCATGCCGAACGCCGCCAGCGCGATGACGAAGGGCATGGACGGCGAGAACCCGCCGCCGGGATTCATGTCGGAGGCCAGGGCGACGGGCACGTTCCGCTCGACGAGCAGGCGCGCCGGCGCGTAGCGCCCCAGCTTGAGGAAGAACGCGGCGGCGGGCAGCAGCGTGGCGACGACCCCGGCCGCGGCGAGCGCGCGGGCCCCGGCATCGTCCACGTGGATCAGGTGATCGGCGGACACGGCGCCGACGCGGGCCGCCGTCCGCGCGCCGCCGCTCGGTCCGAGCTCGTCGGCGTGGATCCGGGGCGCCAGGCCCAGTTCCCGACCGGCCTCGAGGATCGCCAGGGCGTCGTCCGGCGTGAACACGCCGTCCTCGCAGAAGACGTCGTTCCACTCGGCCAGGCCGGCGGCGGCCACGGCCGGCAGCATCTCGTCGATCACGAGGCGGACGTACGCGTCGCGCCGCCCGCGGTACTCCGGCGGCACTTCGTGCGCGCCCATGAACGTGGGCGACAGGTCGACGGGCTGGCGGTCCGCCAGCGTCCGGATCGCCCTGAGCATCTTGAGCTCCGACGCCGTGTCCAGGCCGTAGCCGCTCTTGACCTCGCAGGTGGTGGTACCGGCGGCGAGCGCGTCCGCGAGCCGCGGCAGGGCGGTCGCGACCAGCGCGTCCTCCGAGGCCGCGCGCGTGGCTGCGACCGTCGCCACGATGCCGCCGCCGGCCGCGGCGATCTCGGCGTACGTGGCGCCGGCGAGCCGGCGGGCCAGCTCGTGCCGGCGATCGCCGGCGTAGACGAGGTGGGTGTGCGAGTCGACGAAGCCCGGAACGACGGTGGTGCCGCGCCCGGCGATCCGCGTCGCGCCGGGCTGGAGCGCGATCGCGCGCGCCACCTCCTCGGCCGAGCCGACGGCCACGATCCGGCCCTGCCACGCGGCCACCGACGCGCCGGGCACCGCGCGGATGTCGCCCTGGGCCGGCCCGGCTTTCGGCGCGGGACCGGCGCACGTGGCTACCACGTCCGCCCGGTCGATGAGGAAGTCCGCCGGAGTCATGGGGCCGGCATCAGCCGCCGCCGGACGTCGTCCGGCGCCAGGCCGTCGATGAAGATCCGCTTGTGGCGGGAGGTGTCGCCGCGCGCGACGGTGACCGCCCGCGCCGGCACGTCGAGCACGGCCGCCAGGAACGACACGAGCGCGTCGTTGGCCTTGCCGTCCACGGGCGGCGCGGCCACGCGCACGACGAGCGCCCCGTCCCGCTCACCGGCGAGCGCCGAGCGCCCGGCGCGCGGGACGACCCGGACCGCGACGTAGGTGCCGCCGGGGCCCTGGGTGACCATCGGTGTCCGATCAGCCGTTCTGGGAGCGGACCTGCGGTTCGGCCGGGACGGCGCCCGCGGCCACGGCGACGGCGCTGTCGGCGGAGCGCGGCCGCAGCAGCCGGATCTTGTCTTCCCGCTCGCGCTGGTCCTGCTCGCGCACGAAGTCCAGCGTTTTCTTGAGGGCGTTGATGATGGCCTCGACCGACGTCTCGGTCTCGCGCCGGCGGGAGCGCAGCCCCTCGATTTCCCGCTGCAGCTCCTCGAAGCGCGCCTGCGTCTTCTGGAGCAGCAGGTCGGCCCGCGCCTCGGCCTCGCGCACGATCCGCTGGGCGTCGCGCTCGGCCGTCGCGCGAAGCTCGTCCGACAGGCGCTGGGCCGTCATGAGCGTGTTCTTGAGGCTCTTCTCCTCCGACCGGTGCTCGTCGAGCGCGGCCTCGAGCCGGGCCACTTCCTGGCGCAGCCGGTCGGTCTCGCGGATGGCGCCTTCGTAGTCGTCGGCGACCTCGGCCAGGAGGGCGTCCACCTCCCCGCGGTCGTACCCGCGCATCGCGGACTTGAAACGCTGCTGACGCAGATCCAGGGGCGTGACGTTCATGGTTCGCTTTCCAGGGGGCGGCCCATCCGGCCGCCCGGTCAACTCATTGCCGTTCGCCGAAGATCGCGCTCCCGATCCGCACGATCGTCGCGCCTTCCTCGACGGCCACCTCGAAGTCGTGGCTCATGCCCATCGAGAGCTCGGCGAGCCGGGCCGCCGGCACGCCCGCGGCCGCCAGCTCGTCGCGCAGGGCCACGAGCCGCCGGAACCACGGCCTGGCGTCGTCCGGGTCGTCCACGGCGGGCGGGAGCAGCATGAGCCCCGAGAGATCCGCCGCCGTCAACCCTGCCGCCGCCGCGAAGATCCCAGGCACGTCCGCCGGAGAGGCCCCGAACTTCGTGGCCTCGCCCGCGAGGTCCACCTGGACGAGCACCCGCGGCCGGCGTCCGGCCGCCGCGGCCGCCTCGTCGATCCTGCGCAGCAGGGCGACGCTGTCGACCGCGTGGATCCAGTCGAACGCCTCGGCCGATTTCCTGGCCTTGTTCGACTGGAGGTGGCCGATGAGGTGCCACCGGATCGTACTGTCGGCCGCTTCCGCGATCTTCTGCAGGCCTTCCTGCACCTTGTTCTCGCCGAAGTCGCGCTGCCCGGCGAGCACGGCCGCCTGGACGTGCTGGACGGGATACGTCTTCGACACCGCCACCAGCCGGACGTCGCCGGCGGACCGTCCGGCCCTGGCCGCCGCCCGCCCGATGCGCTCCCGGACGGCGTCCAGGCGGGCGTGGATCGTGTCCGCGAGGGCGCTCACGCCGCCGGGGGCTTCAACTGCGACAGCATGGCCTTGGCCTGGGCCGCGAACTGCCCCGACGGCGCCATCTCGAGGTACTTCTCGAAGCTGGCGATGGCCTCGGGCATCTTGCCCTCGTTCAGGAGCGCCATGCCGAGCTGGAATCGGCTGTCGGCGTGGGTCGGGTCGGCGGCCACCGCCTCCTCGAACTTCACCTTCGCCTCGGCCGTCTTGCCCGAGTTCCAGAGGATGATGCCCTGGTTGTAGATGGCGTCGGCGCTGCCGCCCGGGCTCGCGGCCGTCACCTTGGCGCTCACGGCCGCCGCCTCCTCGAAGCGCTTCTGCTGGTTGTAGAGCGTCGCCAGCGCCGTGAGCGTCTCGGCGTGATCGGGCTTCTGCTCGAGGGCCTTCTTCCACTGCTCCTCGGCCTGCTTCTCGTCCTTCTTCTGCAGGTAGGCGTAGCCGATGTTGTAGTAGCACTCGTGGCAGGACGGCTGGAGCGCCAGCGCGGCCTCGAACTTCGCGATGGCCGTGTCGTAGTCCTTGGCGCGGCTCGCTTCCACGCCCTCCTCGAACGTCTTGCGGAGCTCGGCCACCTTCGGATCCATGCCCGGCGGCGTCGCCGAGAGCGTGATGGTGACGTCGGTGGACTGGCCCACCCGCACGCGCACGTCGCCCACGCCCGTGCCCAGCTTGTCGGCCGTGGCCGTCACCCGGTAGCCGCCCGACTGCAGGCCGAGCTGCACGAACTCGCCGCGCCTGTCGGTCTTCGTGGTGAGCTTGCGGTTGACGCCGTCGGTGGACTCCACCGTGACGGCCGCGTCCGGCACCGGCTTGCCGTCGGGACCGACCACCTTGCCCTTGACCAGTCCCGTCTGCGCCATCGCCGGGACGGCCACGGCGAGGACCAGCAAGGCCGTGAACAGTGGAGATACAAAGCGTCGAGTCATGGCGTGGAAGCCCCTCCTCAGGGTTTCAGTGTAGCCCGAAGGCCGCTGCGTTTCAGGCGAAGAACCGCCGCACGTGCGCGACGTCGCTCGTGATGGGCGCCGGCGGCAGCGACGCCAGAAAGCGCCGCCCGTACCCCATCGTCCGCACGCGCGGATCCAGCACCGCCAGGAGGCCGCGGTCGTTCCTGTGGCGAATGAGGCGCCCGAGCCCCTGCTGGAGCGCCAGGATGGCCAGCGGCACCTGGTAGCGCTCGAACGCGCTCTCGCCCCGGGCCGTCAGCGCGTCGATCCGGGCGGCCACCACGGGGTCGCCCGGCGAGGCGAACGGGAGCTTGTCGATGATGACGGCGCTCAACTGGTCGCCCTGGACGTCCACGCCCTGCCAGAAGGAGGACGTCGCGAAGAGCACCGCGTGCGGGGTGGCCCGGAACTCGGCCAGGAGCGCGGAGCGCGGCGCCGTCCCCTGCACGAGGACCGGGTACTCGAGCTCGAGCTCCAGGCGCTGCACCACGGCGCGCATGGTCGCGTAGCTGGTGAACAGCACGAACGCGCGGCCGCGCGAGCAGGCGAGCAGCTGGCGCGTCTCCCAGGCCACGGCGTCGGGGTAGCGCTCGTCGCGGGGCAGGGGCATGCGGCGCGGGAGGTACAGCAGCGTCTGGCGCCGGTAGTCGAACTCGGACGGCACGGCCAGCTCCCGCGCGTCCTCCAGGCCGAGGCGGTCCTTCACGTAGTCGAAGCGGCCCTCGACGGTGAGCGTCGCCGAGGTGAGCACCGTCGTGCGGCGCTGGCCGGCGACCAGGTCGCGCACGATGCGAGAGACGTCGATCGGGGCCGCCCGCAGCTGCACCGCGCGGCCCTTCACCTCGAGGAAGTAGACGTAGGCCGGATCGGCTGCCGCGAGCAGGAAGCGCAGATCGGCGGCGAGCTCCCCGGCGCGCCTCGCGACGGCCGGGAGATCGTCCGTTCGTGGGCCGGCGGCCGGCTCCTCCGCGCGCGCGGCGGCGAGCGCACAGGTGGCCTGGAGGCCGTCGAGCGCGCCGGCGAGGTCCAGGCCCGTGTGGACGTGGTCGGCGAACCAGTCGGGCGCCACGCGCAGGCGCTCGTCGCCCCGCCCCATGCGCGCCAGCGCCAGCGCCGAGAAGAACGCCCGCGAGTGGTCCACCACGTGCATCACGCCCCGGGCCGCGCCGTGAACCTCCGACGCCCCCGGTCGTCCGGCCCCGGCGAGCGCGTGGCTGGCGTCGCGCGCCAGCTCGTCGACGCGGAGGTTGCTCACGGCCGTGCCGAAGTACTGCGTGGCGACGTCCTCGAGCTGGTGCGCCTCGTCCACGACCAGGTGCGGGCACGAGGGGATCACCTCGCCGTAGGCGCTCTGGCGCACCGCGGCATCGGCGCACAGCAGGTGGTGGTTCACAATCACGACGTCGCTCTCGGCCGCGCGCTGGCGCATCCGCGTGACGAAGCACTCCGCGTGCCGCGGGCACTCCGTCCCGAGGCACGTATCGGCCGTCGCCGACACCTCGTGCCACAGGGCGAGCTCCTCGGGCAGCTCCGAGATCTCCGCCCGGTCCCCCGTGCCGGTGGCGGCCGCCCACTGCTCGATCACCGGCAGGAAGACGGCGTCCTGCGACGCCAGCCGCTGGCCGCGGACACCCTGCCGGGACCGGTATTCCTCGAACCGGTGCAGGCACAGGTAGTTCCCGCGGCCCTTCATGCAGGTGGCGCTGAACGGCAGGCCGAGCGCGGCCCGCAAGGCCGGCACGTCCTTCTCGAAGATCTGCTCCTGCAGGTTCTTCGTGCCCGTGGAGACGAGCACGCGGTGGCCGCTCAGCACCGCCGGCACGAGGTAGGCCATGGTCTTGCCGGTGCCCGTGCCGGCCTCGGCCAGGAGGATGCCGCCGTCCAGGAGGGCCTCGGCGACGGCGCCCGCCATGCGGCGCTGTCCCTCGCGCGGCTCGAACCCCGGCAGGGCACCCGCGAGCGGGCCGCCGTCCGCGAAGGCGTGCGCTACTGCGCCCGCGAGGTCGTCCCGACCCGGTACAGCGGGAACGTCTGACACAGGTGCTCGACCTCGGCCTTGACCGCCGCCGCGACGGCCGCGTCGTCCGGCGCTCCCAGCACCCGGCCGATCAGCGCGGCCACCGTCTCGGCTTCGGTCGGGCCCATCCCGCGGGTGGTCATGGCCGGCGTGCCCAGGCGGATGCCGCTGGCCACGAGCGGCGGGTTCTTGTCGAAGGGGATGGCGTTCTTGTTCACGGTGATCGCCGCGCGGCCCAGGGCCGCTTCCGCCGCCTTGCCGGTGAGGCCGCGCGACACCACGTCCACGAGCACCAGGTGCGTGTCGGTGCCCCCGCTGACCACGCGGAAGCCCTGCGCGGCGAGTCCCTCGGCCAGCCGGACGGCATTGGCCACGACGCGGCGCTGGTAGTCCATGAAGGCCGGCTCGGCCGCCTGCTTGAAGCAGACGGCCTTGGCCGCGATCACGTGCATCAGGGGCCCTCCCTGGACGCCCGGGAACACGGCGCGGTCGATGTCCTTCGCATGCGCCTGCCGGCACAGGATGAGCCCGGCCCGCGGTCCCCGGAGGGTCTTGTGCGTCGTGGTCGTGACGTAGTCGGCGTGCGGGACGGGATTGGGATGCAGCCCAGCCGCCACGAGCCCCGCGATGTGCGCCATGTCCACCATGAGCCGCGCGCCGGCGCGTCCGGCAATCTCCGCCAGCCGCGCGTAGTCGATGGCCCTGGGGTAGGCGCTGGCGCCCGCGATGAGCAGCTTGGGCCGGTGCTCGAGCGCGAGCCGCTCCACCTCGTCGTAGTCGATGCGCTCGTCGCTGGCGCGCACGCCGTAGGGCACGACGGTGAAGTAGCGGCCGGAGAAGTTCAGCGGATGCCCGTGCGTGAGGTGGCCGCCGTGCGCGAGGTTCATGCCGAGGATGGTGTCCCCGGGCGCGAGCGTGGCGAGCAGCACGGCCATGTTGGCCTGCGCGCCCGAGTGCGGCTGGACGTTGGCGTGCTCGGCGCCGAACAGCGCCTTGGCGCGCGCGATGGCCAGCGTCTCGACGACGTCGACGTGCTCGCAGCCGCCGTAGTAGCGCTTCCCGGGGTAGCCCTCGGCGTACTTGTTCGTCAGCACGGAGCCGGCCGCCTCGAGCACGGCCACGCTGACGAAGTTCTCCGAGGCGATGAGCTCGAGGCCGGTCTCCTGGCGCGCGGCTTCGGCGGCGATGGCCGCGGCGACGTCGGGGTCGGCGTCGGCGAGCGAACGGTGGAACAGCGCCTGATCGAAGGTGTCGCTCATGGTCGGGGCGGAAGCGTGAGGGTCACGAGGTCGTCTTGGGGGCGGACGGATCGACGAGGCGCTCGATCTTCTCGACCCGCCGCAGGTGGCGGCCGCCGGCGAACGGCGTGTCGAGGAAGGCCGCCACGATGTCGGCGGCCTGGCCGGCCGGCAGGCGTCGCGCGCCGAGGGACAGCACGTTCAGGTCGTTGTGCTCGCGGGCCAGCGCCGCGCCCTCGACGTCGCTGATGACGGAGGCGCGGATGCCCCGCACCTTGTTGGCGGCGATGGCCATGCCGACGCCGCTGCCGCACACCAGGATGCCGCGATCGGCCCGCCCCTCGGCGACGGCGTGGGCCACCTCGACGGCGTAGTCGGGATAGTCGACCGAGGCGGCCGAATCGGTGCCGAAATCGCGGTAGGCGACGCCGCGCTCCTCGAGCGTCCGCTTGAGCGCCTCCTTCAACTCGAAGCCAGCGTGATCGGCGCCGAGCGCGACGAGCATCGGGGAATTGTACACTACGCTCTCCACGCAGATGTCCGACGTCACCATCTCCCCGCGCGGCGAGGCTCGAGCGCGGAGGGGGCACCCCTGGATCTATCGGTCGGACGTCGACGCTGGCGGCGCGCGCGGCGGCGAGGTCGTGACCGTCCGCAACGCCCGGGGCCGGGTGCTGGGCCGGGCGTTCTTCTCCGATCGATCGGAGATCGCGATCCGGATGCTCGCCGCCGACGACCGCCCGATCGACGACGCGTTCTGGCGGGCGCGCCTCGACGCCGCCATCACGTTCCGCGAGTCGCTGGCGATCGAGGCCTCGGCCTGGCGCCTCGTGCACGGGGAGGCGGACCTCCTGCCGTCGATCGTCGTGGATCGCTACGGCGACGTCCTCGTCGTGCAGACGCTCTCGCAGGGGGCCGAGCAGGTCCTGCCCACGCTGGTCCGGCTCCTCGTCGAGCGTACGGGGGCGACCGGCGTCGTCGAGCGGAACGACCCGCGCGTCCGTCTGCTCGAAGGGCTGGAGCAGCGCGTGTCGGTGCTGGCCGGCGAGGTGCCCGAGCTGGTGACCGTCCACGAGGGCGGGATCGAGTACGACGTCGACCTGCGCAAGGGGCAGAAGACGGGCGCGTTCCTCGACCAGCGCGAGAACCACGCCGCGGCCGCCGGATACGCGCGCGGCCGTCTGCTCGATGCCTTCAGCTACCACGGCGGCTTCGCGCTCGCGCTGGCCTCGGCCTGTGCCAGCGTCGAGGCGCTGGACGTGTCCGCCGACGCCGTCGCGCGCATCCAGGCCAACGCCTCGCGGAACCGCCTGCCGCACGTCCAGGCGCGCGAAGTCAACGCGTTCGACGAGCTGCGCCGCCTGGAGAAGGTCGGCGTGAAGTACGACACGATCGTGCTGGACCCGCCCGCGTTCGCCAAGAACAAGGGCGCCGTGCCCAAGGCGCTCGCCGGCTACAAGGACATCAACCTGCGCGCCCTGCGCCTGCTGAATCCCGGCGGCATCCTCGTCACGTGCTCGTGCTCTCACCACGTGAGCGAGGTCACCTTCGCCGAGGTGGTGCATGCCGCCGCCGTGGACGCGGGCTGCGCGGTGACGGTCGTCGAGCAGCGGACGCAGGCCCGGGACCACCCCGTGCTGCTGGGCGTGCCGGAGAGCAAGTACCTGAAGTGCCTCATCCTGCGGCGCCTGTCCTGACCGGCGCGCGCGGCGTGCGTCCTCGCCGCCAGGGCCGCGGGCGCTCCCGTCCGGGCGGCTGCGGTCGCTCGAAACCGAGACGCTATACTCGCTCCTGCGATGCCTGCCAGCTCATCCTGGCGTGCGGCGCTGATCCTGGCGCTGGGACTCTGCGCGGCGGGCCGTCCCGTGGAGGCCCAGCCCGCCGTCACGGATCTCGACGGCCGCCCGCTGGAGCTGCTGCGGGACCACGGCGGCGCGGGCGCCACGGTCCTGATCTTCACCGCCGTGGACTGTCCCATTTCCGATCGGTACGCGCCGGCCGTCCGCCGCCTGGCCGACGCCTACGCGGCGCAGGGCGTGCGCTTCTGGCTGGTCTATCCGAACGCGGGCGAGCGGCCCGAGGCGGCGCGCGCCCACGCCTCGGCGTTCCTGTACGGCCTGCCCGTCGCGCTCGACGGACGGGCCGCGCTGGCCGACCGGGCGGCGGCCACCGTGACGCCGGAAGCGGCGGTGTTCGACCGTGAGGGCCGCCTGCGGTATCACGGGCGGATCGACGACCGGTGGGTGGACTTCGGCATCGACCGCGCGGTGCCCACCACCCACGATCTCGCCGATGCGCTCGCCGCGGTCGTCGCGGGCCGGCCCGTCGCGCGGGCGTCGGCACCCGCGATCGGATGCGCGATCGTCCGCCAGCAGCCATGAGCGGCGTCGGCGGCGTCGTGGGAGTCCTGGTCGGCCTGATGGGCCTGGCCGCGCCGGCGCTCGCGCAGCCCGCCGCGGCGACGTTCAATCAGGACCTCGCGCCGGTCCTCCATGCCAAGTGCGCGCAGTGCCATCGGCCCGGCGGGCCGGCGCCCTTCGCGCTGCTCACCTTCGAGGACGCACGGCGCCGGGCGGCGCAACTGGCCGCCGTCACCAGGAGCGGCTTCATGCCGCCGTGGAAGGCGGATGGCGCGCCGGCCGAGTTCGTGGCCCAGCCGCGGCTGTCGCCGGCAGAGCGGACGCTCTTCGAGCGATTCGCGGCCGCGCCGGTCGAAGGGCCGGGGACGGCTCCGGCGCCTCCGGTCTGGACCGACGGGTGGTACCTCGGTCCGCCGGACCTGGTGGTGTCGCTGCCCGACGGCTACGTCGTGCCGCCGGACGCCACCGACGTCTTCCGGATCTTCGTCGTGCCCGTGGACGTGCCGTCCACGAAGTTCGTCCGCGGCATCGAGTTCCGGCCCGGCAACGCCCGCGTGGTCCATCACGCCAACCTCCGCATCGACCGCACCGGCGGATCACGGCGTCTCGACGAGGCCGATCCCGCGCCCGGCTACGACGGCCTGATGCCGCGGAGCGCGGAATATCCCGACGGTCACTTCCTGGGCTGGACCCCCGGACAGGTGGCGCCCCTCGTGGACGACGACCTGGCGTGGCGGCTCGATCCGGGGACCGACCTGGTGGTCCAGCTGCACCTGCAGCCGACGGGGAAGCCGGAGCCGGTCAGGCCGTCGATCGGGTTCTACTTCGGCGACCGCCCGCCCACGAAGACACCGTCGATCCTGCGCCTGGGCTCCCAGGGGATCGACATCCCGCCCGGGAAGGCGGCCTACGTCGTCGAGGATCGCTACACGCTGCCGGTGGACGCGACGCTCCTGGCCGTGCAGCCGCACGCCCACTACCGCGCCGTGGACGTGAGCGGCGCGGCGGAGCTGCCGGACGGCTCGCGCCGCACCCTCATCCACATCGCCGCGTGGGACTTCCGGTGGCAGCACGTCTATCGCTACACCGAGCCGATCCGCCTGCCGCGCGGCACGACGGTGTCGATGCGGTTCGTCTACGACAACTCCGCCGCCAACCCGCGCAACCCGCAGATGCCGCCCGCCCGCGTGCGCTGGGGCCAGCGCTCGTTCGACGAGATGGGCGACCTCTGGTTCCAGTTCGAGACCGCCAGCGACATCGACCGGGAGACGCTGCGCGCGCAGGTGCAGGCCAAGATGACGGCCGAGGACCTCGTCGGACTCGAGACGATGCTGCTGTCGAATCCGGACGACACCGAACTGCACGACGACGCCGGGGTCATCGCCCTGGCGCTGGGGCGCCCGGCCGACGCCGTCACGCACTTCCGGGCCACGGCGTCCAGACGGCCGGACGCGGCTGCCCACTACAACCTCGGCACCGCGCTGACCGCCGCCGGGCGCTTCGAGGACGCGATCGCGAGCTACGAACGGGCGCTGGCCCTGCGCCCGGCCTACGCCAAGGCCCTGGACAACCTGGCCGACACGTTGACGGCGCTCGGCCGTCTCGACGAGGCCCTCCGCCGGTACGAGGAAGCCGTGGCGGCCGAGCCGTCGGCGCCCGAGACCCTCAACGCCCTGGGCGCGGCGCTCTGGCGCCGCGGCGAGCTGGCCAGGGCCGAGCAATCGCTGCTGCGGGCGTTGAAGCTCAAGCCCGACTACGGCGAGGCGTACTTCAACCTCGCCCAGGTCGCGATCCGGCGCGGCAGCGCCGCGGCGGCGGCCACCTACTTCCGCAGGGCCGCGGCGCTCAGGCCGGACTGGACGCCCGCGCTCACCTCGGCGGCCTGGGTGCTGGCGACCGCGGGCGACGAGCGGCTGCGGGCGCCGGGCGAGGCCGTGGCCCTGGCGTCGCGGGCGGTGGCGCTCACGGGCAGCGCCGACGCCCGGGTGCTCGACGTCCTGGCGGTGGCCTACGCGTCGGCGGGACGGTTCGACGACGCCGTCGCCACCGCGCGCTCCGCCGCGGCGCGGGCGAGCGGACCGCTGAAGGGCGCGATCGACGCGCGCCTGAGGATGTTCGAGCGGCACGAGCCGTTCATCGACAAGCGCTGAACCTTCGGTTAACCTCGCGGGCATGCGTCATGCCCTGGTGCCCGCCCTCGTCCTGACCGCGTCCCTCGCCGCCCTCCAGCCGCGACTTGCCGGCCAGGGGCCCGCCCTCCGGGGCTTCCCGTCGGAGAGCGTGGCGGCCCAGCGGGCGCTCGAAGAGCGTTTCAGGGCCGTGCCCGATCCGGCCAGGATGCGGGAGCACATGCGCGTCATGGCGGCGGAGCCGCACGTGGCGGGCCGGAGCTCGCGGAAGGTGGCGGATTACGCGCTGCAGCAGTTCAAGTCGTTCGGGCTCGACGCCGCCATCGAGGAAACCGAAGCGTACATGCCGTGGCCGATGGAACGGCGGCTGGAGATGGTCGCGCCGGTGGGGCGGGCGATGCTGATCCAGGAGCCGCCGGTGCCGTCGGATCCGGACTCCACCGACGCCGACCAGACGCCCACCTTCAACGCCTACTCAGGCGACGGCGACGTCACGGGCGAGGTCGTCTACGTGAACTACGGCGTGCCCGCCGACTACGACGAGCTCGAGAAGCTCGGCGTGAGCGTGAAGGGCCGCATCGTACTCGCGCGCTACGGCGGCAGCTGGCGCGGCATCAAGCCCAAGGTCGCCTACGAACACGGCGCCATCGGCTGCCTGATCTACTCGGATCCCAGGGACGACGGCTTCTTCAAGGGCGACGTCTATCCCGACGGGCCGTTCCGTCCCGAGTACGGCGTGCAGCGCGGCAGCGTGATGGACATGCCGGTGTACACCGGGGATCCGCTGACGCCCGGGTGGGGATCGACGCCGGGAGGGCGGAAGCTGCCGGTGGCCGAGGCGAAGACCATCCTGAAGATCCCGGTGATGCCCATCGCCTGGGGCGATGCGCTTCCGGTCCTGCGGGCGATGCGCGGTCCCGTGGCGCCCGAAGCGTGGCGCGGCAGCCTGCCCGTGACCTACCGCGTCGGGCCGGGTCCGGCCACCCTGCACCTGCGCCTCCAGCACGAATGGAAGTCCCGTCCGCTCTACAACGTGATCGCCCGCATCCCCGGCTCCACGCTGCCGGACGAATGGGTGATCTACGGCAACCACCATGACGCCTGGGTGAACGGCGCCGACGACCCCCTGAGCGGCGCCGTCTCGCTGCTCGAGACCGCCCGCGGACTCGGCGAGCTCGTCAAGACGGGGTGGCGTCCCAAGCGCACCATCGTCCTGGCCCTGTGGGACGGCGAGGAGTGGGGCCTGCTGGGCTCCACCGAATGGGCGGAGACGCATCGCGACGAGCTGAACACGAAGGCCGTCGTCTACATCAACAGCGACGGAAACGGGAAGGGCTGGATGAGCGCCGGCGGCTCCCACTCGCTGCAGCAGTTCATCAGCGAGGTGGCCCGCGACGTGAACGACCCGCGCAGCGGCAAGCCGGTGCTCGAGGTGGCGCGGCAGAAGGCCATCGACGGGCTGCCCGAGGCGGACCGCACCGAGGCGGAGAAGGACCCGAACATCCGCATCGCCCCGCTCGGGTCGGGGTCCGACTTCACGCCGTTCCTGCAGCACCTGACGCTCGCCTCGCTGAACCTCAGCTTCGGCGGCGAGGCGGACGGCGGCGTCTACCACTCCGTCTACGACTCCTTCGCGTGGTACACCCGCTTCTCCGACGGCGACTTCGTGTACGGCCGGGCGCTGTCGCAGGTGGCGGGCACGGCGCTCCTGCGCCTGGCCGAGGCCCCGGTGCTGCCGTTCCGCTTCTCGGACATGAGCGACACGCTCGGGCGCTACGTGGCCGAGGTGCAGAAGCTCCACGCAGGCAAGAAGGGCGCGCCGGCCATCGACTTCGCGCCGCTCACGGCCGCCGTCGCGGCGCTGTCGCGGTCCGCTGCGGCCTTCGAGAAGGCCAACGCCGTGGTGCCGGGCGCGAGCGCCGCGGCGCTCAGGACGCAGGAAGAGGCCCTCAAGGTGGTCAACCAGCTGATCTTCTCGTCGGAGCGGCGTCTCGGCGACGACCAGGGCCTGCCGCGCCGCGACTGGTTCCGCCACCAGATCTACGCGCCCGGCTTCTACACCGGCTACGGCGTGAAGACGCTGCCGCAGATCCGGGAGGGGCTCGAGGAAGGGCAGTGGGACGAGGCGCGCGACGGCGTCACGAAGGTGTCCAAGGCCATCACCGCGCTGGCCCAGCAGGTGGATCGGGCCACCGCCGGCCTGACGCGCGTGTCGCGGTAGCGGCTGCCGCGCCTCCCGCCCGCGCCCCCGGACGCGCCGTCACGGCGCGAGGTGCGTCGCCATCCAACGCGCGGCGCAGGTCACGAGGTCGCGCGCGTCGAGCAGCGCGCTGTCGGCGGCGCCCACGATCCCGCGCGGCACGTCGTGACTGGCGAGGTAGTCGCGAAGGATCAAGGCGAAGTAGTCCTCGCCGTGCCAGTCCACGATGCCCAGGCTGTCGTCCAGGCACTCGACCACGCGGATCTCCGGCCCGGCCGGGCCGGCGACCCGGCGATGACGCCGGACGCGCCGCTTGTCCGGGACGTGCGCGAGGTACTCCGCGTAGTGCATGAGCGTCACCGTGTTCTCGTCGGCCCCCAGCCGCAGCACGCGGCCGCCCGCGTCCACGAGCCGCTCCAGCGGCGATCCCGGCCCGTAGTAGTCGTTCCAGGGGACCTCGGCGGTCAGGGCGGCGGCCAGGCGTCCCCGGGCGCCGAAGCGGCCTTCCGGATGGTCTGACACGACCGTACCCGGCGCCGTCCGGAACACCTCGGCCAGTACGCCCACGTCTTCCTGGGCCGGCGTGACGAGCGCGTCGAAGGGCTCGGCGTCGGCCAGGAAGTCCTCGCGCAGGTCCTCCGGATGGTCGTTCACCCACGACCACTCGTCGCGCGCGCCGAGCACCATCAGCAGCGTCCCCTCGGGGCCGACCGCGTCGTCGAGGGCCGCGATCAGGCCGGCGGCGCCGCCGGCCACGGGCCCGACGGCGCGCAGCGACGCGTGCACCATCAGGACCTCGCCGTCCCGCACGCCGAGCCGGCGGAGGTCCGCAGCGAGGGCCTCCACGGACGCCTGCTGGCTCATGGGCTGATTGTGTCACCGGGGTGGCCCGGAAACGCTCTGGTATAGTGCGCAGGAGACGGCCGCGAAGAGCGGCGTAGGACCGCCAGGGGGATCTCGAGCAGCGGCTAGCGGCTAGGGACTAGCGGCTAGGATGGCCGACGAGGTTGAGAGCGCACCCTTGGAGCCTGATCCGGTTCATACCGGTGTAGGGAGAGCGGACATGAGCACGCCAGAGCACCCCACGTCGGGCGACTACGCCGACGCGTTCCCCAACAGCTTCCGCGTCTTCGACGAGTCGGTTGCGCAGACGCCCGACGGCCCGGTGCCCATCCGCGTGCCGATGCGCGAGGTGCGGCTCGGCGGCGGCGAACCCGCCCTCCGCCTGTACGACACGAGCGGTCCCAGGGCCAGCGACGTGCGCCAGGGCCTGCCGACGCTGCGCGAGCCCTGGGTCGCGGCCCGGCGGGGGCATCCGTCGCCGACGCAGCTCCACTTCGCCCGCAAGGGCGAGATCACACCCGAGATGGCCTTCATCGCCGCGCGCGAGGGCCTGCCCGCCGAGTTCGTGCGCGACGAGGTCGCGCGCGGCCGGGCGATCATCCCTGCCAACGTCAACCACCTGGAACTGGAGCCGATGATCATCGGCCGCCACTTCCTGGTGAAGATCAACGCCAACATCGGGAACTCCGCCGTCTCCTCGTCGATCGAGGAGGAGGTGGAGAAGCTGCGGTGGGCGACGCTGTGGGGCGCCGACACCGTGATGGACCTGTCGACGGGCAGGCAGATCCACGAGACGCGCGAGTGGATCCTCCGCAACTCGCCCGTGCCGATCGGCACCGTGCCGATCTACCAGGCCCTCGAGAAGGTCGGCGGCCGGCCCGAGGAGCTCACCTGGGAGATCTACCGCGACACGCTCATCGAGCAGGCCGAACAGGGCGTGGACTACTTCACCGTGCACGCCGGCGTGCTGCTGCGCTACGTCCCGCTCACGGCGAAGCGGATGACGGGCATCGTGTCGCGGGGCGGCTCGATCATGGCCAAGTGGTGCCTGGCGCACCACCAGGAGAGCTTCCTCTACACCCGGTTCCGCGAGATCTGCGAGATCATGCGCGCCTACGACGTCAGCTTCTCGCTGGGCGACGGCCTGCGGCCGGGCTCCATCGCCGACGCGAACGACGAGGCCCAGTTCGCCGAGCTGCAGACGCAGGGCGAGCTCACGAAGATCGCCTGGGAGTACGACGTCCAGGTGATGAACGAGGGCCCCGGCCACGTTCCCATGCATCTCATCAAGGAGAACATGGAGAAGCAGCTGGAGTGGTGCGCGGAGGCGCCGTTCTACACGCTGGGCCCGCTGACCACGGACGTCGCGCCCGGCTACGACCACATCACCTCGGCGATCGGCGCCGCCATGATCGGCTGGTACGGCACCGCCATGCTCTGCTACGTCACGCCGAAGGAGCACCTGGGCCTCCCGAACCGGGACGACGTGAAAGCGGGCGTCATCGCCTACAAGATCGCGGCCCACGCGGCCGACCTCGCCAAGGGCCATCCGCGGGCCCGCGTCTGGGACGACGCCCTCAGCAAGGCCCGGTTCGAGTTCCGCTGGGAGGACCAATTCAACCTCTCGATGGATCCGGTGACCGCGCGCGCCTACCACGACGCGACGCTGCCGGCGCAGGGCGCGAAGGTGGCGCACTTCTGCTCGATGTGCGGGCCGAAGTTCTGCAGCATGGAGATCACGCAGCAGCTCCGCCGCGAGGCCGCCGAGGGCATGGCCGACAAGTCGGCCGAGTTCCGCCGGCTCGGCGAGATCTACGTGGCGTCCGCCACCAAGTCGTAGGCGCCCGCGGGCCACGCACCGCTATACTTGCGCGGCGGCCGTCCGTCGGGACGCCCGCGGAGTGCCGGCGCGTCCCGGCATTGGAGGGTCTCGTGAAGGCTGCCCGTCTCGCTGCAGGTCTGCTGCTCGTCGTCTCACCCGCATTCGCCCAGGTCCCCCCGCCCGCCACGCAGATCGCGGGCGCCGTTCTCGCAGCGCCGGAAGACCGGCGCGCCGCCGCCAAGGTGCTCGGGTGGGATGGGGCCGGGGCGCTGGTGACGCTGCGCGAGGGCACGAACGACGTGGTCTGCCTCGCCGACAACCCGAAGATCGACGGGTTCAATGTGGCGTGCTACCACAAGGACCTCGATCCCTTCATGGCCCGCGGACGCCAGTTGACCGCCCAGGGCATCACCGACGACAAGCAGCGCGATGCGGTCCGGTGGAAGGAAGTGGACGACAAGAAGCTGTCGATTCCGCAGAACGCCTTCCTGACGGTCGTGACCGGCACGTCGTTCGATGCCGCGTCGGGCCAGGTGGCCGACGCCTACACGCGCTGGGTGGTGTACGTGCCGTACGCGACGGCGGCCTCGACGGGCCTCGGAACCCGGAGTCTTCCGGGGGTCCCGTGGTTGATGGATCCCGGTACGGCCGGCGCGCACATCATGATCAGCCCGGTGCGACCCGCGGCCCCGCGGCCCTGACCGGGGCCGGCGTCAGGGCTGGCCCGGCGGCGCCGGGACGATCTGGATGAGCGTGGGGAAGCGGTCCGGGCCGCTGCCGGGCGTGGGATTGGGAAACCCGCCCGACCCGCTGAACGTGTAGTCCTTGATCGTCACCGAGGGCGGGAACGCCATCGTCTCGTCGCGGAACCGGCCGATCTCGAAGACGTGCGTGGGCGGCACCTCGAATACCAGGTTGCCCTTGTCCTTCAGGATGTTCCGGTAGTAGGTCACCATCTCGCCGAAGGGCGACCCGACGCCGAAGATGTAGTAGCGCTGGCCTCGGCCCGCGTCGTACGACCGGAGGAACACGGCCGTCGGATAGACCGGCACCCCGAGCTGGGCATCGGTCGGTCGCTCCTCGCCCTGCGCGCGCTGAGGCGCGGCGGCCGCGGGCGCCTGGGCCCCGGCTCCTGCCTGGCGGGCCGCGCCCGCCGGGAGTTGAGCGGCCAGGACCGCGACGGCGATCCACGCCGGGACGAGCGCTGAACGGCGCATGTCCGTATTATAGGGCGCGTTTCCACGCGGCCGCGCGCCGCCCGGCGATGGCACCCCAGCCGTCGCGTCGCATCGTCCTTCGCCATGGCCCATCCGCTCGAGTCGTTCGTCCGCGCCCACGAGGCGTGGCTTCACGAGGTCATCGACGCCCTCGTCTCCATCGAGTCCCCCACCGACGACAAGGCGGCCGTGGACCGCTGCGGCGAGGAGTTCCGCCGCCGGGCCGCCGCGATCGGGATGGGCGTCCGCGTGGAGGCGCGCCCGGACGCGGGCGATCACAGCGTGGTCGAGATTGGGACGGGCCGCCCCCGCATCCTGCTCGTGGGCCACCTGGACACCGTGTGGCCGCACGGGCAGATCGCGCGCATGCCGCTCCAGCGCCGCGAGGGCCGGCTGTGGGGCCCGGGGACGCTCGACATGAAGGTGGGCGTCTCGATGGGCCTCCTGGCGGCGCGGGCCGTGTTCGAGACGGCGCCGCCGGCGGCCGGTTCGGTGGCGATGCTCGTGACCTCGGACGAGGAGACCGGGAGCAAGACGTCGCGCGGGCTGATCGAGGCCGAGGCGCTCGCGAGCGACGCCGTCCTGGTGCTGGAGCCCGCCCTCGCGGGCGGCGCGCTCAAGACGAGCCGGAAGGGCATCGGCCAGTTCCACCTGGCCGCGACCGGCGTGTCCGCCCACGCCGGCGTCGATCCGGCCAAGGGCGTCAGCGCGATCCGCGAGCTCGCCCGCCAGATCCTGGCGGTGGAGGCGCTGCACGACCTCGACCGGGGTGTCTCCGTCAACGTCGGCGTCGTCTCGGGCGGTACCCGTCCCAACGTCGTGGCGGAGCGCGCCGAGGCGATCGTGGACGTCCGCGCCCCCTCACTGGACGATGCCGCCCGGATCGACGCGGCATTCCGGGCCCTCCAGCCCCAGCTGTCCGGCGCCCGGCTGTCCGTGAGCGGAGGCTTCGAGCGGCCGCCCATGGAGCGATCGGCGGGTGTGGCGGCGCTCTACGAGCACGCGAAGGCGGCCGCGGCGGAGCTGGGGCAGACGGTGGCGGAGGGCGGCACCGGCGGCGGGTCCGACGGGAACTTCACGGCCGCGCTCGGCGTGCCCACGCTGGATGGCCTCGGCGCCGTAGGCGACGGCGCCCATGCGCTCCACGAACACGTGGAGCTCGATCGCCTGCTGCCGCGGACGGCCCTGCTCGCCGCGCTCGTCGCCCGCCTGCTGTCGCCGGCCGGTGTTCTGCCGCCTCGCTAGTCCTGCGCCCGGCCGCCGGAGCCGGCCGGGGCGGGCGCGCCACTAACCGTTGCCGGCGCGGGCTGGCGGCCGCGTCCGCACGAAGTGCAGCCGGGCCTGGGCCGGCGCCGGCGCGCGCGGGGGCGTCGTGGCCGCGTTCTCGCGCCGCCGGCCGGCGAGGCCGTATCGGGCCTTGAGGAGCCCCACGACGCGCGCGACCTCGTCGGTGTAGGCGGCCGGCGCGTACTTGGCCGCGAACAGCCGCTCGTAGCCGTCCACGAGGTGGGGGTACTCCGCCGCGAGCACGCGGAGGAAGTGCGTCCGCGCGCCGCCCTCGAGGTGCAGCACCATCGCGCCGATCGAGGCTGCCCCGTGATCCGCCGCCGCCTTGATGGTGGCCTCGACGAGCGCCGGTTTCGTCGTCACACCGGGCACGAGGGGGGCCATCAGCACGCCGCACCGGATGCCGGCGTCCACGAGCGTCCGGACCGCTCGCAGCCGCTGGAGCGGCGGTGCGGTGCCGGGCTCGAGGCGCTGCCACGCGTCGTGATCCAGCGACGGGACGCTCACGTGCACGCTGCAGGTCGTCAGGCGGGACAGATCGGCGAGGAGGTCCGTGTCGCGCACCACCATCGGGCCCTTGGTGACGATCCCGAGGGGCAGGGGGCGGTCGCGGAAGGCCTCGAGGCAGCGGCGCGTCAGGCCGTAGGTGCCCTCGATCGGCTGGTAGGGATCGGTGGCGGTGCCGATCGCGACCTGCTCGGGGGGCCTCGACCATGTCGAGAGCTCGCGCCGCAGGACGTCGGCCACATTCGACTTCACGAAGATCACGCTGGCGAAGTCGTCGCCGGCGCCGAGCTCCAGGTGCGGCTGGTACTTCCTGGCGAAGCAGTAGTGGCATCCGTGGGTGCAGCCGCGATACGGATTCAGCGTCCACTTGAAGAACGGCATGCCGCGCGCGCGGTTCAGGGCCGACCGGCAGCGGACGTGCTGGTAGGTGGCGGCGTCGGCGCGGACGACGGCATCGGGCAGCGCGGCGATTCCGCCGGCCTTGACCAGCCGCGCGATGTCCCGCGTGGTCGGGGGCTCCGGGTCCCCGAAAAGGCCGCGGCCGGTGACGGCGGGCATGGCGAGACTATTTCGCCATTTGTTCGCCTGTGTCAAGGCACGGCGGACCGGGGGCCTACGGGCCTTCGAGCCGCACTTGCGTTCGCCAGAACCCGACAACGGATGCGAGCGCGTCTTCGGTGGTGTGCTCGCACCGCCATCCCGTGTCCGCCGCCAGTCTGGACGGGTCGCCCAGGACGATGGGCGTGTCGGCCGGGCGCATCCGGGCCGGATCGATCTCGACCGCCACGGGCACGTCGATCTGGGCGCGCAGGCCGTCCAGCACCTCCTGCATCGAGACGGCGCGCCCGGAGCAGACGTTGTAGCAGACGCCCGGACGGCCCGCGAGCGCCAGCGCCCGATACGCCCGGACCGTGTCGCGGACGTCGGTCAGATCGCGGCGGGCGTCCAGGTTCCCCACGCGGATGGTCGGCGGAGCGAAGCCCGCCTCGATCCGGGCCAGCTGGCGGGCGAACGCAGGCGCGGCGAAGGCCGCCGACTGGTAGGGCCCGATGTGGTTGAAGGATCGGGTGACGACCACGGGGATGGCGTCGTCGCGCCAGGCCCGGAGCGCGACGAGCTCCTGCGCGAGCTTGCTCGTGCCGTAGGGCGTATTCGGGCCGATGGGTGAGTCCTCCGTGAGCGCCTCGGTCGACGGCCGGTACACGGTGGCCGATCCCGTGACGACGACCCGGCAGCGCAGCCCCGCGTCGCGGAGGGCGTCGAAGAGGTTGATCGTGCCCGCCACGTTGACCTCGAGCGTCTCCTCGGCCTTCGCCCAGGAGTCGCCGACGTGCGTGACGCCGGCGAGGTGGTAGACGAGCGATGGCCCGAGGTCGCGCAGCCGCCGGAGCACCGCGGGGCGGTCCAGGAGGTCGATCTCGGTCCACGTCACGCCCGCCATGTCCGACGGTACGGTGTCCGGGCGGTGCCAGCCCACGACCGGCCCCTCGGCGGAGAGCAGTTCGAGCAGGTGCCGCCCGGCGAAGCCCGCCGCGCCCGTGACCAGTGCCGGTGCCGTGGCCGCCATCAGTACGTCCCCCCGCCGCCGAAGTTGCCGAAGAAGTTCGAGAACGTGCCCACGCCGGCCAGAGTGAACCCGATGTTGAAGCGCCGGTCCTGGAACGTCGGGATGCCCGCGAACGCGCCGGAATTGAACACCTGGTACTCGAACAGGATGCCGCAGCACTGGGCGTTGTAGGCGGCCACGATGCCCTGCCGGATGACCGTGGATCGTTGGATGTCCCAGTCGATGCGGTACGTGCCCGTCATCTTGCCGTCGCGCAGGTTCAGGCGCGTGGCGCCGTTCAGCGCATTGGTGGGATAGAACGACGACAGGCTGCGGCTCCACGCGACGGACACCGTCGTGGCCGGCGTGGTGAAGTCGCCGCCGGTCGAGACGGACAGCATCTTCCTGGTCGTCCAGTCGTACTCGGCGCGGAGGTTCGTTCCGAGGTTCGCGGCCGCCTGGGAGCGGACCGTGAGGGCCACCGGCGAGTACTTGCTGGGGCGCCGCACCGTGCCGGTGTCGGCGTAGCTCGACCGATAGTTGGGATCGAACTGGCTCGCCTGCTCGTCGCTGTAGTAGCTCTGGCTGAGGCTGGCCGTCAGGAGTTCGCGCGGCGCGGCCGCCGAGGGGGCGCCGGGCTGCGCGCCCTTCGGCGCCTTCCGGACCAGCACCCGGTTGGTGAGGCCGTAGGTCATCCGCGTGACGCCCCCCACCACGCGGTCGTACGAGCTGCCGAGCAGCACGACACGGTTCTGCCCCTGGATTGACGTGATGCGCGACACCGAGAAATTGGGCTCGATCACGTGCTTCAACCGGTCGGCCACGAAGTTGTTGGGCGTGTACACGCGGCTGAAGACCGGGCCCACGATGTCGGCGCGCATCTCCGCGTAGTTGCGCGTGTAGGGCACCGACACCTGCCGCCCCGTCACGAGATCCGTGCTCTGGCTGTACCAGGTGGTGCGGTAGGACAGGTTCAGCGTGGTGTTGAGGAACGGCCAGCTGCTGAGGGGCGCGCGCAGCGTCGGCGTGATGTCCACCTTGCCCATGCCCCGGTCGATTTCCTGCGATCCGTTCTTCTCGATGTACACCGGCCGCGACGCCTCGGACTGCACGGCGAAGAACACCGGCAGGCGCCAGATCCGCCGGCTCGAGACCGAGGCCGTCAGGCTCGGCAGCGCGCCCGTGATGATGGACTGCGTCGTGTTGAAGAACGTCCGGTTGCGGGTGCCGCTGAGCGAGAGGCTCAGCGAGCGCCAGGAGCCCGACACGTTGCCCGTGACCGAGCTCTGCCCGAGCGTGGCGTTGTAGATGTCGCGGCTGTACAGGTGGTTGAGCTGCAGGTTCGACGAGTAGTCGATCCTGGCGCGGCCCGTCAGGCCGAGGGGCAGGGTCTGGTTGATGGAGCCGTTCACGAGCACGCTGCGCGACTCCGGGACCGCCGCGCCGTTGACGGTCGCGGCTTTCTGGTTGAGCCGGTAGGCGCGCAGGTTGCCGTTCGAGGTGGCCGAGCGGACCCAGCGGTATTCCGAGCCGTAGCCCTGGCCGGTCTGCGTGTACCAGTCGTGCATGAGCGTCAGGTCCTGGCTGCGCGAGATCGCCCAGAAGAAGGCGTTGCTGATCGACTGGCCCTGGTAGGTGGAGCGGCCGTAGGTGGGCAGGAGGAATCCCGTGGACCGCCCGTCGTCCTGGATGGGGTAGTAGAGGAAGGGCAGGTACAGCAGGGGCACGTCCTTCACGTGCATCACGGCGTTGCGAAGCACGGCGTAGTCCCCGACGTTGATCGTGACCGAGCCGGCCGAGATCTCCCAGCGCGGCGTGGGCTGGACGCACGTCGTGAAGCTGCCGTTGGTCACCTTGTACTTGTCCTCGCCGGTCTTCTCGACCAGTTCGCCGTAGAAGTACACGTCGGGCTCGATCGTGCCGAACATGCTCCGGTCCTTGGCGACCCGCTCGGCGATGGACGCGCTGCCCGACGCCGTGTAGAACGTGCCGAGGCGGGTCCGGGTGTTGAAGACGGCGCGTTCGGCCGCGATCCGTGCCGTGGGCGTCTCGTACAGGACGTGCCCCGAGGCCTCGATCTGGTGGGTGTCCAGGTACAGGTCCACCAGATCGGCGTAGAACTTCTGGCCCTTCACCTCGTCGTTCTCGAGCTCCACCGTGCCGATGAAGCGCCAGTGGTTGGCGTCGATCTGCTCGAGCCGGAACTGCCGGTTGGTATAGCCCGGCACCTGCGCCCAGGCCGGGGGCGCGCAGCAGGCGATCAGGACGGCGATCGAGCAGCAGAGGCGGGCGGTCATCCGGCTCGCGCCGGACCCATCGGCCGGCGCCCGACAGGGGCGATGGAAGGGTATCACGTGGATTCGAAGCCCTCGTCCACCAGCGCCGCGCGCAGGGGGCCGACGAGGAAGATCGACCCCGCGAGCAGCACGGGCGCGTCGAACCGCCTGGCCGCGGCCAGGGCCAGGCGGCTGTCCCGCTCCACGCTGATCGGCGTGCCCGGGCGCGCCAGCGATCCGACGATCGCGGCCACCTGCGCGGCGGGCATGGCGCGCGGCGTGGCCGCCTCGGTCACGATGACGCGGGCGACGTGGGGCAGGAGCGGCCCGAGGACGTCGGGCACGCGTTTGTCCCCCATCACCGACGTGACGAGCGTGACCGGGGGCACCTGGGCCATCGCCAGATACGACGCCAGCGCGCGGGCGCCGGACGGGTTGTGCGCGGCGTCCACGAGCACGGTGGTCCGGCCGCCGGGCGCCTTGAGCCACTCCAGCCGCGCTGCCCAGCGGGCGTGCGCCAGGCCGGCCTCGACGGCCGCCCGCGACACCTGCCGGCCGGACGCGTCGGACCAGGCTTCGAGCAGCCGGATCGCGACGACGGCGTTCGACGCCTGGTGGCTGCCGCCCAACGCCAGCCGCACCGGCCCGTACCGGCCGCGGGGCGTCTCGACCGTGAGCCTCGCGTGCCCGTCCACGAGGGGCGCCTCCACCGTGGTGCCCTCCGTGGCCCGGACCAGCGGGGCGCCGGCGGCGCGCGCCGCGGCGTCGATCGCGCGCCACGCCTCGGCCGGCACGTCGCCCACGACCAGCGGCACGCCCGCCTTCGCGATGCCGGCCTTCTCCCGGGCGATCGCCGTCAGCGTGGAGCCGAGGTGCCGTTCGTGGTCGAAGTCGATGGTCGTGATGGCGCACACCGCCGGGTGGACCACATTGGTCGCGTCGTAGCGGCCGCCGAGCCCGACCTCCACGACCGCCACGTCCACCGTCTGGTCCGCGAAGTGCAGGAAGGCGGCGGCCGTGGACACCTCGAAGAAGGTGGGCGTCGCGGCCAGCGCGCCGTCGCCGACCAGGCGGTCGACCGTCGCGAACGTCCGGTCCAGGGCGTCGGTGAAGTCCCGCCGAGAGATCTCGTGGCCCGAGACCGCGATGCGCTCTTCGATGCGCACGAGGTGCGGCGAGGTGTACCGGCCCGTGCGCAAGCCGGCGTCGCGAAGGGCCCGCTCGGCCATGGCGCTGACCGAGCCCTTGCCATTGGTCCCGGCCACGTGCACCGAGGGCCACCGGAGGTGCGGATCGCCGAGGGCGCCGAGCAGCACCCGCATGGCGTCGAGGCCCAGCTTGATGCCGAAGTGCTCGAGGGCGAGCAGCCGCTCGATGGACGTCATCGCTCGAGGCCGCGGCTCAGCGCGCGGCGGCGGCTGGCGCGTCCGGCCCGGTGAACCGGAGCAGCCGGGCGATCGTGGCCTTCAGCTCGCGCCGATCGACGACCAGGTCCAGCATGCCCCGCTCGAGGAGGAACTCGCTGCGCTGGAACCCGGCCGGCAGCTTCTGGCGGATGGTCTGCTCGATGATTCTCGGCCCCGCGAATCCGATGAGGGCCTTGGGCTCGCCGATGTTGAAGTCGCCCAGCATCGCGAAGCTGGCCGTGACGCCGCCCGTCGTCGGATCGGTGAGCACCGAGAGGAACGGCAGCTGCGCGCGGTCCAGCCGCGCCAGCGCGGCCGATACCTTCGCCATCTGCATGAGCGACAGCGCGCCTTCCATCATGCGGGCGCCGCCCGAGCACGAGACGATGACGAGCGCCACCCGCCGGTCCACGGCGTGCTCGATCGCGCGGACCAGCTTCTCGCCCATCACCACGCCCATGCTGCCGCCGATGAACCCGTATTCCATCGCGGCGACGACGGCCGGGATGCCGTCGATCGTGCCGGCGCCGACGAGCAGCGCGTCCTTCATCCCGGTGGCCTTCTGCCCGGCCGCGAGCCTCGCGCCGTACGGCTTCGTGTCCGTGAAGGCCAGCGGATCGTTCGAGGCGAGGGCGGCGTCGTGCTCCACCCAGTGGCCCTCGTCGAACAGCATGCGCAGGCGCTCGACGGCGGTCAGGCGGAAGTGGTGCGCGCACTTGGGGCAGACGCTGAGGCTCTCGGCGAGGTCCTTGGTGTAGATCGTCGCGTCGCACTCCGGACACTTGACCCACAGGCCTTCCGGCACGCGGCTGGGGGCCGTGGACGCCGTGATCGGCCTGCGCGTCTTCTTGAACCACGCCATGCAAACTCAGTGTATCAGCGGGACGGGCCGCCAGGGGCGGGCGCGCCGGGCCTCAGCGGCGGGTGCGGGGGACGTAGTACCGCGTGCCGTGCGTGAGGGTCTGGACCTGCTTCACCAGATCGTCGAGGGCCTCGTCGTCGTGCTCGGGATCGAACTGCGACGTCTCGACGACCAGGAGCGGCGTCGCGGTGTAGTGGAAGAAGTAGTGCTGGTACGCCTCGTTGAGCTCCCGCAGGTACTCGGCGTCGGGCCGCGGCGTGTCGTCCTCCGTCTCGTGCTCGCGCCCCGCCGCCCGGGCGAGCAGCACGTCGGTCGGCGTCTGGAGATAGATCACGAGGTCCGGCGGGGGCACGTCCTTCGCCAGGAGGTCGAACAGGCGCTGGTAGATGAACAACTCGTTGTCGTCGAGATTCAGGAACGCGAAGATCTTGTCCTTGTCGAAGACGTAGTCGCACACGACGGAGTGCTGGAACAGGTCGCCCTGCTGCAGCGACGACAGCTGCCGGTGCCGGTTCAGCAGGAAGAACAGCTGCGCCTGGAGGGCCGCCCCCGGACGGTTGGCGTAGAAGTCCGCGAGGAAGGGATTGCTGTCCCGCTCCAGCACCGCCGTGCCTTCGAGCTTGGCGGCGAGCCGCTCGGCCAGGCGTGTCTTCCCCGAGCCGATCGGTCCGTCGATGGCGATATGGCGATGAGCCACGCGCGGGGAGTATAGCAGCCCGATTCGGGCCCCGATCCGCATGGTATGGTGGAGGGCCGTGGAGATGCCGCGCCTGTGAAGATCGATCGCCTCGACGTCCGCCTGCTCCGACTCCCGCTCGCTCACTTCTTCGAGACCAGCTTCGGCCGGTCGTACGACCGGACGTTCCTCCTCCTCAGGCTCGAGGGCGAGGGACAGGTCGGATGGGGCGAGGCCGTGGCCGAAGCCCACCCCTACTACAGCTCGGAGACGACCGAGACGGCCTGGCACATCGTCACCGAGTTCCTGGCCCCCCGGATCGTCGGCCAGACCTTCGAGCACCCCCGCGACGTGTTCCCGGCGCTGAAGCGGGTGCGCGGCCACAACATGGCGAAGGCCGGCGTCGAGATGGCCGCCTGGGATCTCTACGCCCGCATCGTCGGCAAGCCGCTGTCGGCGGTGCTCGGCGGCACACGGGATCGCATCGCGTCGGGCGTGTCGATCGGCATCCAGGACTCGCTCGACCAGCTCGTCGCGAAGGTGGAGAAGGAACTGGCGGCGGGGTACCGGCGCATCAAGATCAAGATCAAGCCGGGCTGGGACCTGAACGCCGTGGAAGCGGTGCGGGCGAAGTTCCCGGACATCCAGCTCATGGTGGACGCCAACGCGGCGTACTCGGTCACCGACGGCCCGCACCTGGCCGGGCTCGATCGCTACAAGCTGATGATGATCGAGCAGCCGCTCGAGTACGACGACGTGATGGACCACGTGCAGCTGCAGAAGGAGATCGCGACGCCGATCTGCCTCGACGAGTCCATCCACACCGTCCGGATCGCGCGCGACGCCATCGAGGCCAAGGCGTGCCGGATCATCAACGTCAAGCCCGGCCGCGTGGGCGGGCACGGCGAGTCGATCGCCCTCCACGACCTCTGCCAGGCCCACGGCATTCCCGTGTGGCACGGCGGCATGCTGGAGTCGGGCATCGGCCGCGCGCACAACATCCACCTGGCGAGCCTGCCGAACTTCACGCTCCCCGGCGACATCGCCGCGAGCAAGCGCTACTACGTGCCGGATCTGATCGAGCCCGGGATCGAGGTCGCGCCGGACGGCACCATCGCGGTGCCCACGGGACCGGGCATCGGCGTGAACATCGTGGAGTCGCGGGTGCAGGAGGCGACGCTCCGGCACGTCTCACTCGACCCGTCGAACACGCCGACCGGGCACTGAGGCTGCGCATGGACGAGGCCAGCCGCCCAGCAGCCGCCCCCGTCCGCCACCTGCCGGCGCGGCTCGCCGTGGCCGCGGTGCTCGCGGCCGGCGCGGCCGTGATCGCGGCGGCCTGTGCCACGGCGCCGCCCCCGGTCACGGCGCCGCCGCCGCCGACCTACCAGGAGAAGATGACGGCGATCCTCCACCTGGAGGATCGCCGCGTGCTGTCCGACGAGACGCTGGAGCCCGCGGCCGTCCGCGCGCTGCCGCCGCTGCTGACGGACGCGGAAGGGCGGATTCGCCGCCGGGCCGCGCTGGCCATCGGACGCGTCGGCCTCGCCGACGGCGTCCCGCTGCTCGTGGCGCTGCTGGCAGACGACCCTGACCCCGATGTCCGCGCCATGGCGGCCTTCGCGCTCGGGCTCCTCGGCGACGGGGCCGCCGCGCCGGCGCTGTTGCCGGCGCTGTCCGACGCCGACCCGAGAGTGCAGGGGCGGGCCGCCGAGGCCCTGGGCCTCATTGGACACAAGCCGGCGGCCGGGTCGATCGCGGGCATGGCCGCCGCGCACGTCCGGGCGGGCGTGCTGGCCGGGCTGGACCCCGACGACGAGTCGGCCACGCTCGCGCCGGCGGTCGACGCCGTGCGCCTGGGCGTCTACGCCCTGGTCCGCCTCGACGCCTTCGACGAACTGCGGGCCGTCGTCATCGGGCCCGACGGGCTGCCGGCCAGTGACTGGTGGCCCATGGCCTTCGCGATGCAGCGCCTGGCACGACCCGGTGCCCTGCCCACGCTGAGGACATGGCTGACCCGCGGCGGCGCGACCACGCGCGCGTTCGCCGTGCGCGGCCTGGGGGCGCTGAAGGATGCGGATTCGAGGGCCGCGCTCCAATCGATGGCCGGCGATGCCGCCCAGCCCTTCGGCGTGCGCGTCCAGGCCGTACGGGCACTCGCGGCGATTGCCGATCGCCGGTCGACGGCCGCGCTGATGGCCCTGATGGCCGGCCCCTCGGAGAGCACCCTCCGGCTGGAAGCCGCCGCGGCGATTGGCGCCATCGCCGATCCGGCCGCCGCCGAACCGCTCCTGGACTATCTCGAAGACAGGTGGGCGCCGCTGCGCGCCGCCGCCCAGGCCGCGCTCGCGCGGGTGGATCCCGAGATGTTCATGACGGCGATGTCCGGCATCGACGTCGACCCGGAGTGGAGCGTGCGGGCGGCTCTGGCGTCCACGTTCGGCCGCCTGCCCGCCGACCGCGCGTCGCTCCGGCTGGAGCAGCTGGCGAACGACGCCGACCCAAAAGTGAAGGCCGCCGCACTCGCGGCCATGACCGCGAACAAGACGCCTGGCATCGACAAGCGGCTCGTGGCCGCGCTCTCCGATCCCGATGTGGGCGTCCGCCTCGCGGGCGCCAGGGGGCTGTCCGCATTGAAACCGGCCGGGGCGGCTGCCGCCCTGAAAGCGGCGTACGACGCCTCCGCGTCGGATGCGACCTACGTCGGCCGGGCCGCCATCCTTGCCGCCCTGGCCGCCGTCGACCGCGCAGCGGCCACGCCGGTGCTCCAGGCCGCCCTGGACGATCGCGACTGGGCCGTGAGGGTTCGCGCGGCCGCGCTCCTGTCGGACGGATCGTCGGCTTCGCCGGTGACCGCCGTCCGTCCCGGCCCGGCGCCGGTCGAACCGGCGGTGGACGACACGGCCGCGATGATCGCGCCGGCCTTCTCGCCAGAGGCCTACGTGTCGACCACCCGCGGCGAGTTCCGGATCGAGCTCGCCGTGCTCGACGCCCCGCGCACCGTCGCGAGCTTCACGGCCCTGACCGCGCGCGGGTTCTTCGACGGGCTTCCCTGGCACCGCATCGTTCCCGATTTCGTCGCCCAGGGCGGCGACCCGCGCGGGGACGGCGAGGGCGGTCCCGGCTATGCCATCCGCGACGAGCTGAACACACGCCCCTATCTGCGGGGCACCGTGGGCATGGCGCTCGACTGGAAGGACACGGGCGGGAGCCAGTTCTTCGTCGCCTACTCGCCGCAGCCGCACCTCGACGCGCGCTACACGGTGTTCGGGCAGGTGGTGGCGGGCATGGACGTGGTGGACGCCCTCGTGCCGTGGGATCGGATCGTGTCGGTGCGGATCTGGAACGGCGAACGCTGGATCGGCAAGACGCCGTAGCGGCGAGCGCGAACCCCCGTACATGAAAAAAGGGGGCACGATGTGCCCCCTGGACTTTCAGCGCGAATCCGCGCGATCTTACCGCTTCTTGGCCGTCTTCTTGGCAGCCTTCTTCGCGGCCTTCTTCGCCTTCTTCGCCATTTGGTATCCCCCCCTTCAAGGTGGATTTTTGGATCTCGTGGTGTGAGGAAAGACCGGGGCAGTTTGGGTAAACCGCCCCGAAGGCCAACCGACGGCCTACTTCTTCTTCGCGGTCTTCTTGGCCGCCTTCTTGGCCGCCTTCTTTGCCTTCTTCGCCATTGTTCCTCCTAAGGGACCTGACTCTGCCGAATGGCAACCACCAACTGCGTCACTACGGGTGGCCTGAGTAGGCGTCCCTCATACCAGATGTAGATTATGGATGAGAAAATCGCGATGTCAAGCACAAATCACGCTCGCGTGTCAAAAGGATTGCATCGCCGAGCGCCTTCCACCCACGCCTGAACGCGAGATCGTTGTCAACTTCACAGAACCGCACACGGCGCGTGCGCGCGCCTGTCTCACAGGCGATCGGCGCACGCGCGTCAGAACGCGCTCGTGCGGAGCCGGCGCTTCGCGGCCTGGCGTTCGAGCGCGAGCGCGAGCAGGCGGTCGATCAGCGCGGCGTAGCTCACGCCGCTCGCGTCCCAGAGCTTCGCGAACATGCTGATGGTCGTGAAGCCGGGGATGGTGTTGATCTCGTTCAGCACCAGCTCGCCCGTCTCGCGCGACAGCAGGAAGTCCACGCGCGCCATGCCCGCCGCGTCGATGGCGCGGAAGGCTTCGACGGCGAGCGCCTGCACGCGGGCGGCGACGGCGCCGTCGAGATCCGCCGGCACGATGGTCTGCGAGCCCGAGTCCAGGTACTTGGCCTCGTAGTCGTAGAACTCGCGGGATGGAATCACCTCGCCGGGCACCGAGGCGGCCGGCTCGTCGTTGCCGAGCACCCCGCATTCGATCTCGCGCGCGGCCGGCACGGCGGCCTCGACGACGGCCTTGCGGTCGTACTCGAAGGCCGTCGCCATGGCGGCGGCCAGCTCCCCGGCCGTCTTGACCTTCGAGATGCCGACGCTGGAACCCAGGTTGGCGGGCTTGACGAACACCGGGAGGCCCAGGCCCTCGAGGCGTCGGGCGGCCGCGGCGGGATCGCGCGTCCATTCGAAATGCGTGACCACGCCGTAGGGCGCCATTGGCAGGCCCCGGGCGGCGAAGAGCGCCTTCATGGCGGCCTTGTCCATTCCGGCCGCCGACGCCAGCACGCCCGATCCGACGTACGCCATGTCGCCGAGCTCGAGCAGGCCCTGCACGGTGCCATCCTCGCCGTACGGCCCGTGCAGCACGGGGAACACCACGTCCAGGCCGAGTCCGGTCACGACCGCGTCGTCGGTGGCCTGTCCCTCCACCGCCGGCCGCCGCTCGATCGTCACCAGGGCCTCGTCGCCCGGGTGCGAGACGAAGAGCGCGTCGCGCCCCGGCCTGAGCGCGCGCGCGGCGCTCACCCTGGCCTGCTCGATGACCTCAGCCGCCGCCAGCGCCTGCGGGGGCCTGTCGGCCAGCACCCACCGGCCGTCCTTCTCGATGCGGATGGGCACGGCTTCGTATCGCGTGCGGTCGAGGTGCTTGAAGATCGCGGCCGCCGACGCCACCGAGATCTCGTGCTCGCCCGACCGCCCTCCGTAGACGACGCCGACGCGCAGCTTCTTCACGGCAGCGATAATAGCAACCGGCAGGGCGCATGGCTTTCGGATTCACCGTCACCCACACTGACGGCGGCGCGCGCGCCGGTGTCATGACCACCGCGCACGGCGCCGTCGACACGCCGGCCTTCATGCCCGTCGGGACGCAGGGCGCCGTGAAGGCGATGACCGGCGCGATGCTCGAAGAGGCCGGCGCGCAGATCATCCTCGGCAACACCTATCACCTCGAGCTTCGTCCCGGCGCCGCGCTGATTGCCCGGCGGGGCGGGCTCCACCGCTTCAATGGATGGTCGCGGCCGATCCTCACCGACAGCGGCGGCTACCAGGTCTTCAGCCTCGCCGACCGCCGCAAGGTGGACGAGCACGGCGTGGTGTTCCGATCGCACCTCGACGGCAGCCGGCACGTGCTGACTCCCGAACGTGCCGTGGACATCCAGGCCTGCCTGGGATCGGATGTCGCGATGGTGCTCGACGAGTGTCCCCCGCATCCCTCGCCGCGGGAGGCCATCGCCGCGTCGCTGGCGCTGACGACCCGCTGGGCCGCGCGGTGCCGCGAGCGCCATGCGGCGATCCGGGACGGCGCCCCGGTCGACGGCGGGAGCGCGACCAACGGCGCGCAGGTGCAGTTCGCCATCGTCCAGGGCGGGGTCTATCCGGACCTCCGGGCCGAGAGTGCCGCGCAGCTCGTGGACCTGGACTTCCCGGGCTATGCCGTCGGCGGCCTGAGCGTCGGCGAGGCCAACGAGGTCATGTACGACGTGGTCGCCGGCGTGGCGCCGCGGCTGCCCGCCGCGAAGCCCCGCTACCTCATGGGGGTGGGCACGCCAGCGGACATCGTGGAAGCGGTGGCCCGGGGGATCGACCTGTTCGACTGCGTCCTGCCGACGCGGAACGCCAGGAACGGCCAGCTCTTCACGCGCGAGGGACCGCTCAACATCAAGAACGCGCGCTTCGCCGAGGACGACCGCCCGCCGGACGCCGCGTGCCAGTGCTACACCTGCGCGCACCATTCACGGGCCTACCTCCGGCACCTCTACATGGCCGGCGAGATCACGGGCAGCGTGCTGAACACGGTGCACAACGTGGCCTTCTACCTTGACACCATGCGGCGGATTCGTCACGCTATCCAGCTTGGAACGTTCGCCGCGTTCAGGCGGGAGTTCCTGCAGCAGCTGGTCGTGTCATGACCGTCCTTCCTTCCATCCCCGCTCTCGTCGCGCTCGCGGCGCCGCCCGGTCAGGGCGCCAGTCCGCTCGTGCAGTTCGTGCCCTTCGTCCTGGTCCTCGGGATCTTCTACTTCGTGATCCTGCTGCCGATGAAGCGCCGCCAGAAGAAGGTCGACGAGTTCCTGGCCGCGCTGAAGGTCGGCGATCGCGTGGTGACGACCGGGGGCCTCTACGGCACGGTGGCGCGGCTCGAAGAGCAGTCGGTCCACCTGCAGGTCGCCGCCAACGTGCGGGTCGAGGTCGCCAGGAGCGCCATCGCGGGACTCCAGGGGCAGCCGCCCGTGGCGTCCGAAGGGCGCTGACCCCGCTTCCGCCTCCGCCTCGCCGCGCGGGGCGGTCCTGACCCGGGACATGGACGCGTCCCAGCTCCTCGACGAGATGGTGGCCGTACTCGGCGGGGAGGTCGGCAGCCCGGGACCGGCGGGTTTCGGCGCGAACCCCCGACGCCTCAAGGTCGCCGGCGCCGGCGACGAACTCCCGCTCCTCGCGGCTGCCCTTGCCGCCGGCGAACGGCTGGCCGTTCCGGTGCCGTTGCGTCCGCCGGGGACGGCTGCCCGCATCCGGGCGCTCGCCGGCTGCCGTCGCGAGGTGGCGCGCGCGCGCCGCCGGCTCTCGGCCGCGGGCGCGGGGCGGATCCGGACGTTCGCCGGCGTTCCTGGCGCGGAGGCGCTGTTCCTGGTCTACGAACTCGGCGACCCGGCGCAGCGCTACGCGGAAGAGTGCGTCGTGTTCGACACGGGCGGCGGTTCGACGCTGACACGAGCCGCCAAGCGGGCGCTCCGGTCCGTGAGCGGCGTCTCGACCAGCGCCGAACTCCTGCTCGTGGTCGGGGAGCGCGGGTGATGCTGGACCTGGCCGACATCGTCGCGCGCGGCTGCGGGCTCCCCGCCGGGACCGCGTCCACGTTCACCCTTGCGTTCGTCAAGACCACCGACCCGACGTTCCTGGTGTTTGGCCCCGATCGGGCCTACCCGAAGTACGTCGCCAAGCTGGGCGCGCCCGACGCCCTCGAGCATCGGCGCGCGCTGGCGTCCAGGCTGTACGCGCTGCTTCCGGACGCGATCGCACGGCCCCTCGGGATCTTGCCCCTCGATGCCGGGCGCGCGCTGCTGCTCGTCGACGGGCTGCCCGGCCTGCCGTGGTTCCGGTTGTCCACCCGCATGCGATCGCCCGAGGACTGGACGGCCCTGCGCGCGCGATGCGTGGAACAGCTGCGGAAGTTCCAGGAGGCCGTGGCCTCCGAGCCGGAGTGGGTGGTGACGTCCGCGTCCTTCGGCCAGTCGCTGCGCGCGCTGGCGGCGTCGCTGGGGGACGCGCTCGACCCCGCCGGCCAGCCCGGACAAACCGCGATCGAGGAAGCGGCGGCCGTGCTGGACAAGCTGGGGCCCGTGCCCGCCACCTGGCAGCACGGCGATTTCGTGTTGAACAACCTGCTCGTGGACGACCGCCGGCTCGGCGTGCTGGACCTCGACGACTTCGGCAGGCGCCAGGTCCCGATGCTCGACGCCTGTGCCCTGGCCTGCTCGATCCACTTGCATGCGAGCCGTCATGGCGCGTGGCACGACTTGACCGCGGACCTCGCGGCGTGCATGGCCGGCGCGCCCGACGCCGCCACCTTCACGCCGAAGCAGAAGACTGCGTTTTTCGCCTATTTTCTGCTCGCGGCGATCGCCGACACGGTCGGCCGACCGGCTCGTGCCGCGATAAGATTGACCTACCTTGATCACCTGCGCGACCTCGCTCGCGACCCCGGCCGGTACGAGCGCGCCTTTGGTGTCCAGGCCCGGAGATGACGGCCGTGAGTGACGACTACCGGCGATCCCATCTCGCCAAGGGCGCCGACTACGACTGCGCCATCGCGGACGGCGCGTTCAATTCGTTCATGACCGAGCGCGAGGCCGTACTGCTGCCGCGTCTCGTGACCGGACTGTTTCCCGACGGCGTGCCGAAGTACCTCGACTTCGCCTGCGGTACCGGGCGCATCACGTCCATCGTCGAGCCGCTGGCCCGCGAGTCCAGGGGCGTGGATGTCTCGGCGTCGATGGTGTCGGAGGCCGCGCGGAAGTGCCCGCGGACGAAGTTCGTGATTCGCGACATCACGTCGCAGCCGCTCGACGAGTCCGACTTCACGATGGTGACGGCCTTCCGGTTCTTCGGCAACGCCCAGGACGACCTGCGGCGGGCGGTCTTCCGTGCCGTGTCGCGTCACCTCGCGGTCGGCGGCTACTTCGTCTTCAACAACCATCGGAACGCCGGGTCCTGGCGGGCGGCGCTCCAGCGCGCGACCGGACGCTACGAGGACCACGCCGACCTGGACCTCGCGAAGCTCACGGCCCTGGTCGAACCGGCCGGGCTGCGGATCGAGCGGACCGTCGGCATCGGCTGGTGGCAGCTGGCCCATCGGTTCGACACGGCCACGGCGTTCCGGTCGCCGCTGGCCAGGCTGGTCGAACCGCTGTCCACCCTGAAAGCCGTCGCCCCCCACTGTCCTGCGTACATAGTGGTGGCCCGGAAGGTCTCGGAGCCCTCCGGGCACTGAGTCGGAGCCTCCCTGAGCGACGTACAGGGGCCCAAAGGTGTAGGGTATAGCCCCGAACCCCTGGTCTCGTTGACATTAACGCCCTCGACTCGACAGGGAGCCCGGCGCATAATGGATAATTCTCGCCCGGCCAGAAGCCGGGGCCGGGGCCTGACCGTGCGTCACGCAGGCCGAGGCGATGGCAGGCGCGGCGGCCACAGGGGGGCTGCGCCCGACGGGCGGCAACAATCATGTCGAAGAACCTGCGCTGGAAACTCCTGACGATCCTCGGGGTCGTCGCCCTCGCGATCTGGGCGTTCACGCCACCCCAGGAAAAGGTGAGGCTCGGGCTCGATCTCAAAGGCGGCGTGCACCTGGTCATGCGGGTGCAGACCGACGACGCGCTGCGCGTCGAGACCGAGAGCACCGCCGACCGGCTCCGCGAGAGCCTCCGCAACCTGAACATTCCCGTCGGGGGCGTGACCGTGACCGGTCCTGCGGAGTTCAGGGTCACGGGCGTCCCGTCGGCCCAGGACGCCCAGTTCCGGCAGGCGCTGGCGGACGTGGACCTGAGCTACGACCGGTCGCAGACCGTCGCCGACTATACGTTCCGCCTCAAGCCGAACGTGGTGAACCAGCTCCGCCAGGAGACGGTCACGCAGGCGCTCCAGACCATCGAGCGCCGGGTGAACGAGCTCGGCGTCGCCGAGCCGCTGGTCGCCCGCCACAGCGAGGACGACCAGATTCTGGTGCAGCTCCCGGGCGTGACCGACGTCAACCGCGCGAAGGAGATCATCCGCTCGACCGCGCTCCTCGAGTTGAAGCTCGTCGAGCAGGGGCCGTTCGCCGATGAAGCCGCGGCGCGGCAGGCGTACTCGAACAACGTGCCGCCGGACATCCAGATTCTGCCCGGCCGCAGCGAGGGGACCGCGGGCGCTCCGCCCGCGACCGTCTACTACGCCGTCAGGCGGGTGGCGGCGGTGACGGGCCGGGACCTGCGAAACGCGCGGCCCAGCCTCGACGAGAACAACCGGCCTGCGGTGAGCTTCTCGCTGAACAACGAGGGCGCGGCCAAGTTCGGCGCCTTCACGCAGGCGAACATCAACCGGCAGCTCGGCATCGTGCTCGACGGCCGTGTCTACTCGGCCCCGCAGATTCAGTCGCGCATCGACGGCGAGGGCCGCATCACCGGCAACTTCACGCAGCAGGAGGCCGGGGACCTGGCCCTGGTCCTGCGCTCGGGCGCCCTGCCGGCGTCGCTGACCTATCTCGAGGAGCGCACCGTCGGCCCGTCGCTGGGTGCCGACTCGGTGCGGGCGGGCGTCTACGCCTCCACGGGCGGGCTGCTGTTCGTCCTGCTCTTCATGGTCGTCTACTACAAGCTGGCCGGGTTCAACGCCTTCGTCTCCATCACCATCAACCTCGTGCTGCTGCTCGGCATGATGGCCTACGCCGGCGCGGTCATGACGCTGCCCGGCATCGCGGGCTTCATCCTCACCATCGGCATGGGCGTGGACTCCAACGTGCTCATCTTCGAGCGCATCAAGGAGGAGCTGGCCGCCGGCAAGGGCCCGAAGATGGCGGTCGCCGCCGGCTTCGACAGGGTCTTCTGGACGATCGTCGACACGCACGTCGCCTCGCTCATCTCGGCGGCCTTCCTGTTCCAGTTCGGCACGGGCCCGATCCGCGGCTTCGCCACCACCCTGACGATCGGTCTGCTCTCGAACGTCTTCACCGCCGTGTTCGTCTCGCGCGCGATGTTCGAGATGTTCCTGTCCCGCCGCCAGCAGCCCGCGACGATGAGCATCTGACGCCATGCGACTCTTCGAAAACACCAACTACGACTTCATCAAGTGGCGCTGGCACGCGCTGACCCTGTCAGGCGTCGTCATCCTGGCGGGCGTGGCCTTCATCCTCACGCGCGGCATGCCGCTCGGCATCGACTTCACCGGCGGCACGATCGTCGTGGCGAAGTTCACGCAGCCGGTGAGCGACGACGCCGTCCGCGGCGCGCTCGACTCCGTGCCGGGCGAGAAGGTGATCCAGAGCTACGGGGATCCCGCCGACAACGCGAAGCTCATCCGCCTGCCCGAGCTCGCGCAGGAGGAAGGCACCAGCCTGGAGCTGGGTGCCAAGGCCGTCGTCGACGCGTTGAGGGCCGCCGGTCTGCCGTCCTTCGACATCCTGTCGCAGGAGATCGTCGGGCCCGTCATCGGCCGCGAGCTGCAGCTGAAGGGCATCTACGCGACGCTCGCGTCCATCATCGGCATCACGGTGTACATCGCCTTCCGGTTCCGGCCGGCCTTCGCCCTGGGCGCCATCGCCGCCACGCTGCACGACGTGCTCGTCACGCTGGCGTTCCTGGCGTTCTTCGGCTACGACCTGTCGCTGAACATCGTGGCGGCCCTGCTGACCATCACCGGCTACTCCGTCAACGACACGATCGTGATCTTCGACCGCGTGCGCGAGAACATGCGCTCGATGCGCCGTGACTCGCTCGAGAAGGTCGTGAACACGGCCGTCAACCAGACGCTGGGCCGGACGGTCATCACGGCGGGCACCACGTTCCTGGCGGTGCTCGCGCTCTTCATCTTCGGCGGCGAGGTGCTCCACGGCTTCGCGTTCACGATGCTCGTCGGCATCGTGAGCGGCACGTATTCGACCGTGTTCATCGCGGCGGCCATCGCGATCATCCTGGGCAATCGCCAGGGCGCCGGCGCCTCCGCGACCTCGGGCGCTTCCGTGAAGGTCAAGGCCGCCACCGCGCGGCGGTCCTAGGACGCGGCGAGCCGACCGGCACGTGACGCTGCTGGCCGCCGCACTCCTGGGGATCCTGCAGGGGCTCACCGAGTTCCTGCCCATCTCGTCCACCGCACACCTGCTGGTGGGCGAGCGCCTGCTCGGATTCGCCGATCCGGGCAGCGTCTTCACCGAGATGATTCAGCTGGGCTC